>NZ_JBVHPJ010000006.1:434449-458844 GCF_055567995.1 Streptomyces sp. NPDC026246 | reverse complement strand
ACGACCGGCGCATCAAGGACCAGGTCGAACACCGCTGGTAGCGCCGACCGGGCGGGCGGGCCGCGTGGGTGCCCCCCCGCCCGGGCCCCCGGCACCGCGCCACGTGGAGCACCCCCACCAGGTCCCGGGGGGCGGGGGGGGCCCCCCCCGCCGGCCGCTTCGTGTCACGGCACGGTCGGACCGGCCTCACCGCTCGGGCGCCCCCGGCTCGGGCGCCAGCACCAGCATCGTGACGTCGTCCTGCACGTCCGGGCAGTGCCGCAGCAGGTCGGACCACACCAGCTCGGCCAGGGCCCACGGATCCTCCAGGGCCAGGACCGGCAGCCGCTCGGCCAGCGGATAGAAGGCCCCGGAGGCGTCCCGGGCCTCCGTGACCCCGTCCGAGGCCAGGAACAGCCGGTCCCCGGGACGCAGCCGCACGGTGACCACCTCGGGCGGGACGGCCCCCGCCAGTCCCAGACCGAGGGGGGTGCCCGGCTCGACGTCCAGCTCCCGCGCCCCGCCGTCCCGCAGCAGCAGCGGCCCGGACTGCCCGCACGCCACGACGTGCACCGTCCGCGCGTCGGCGGAGAAGTCCAGCAGGAGCGCCGTGGCGAACAGCTCGGCGTTCGGGTCGTCCGCGGAGTCCACCGTCAGCCTCCGGTCCAGCCGCGCCGCGACGGCCCCCGGGTCCGGCTGGTCGAGCACGGCCTCGCGGAAGGCGCCCAGCAGCGAGGCGACCGTGGCGACGGCCGACAGGCCGTGCCCCTGCACGTCCCCCATGACCGCCCGCACGCCGTAGGGGCCCGCCCGCACGTCGAAGAAGTCGCCCCCGACGAGCGTGCCGCGCTGCGCGGCCCGGTACAGCCCGGCACAGCGCACCGCCCCGACCCGTTCCGGCAGCGGCGGCACGACGGCCCGCTGCGCGGCCTCGGCGACCGTCCGCTCGGTGACCAGTTGGGCGTCGCGTCTGCTGCGGACGAACGACAGCAGCACGCTCAGCAGCGAGACGAAGCACACCGTCAGCAGATCGGTGTTGCCGGGATCGTCGAGCGCGAACACCGGGGTGGTCAGCACCAGCACCGCCAGCGTCCCCAGCACCGCCGTCAGCAGCGGTCCGTGCGCCAGGACGGCCAGCGGGGGGATGGCGCCCAGCAGGAAGCCGATGTCGAGCGGCTCCGGGCTGACCAGTTCGGCCACGCACACCACGACCAGCAGCGCCGACGGCAGCACCCGCGCCCACAGGGGCGGCGGGGCGCCGCGCAGCCAGCCGCGCCGGTCCCCGTCCCGCTCCCGGCGCGGCGGCAGCCGGACACGTGCTCCGCTCACACCACCACGCTGCAACGCCGGACCGTCCACCGCACGCCGGGCCCTCACGCGTGACGGCCGTGCCGGGCCCGGCGACGGTCCTGACGACGGCTTATAACGGTCCTGACGACGGCTTCTAGAAGGGCGTGAGCGTCAGCCGGAAGCCGGTGGGTGCGGTGTCCTGGATGTACGAGGCGAAGTCGGCCACGTCGTCGAAGGCGAAACCGTACGCGCGGCCGTCCCGGGCGGCCGCGTGCATGGCCTTGGCGTAGTGGTTGGTCAGGCCGGTTCCGTAGAAGGCCGCCGGATCGGTCGTCGGCTGCGCGGCGGAGGCGAGGAGGGTGGACCGGTTGAACCCGGCGCCCAGGATCGCGGCCACCGGACCGGTCGTCCCGTCGTTGGGCGCGGCGAGCGCGCCGTCGCAGAACAGGACGTCCCGCGTGGACGGCTTGCCGAAGGAGACCTCGGCGGGGCCGGTGAAGGAGAACCGTTCACCGCGCACGCGACCGGTGAACGTACCCGCGTTGGTGGTCACCTTCAGGTCGCGGCCGGTGTACGTGCTCCACACCTCGTCGATGTACGGAGCGAGGTAGTCCTTGGGGAACAGCCCGGCGTCCAGCCCGTGGCCGGGCGCGATGACACGCGTGTCGTCCACCACGAGCCGCTCGAACTCCGGGACCCGGCGCACGGCGTCGAAGGCGGCGGCGCGGCCGCCCTCGCGCAGCGTGCCCGTCGTCTGGTCCCCGGCGCCGGTCAGCCTGATGCTCAGCGGCACGCTGAACATGTCGACCATGGTCGTGTTGCAGAACATGCCCGACGCGTTGTACGTGAACTCCGCGCAGTCGTGCAGCACGGGGTAGTTGGGGTCCGAGGACACCCAGCCGGCCGGGTACTGCAGGGCCGGGTTGCCGGCTCCGTCCGCGACGACCTTGAACTTGAGCTTGGCGCCCAGCGACACGTAGATGCGGCCCGACATGTAGGGCAGGGACAGCCGGGTCTCGCCGCTGCCGGCCAGGCCGATCGCGTAGTCGGTGAAGCCGTCGGGACCGTTGTCGGCCAGGGCGACGGGGGCCAGGGTGCCGTCGGGTGTGAGCCGCACCTGGCGGCCGTCGGCGTTGCCCACGACGTAGACGTGCACGTCGGCGTTGCCGAACGAGCCGCTGTCGTTGACCAGGGTGAGGGGCAGCGCGCCCGCGGCCCGGGGCGTGCGCGGGACGGTGTCCGCGAGGGCGTGGGGGGCCAGCGCGGCGGCCGCGGGGACGGCGACGGCTGCACCGCCGATGCCGACGAGGAGCGTGCGGCGGCTGAGGGGACGCTGGTGACGAGGAGTCATGTGGGGGGCCTCCTGTGGAAACGGGGCGGCATGAGAGCGCTCTCATGCCCGTTCTCGGGTCGGGATGCTACGGACGCACTCCCCGGCCGCCAACCCGTGTGCCGGGGGAAATCCCGTGAAAGGAGGGGGGACTTGGGGCTGCTGAGGCTGCCTTGAGCCGCTCTTAAGGGCCAGTTGAGCTTCGCCGTAATGCGATGGACGGCCCCGCAGCGATTGCGTAACGTGGCCCGCACCACGCCCCGAGACCAGCAGAAGGAGGGCAGAGCCGTGCCGTTCACACCGACCCCCGCGCTCCCTCCCCGCAGTCCCGGCGTGCAGTGACCGATCCCCGGGAGCGCTCCACGCAGCACCGTCCCGGAGGACATCCATGACCGACCCGGTCATCCGCGCGCTCGACGCGAGCGACGCCGCACTCTTCGACACCCTGCCCGACCCGCTGGGCGCCCGGGAGGGCCACCGGCGCACCCGGCACCGCCCCGACTGGAAGCGGGTGGCCCTGCGCGACGGCCGTGTCGTCGCCCGCGGCGCCTGGTGGGGCGGCCCCGACGACACCGAACCCCTCAACCTCAACTGGTTCGACGTGGCCGAGGGCGAGGAGGACGCGGGCGCGGCCCTGCTGCGCTCGGCGCCCTGGCAGGTCGAACTGGAAGTGAACCTGCCCGCCCGCTGGCGCGACGACCCCGCCCTGCGCGCCGCGGCCCGGACCCGCGCCACCGCCGCCCGCCTTGCCGGCTACGAACTGCTGGTCGAACGCCTGCTGTACCGCTGGACGCCCGCCGACGGCCTGCCCGAGCGGCCCGGGCGCCTCACCTTCCGTGCCGAACCGGACGACGCCGTCTTCTTCGACGCGCTGCGCCGCATCCACTCCGCCACCCTCGACGCCCACGCGCTGAAGGCGATCGAGCAGGGCGGACTCGACCGCGCGGCGCAGGAGGAGCTCGACTTCTTCCACTGGTGCCCGTCACCGCGCGAGTGGTGGCAGGTGGCTCACACCGCCGAGGGCGAGCCGGTCGGCATCCACATCCCGGCGCACAACCCGTCGGGTCCGTGCGTCGGCTTCATCGGCGTCCTGCCCGAGCAGCGGGGGCACGGCTACGCCTACGACCTCCTCGCCGAGTGCACGCACTTCCTCGTCGAGCGCGGTGCGCAGTTCGTCGCCGCCGCCACGGACCGGGGCAACGCCCCCATGGCGGCCCACTTCGCCGAGGCCGGCTATCCGGTGGTGAAGGAGCGGCTCAACTTCGATCCGCCGCGCACCGCCTGACGGACCTGAGACACCGATGACGGGAGCGCGACCGGGCCGTGTTCACCCGGCGCGCTCCCCCTCACGGCAGATCCCTCAGCCGGCGGCCGACCGGAGCGAGTCGCCGTTCAGCAACTCCTGCGCCTCCGAGAGGATCTCGGTGACGCGGAGGCCGAACGCCGCGTCGCACGCGTCGGGACGGCCGGTCCGCGCCGCGGTGCGCAGGGCGTCCGCGGCGCGCCGCAGGGCGGGCACCGCGCCGTCGGAGCTCTCCGGCAGCAGCGTCACGCCCGCCTCGCCCCGCAGTTCCACGGCGGCACCGGCCGCGGCGGGCGGTGCCGTCAGGCTGAGCGTGAGGGTGCTGGAGGCGCCACCGGCGTGGTCGAGGACGACGTGCGCCGTGTCCCCGGGCCCGTACGCCGCCGCCGTCACGCGCCGCACGTCGCCCAGTACCGGAAGCAGCACCGACAGGGCGTGGGGGCCCACGTCCCACAGCGCGCCCTTCTCCCGCCGCCACGGCGTCGCGAAGGGACTCTCACCGGTGAAGACCGCCCCGAGCCACTGCGCGCGGCCGGTGAACCAGCCCGGCACCGCCGCCTGCTCCTCGATCCAGGCCCGCGGCTCCGGCTGGAAGCGGGTCGTGAAGAACACGACCGAGGCCACGCCGGCCGCCCGCGCCGCCTCGACCACGGCCCGCCCCTGCTCCACCGTCGGCGCGAGGGGCTTGTCGAGCAGCAGATGGCACCCGGCCCGCGCCGCCCGCACCGCCAGTGCGGCCTGCACCTCGGGCGGCAGGGCCACGGCGACCGCGTCCACGTCGGCGAACAGCTCGTCCGCGTCGTCGTAGGCCCGCACACCGTGCCGTTGCGCCAGTTCCTTCGCCGCCTCCGGCCGACGGCCCCACACACCGGCGAAGTCCAGCCCGTCGTGTCCGCGCAGAGCGGGTGCGTGGGCCATCTGCGCCCATGGTCCGGTGCCGAGCAGTCCTATGCGCATGCCGCCGCCTTTCCCAGTGCCTGGGAGGAGAGCCTGACACACGCGGACGGTCGGCGGACGGGGAGGGGTGGGCAACGGAAAAGGCGAGGAGCCCTCTCCTCGCCACTCTCAAGGTATAGCCCACGGGGGGCCTTGCGGCAAGGCCCCCCGCTTCCCGCACAATGTCCGGCCTGAGCCGATGACCTGCGGAAACGGGAGCATGACGTGACCCCTGCGACCACGAGCGCGTTCGATCTCCCCGACCGCCTCGCGCACAAGACCCGACCGGAACTGATCGCGGACGACGAGCGCCACTTCACCGCCCTCGCCCACTGCCTGGAGCAGTCGATCACCGAGCTGTCGGTGCGTCTGGAGGCCGAACGCAGGGCGCCCGGCGGCAAGGGCCGTCAGGCCATGGACCGGGACGCCGAGATCCACCGGCTGACCGCCCGGCTGCGCACCCTGCGGCGCTTCGGCCTCGACCTGTGCCTCGGGCGCATGGTCGCCGACGACGGCTCCGCACCCGTGTACGTCGGGCGGCTCGGCCTCACGGACAGCGAGGGGCGCCGGCTGCTGGTCGACTGGCGTTCCCCCGCCGCCGAGCCGTTCTTCGGCGCCACCCACGCCAACCCCATGGGCCTGGCCGCCCGCCGCCGCTACCGCTGGAGCCGGGGCCGGATCGGCGACTACTGGGACGAGGTGTTCACCCCGGACGCCCTCGGCGGCCACGCCGCGCTCGACGACCAGTCCGCCTTCATCGCCGGCCTGGGCGCCGACCGCTCGCCCCGGATGCGGGACGTGCTCGGCACGATCCAGGCCGACCAGGACGCCGTCATCCGCGCCGGTTCCCGGGGCGCCCTCGTCGTCGACGGCGGGCCCGGCACGGGCAAGACCGTCGTGGCCCTGCACCGCGCCGCCTACCTGCTCCACTCCGACCCGCGACTGGCCCGGCACCGCCGGGGCGGCGTCCTGTTCGTCGGGCCGCACCGGCCCTACCTGTCGTACGTATCCGACGTCCTGCCCGGCCTCGGCGAGGAGGGCGTGCAGACCTGCATCCTGCGCGACCTCGTCGCCGAGGGGGCCGCGGCGGGGGAGGAGAGCGACCCGGAGGCGGCCCGGCTGAAGGCCTCAGCGGACATGGTGCGGGCTGTCGAGACGGCCGTCCGCTTCTACGAGGAACCACCCACCGGCACCCTGACGGTGACCACACCGTGGTCCGACGTCCACGTGGACGCCGCCGACTGGGCCGCCGCGTTCGGGGCGGCGGAACCCGGCACGCCGCACAACGAGGCACGGGAGCAGGTCTGGCAGGAACTGCTCACGATCCTGGCCGGTCGCCATGACGGCGACGTCGCGGCCGAGGTGGTGCGTGCACACCTGGCGAGGGACCGCGAGCTGGCCGCGGCCTTCGGCCGGGCCTGGCCGGTCCTGGAGGCGGCCGACGTGGTCGGCGACCTGTGGACGGTCCCCGCCTACCTGCGACTGTGCGCCCCCTGGCTCGGCCGGGACGAGGTGCGCACGCTGGAGCGGCAGGACCCGAAGGCCTGGACCGTGTCCGACCTGCCGCTCCTCGACGCGGCACGCCGGCGGCTCGGCGACCCGCACGCCTCCCGGCGCGAGCGGCGCAGGGAGGCGGCCCTCGCAGTCCGGCGGGAGCGCATGGCCGACGTGGTGGACGACCTGCTGCACGCCCACACCTACGACGACGGCGAGGGCGTGCTGGTGATGCTGCACGGGCAGGACATGCGCGACTCCCTCGTCGACGACAGCGGCCTGCCCACCGCCGACCCGGACCGGCTCGCCGGGCCGTTCGCGCACATCGTCGTCGACGAGGCGCAGGAACTGACCGACGCGGAATGGCAGATGCTGCTGCAGCGCTGCCCCTCCCGCAGCTTCACCGTCGTCGGGGACCGTGCCCAGGCCCGGCAGGGCTTCCCCGAGTCGTGGCGGGAGAGGTTGCGGCGGGTCGGCCTGGACCGGATCGAGACGGCCGCGCTGAGCATCAACTACCGCACGCCCGAGGAGATCATGGCCGAGGCGGAGCCGGTCATCCGCGCGGTGCTGCCGGACGCCAACGTGCCGACGTCCGTCCGTCGCGGCGGGGTCCCCGTCCGTCACGGCTCGACCGCGGAGCTGGAACCGATCCTCGGCACCTGGCTGGCGGGACACCCCGAGGGGATCGCCTGCGTCATCGGCGACCCGGCGTTCCGGCCGGCGTCCCCCCCGGGTCCGGTCGCTGACCCCGGCACTGTCCAAGGGGCTGGAGTTCGACCTCGTGGTGCTGGTCGACCCGGAGCAGCAGGGCACGGGCACCGGGGGAGCGGTCGACCGCTACGTCGCCATGACCAGGGCGACGCAGCAGCTCGTCGTCCTCACCGGCTCCTGACCCCCGGCAGCGCGGCTCAGCCCTCGGAGCCGCTGATGTTGACCATCCACGGGACGCCGAAGCGGTCCGTGCACATGCCGAACACGTCGCCCCACATCTGCTTCTCCAGCGGGACCGCCACCGAGCCGCCCTCGGACAGCTTCTCCCAGTACCCGCGCAGCTCGGCCTCGTCGTCGCCGCTCAGGCTCACGGAGAAGGGGCTGCCCTGCTCGGACTCCATGCCGGGCGGGTTGTCGGCGCCCATCAGGGTGAAGCCGCTCGGGGTCTGCAGCATGCCGTGCATGATCTTGTCGGCGTTCGGGGCGTCGGCCTGGCCGAAGGCGCCGTAGCTGTTGAGGTCCAGCGTGCCGCCGAAGACCTCCTGGTAGAACTCCATCGCCTGCCGGGCCTCGCCGTTGAAGGTGAGGTACGGGTTGAGACGCGAGACCATGAGAAACCTCCCGAAAGGGGGTAAAGAGCCCTTTTCGGGCAGCGTACGGCACGGGCTGCCGTACGGCGGCTCAGCTCTCCTCGGCCGCTCCGCTGTTCCAGTCGTACGGGCCGCCGCCCTGCCACTCGATCAGCTCGGTGTCGTCCACGGCCGTGTCGGTGCTGGGCAGGCCCTCGCGGTGCACCAGGTCGAGCACGTCGAACAGGCTGTAGGCGACGCCCATGCGCTCGCCGTGGATGGTCACCAGCCGTCCGCCGTCCGTCGCGGGCGGCTGTACGACCACAGGGGGTTGACCGTCCATAGCCCCACCATGCCCCCCGGGCGGCCGGTTCGCAGCTCGATGGCACCCGGAAGCGGTAGGCGTCCGTCCGTGGTCCCGTCAGCCGGGTCGTCAGGTCCGTGGTCCGGGTCGCGGTGGGGTGACCCGGGCGCGGCGGGGACGTCCTGGTCGCCACCGAGGGCGGCCACCTCCGCCCCGGCGCCGGCAGCCGGGCGCCGCCGGCCTCGCCCTGACGCCGCGGCCGGCGACCGGGGGACACTGCCTTGACCGAAATGAACCGCCCTCTGCTGGTCACCCCGGCCCGCGGCCCGGAGGGCAAGGTCCTGCGGCTGCTGCGCGGGCGCACCCCGTTCGTCGTGGCCCGCGGCCTGTCCGCGGTGCAGGGCGCGGACCGGATGGTGGTCCCGGACGGCGGCCGGCTCAGCCGAGCCCTCCCCGCGTCCGATCAGTTCTCGTCATATCCGCCTCAGGTGCGAAAAACGTGTGAATGGATGTGTGCGGTTCGGGCATACGCAGCGGAAAGAGAGAGGGGCGCTTACGTGCTGGTACCGGACCGGAAGATCGTCAGGGAGCTGCTGACGCGGTACGCGTCGCTGAGGATCGCTCAGGCGGAGAGGCACGTGCCGTCGGCGGCACGCGAACTGGACGACGTCAGCTACACGCTGTGCGTGATGATGGGGACGTCCGACATCAGCGATGCCATCGCGAAGGCGGATGTCCTGCTGCTCACCGAGGGCAGGCCCGACGCGGCGGACGCGGACGGGGACAACGGGCTGAAGCTGGTGGGCTGACGGCGACGAGGGACGGCGGCACCGCGTGTCCCGCCCCGGCGGCCCTAGGAAGGGACCGCCGGGGCGGTGGTCTTCCCGTGGAACGCCGTGCGGTACGCGTACGGCGTGGTCCCCGCCACCTTGCGGAACCGCTCGCGGAACGCCGTGGGGGAGCCGAACCCGGCCTGACGCGCGATCCGCTCCACGGAGTGGTCGGTGTTCTCCAGCAGGTACTGCGCCCGCCGCACTCGCGCCCGCAGCAGCCACTGCAGGGGAGTGGTGCCGGTCTGCTCGCGGAAGCGGCGGCCGAAGGTGCGCTCGCTCATCCCCGCCCGCGCCGCCAGTGTGGCCAGTGTCACCTCGTGCGCCAGGTTGTCCTCGATCCACTCCAGCACCGGTTCCAGTGCCGACCCGCGGGGCACGGGCGGATGCGCGTGCACGATGAACTGAGCCTGCCCGCCCTCCCGTTCCAGCGGCATGACCGACATCCGGGCGATGCTCGCCGCGACGGCCGAGCCCCAGTCCCGCCGGACCATGTGCAGGCACAGATCCAGCGCGGCGGCCGCCCCGGCCGAGGTGAGGATCTGCCCGTTGTCGACGTACAGCACGTCCGGCTCCACCTCGACCGCGGGGAACCGGCGGGCCAGTTCCGCCGCGGCCACCCAGTGCGTCGTGGCGCGCAGCCCGTCGAGCAGGCCGGCCTCCGCCAGCACGAAGGCGCCCACGCACACCGAGGCGATGCGCGTACCGGCCGCGGCCGCCTCCCGCAGCGCCGCCAGCACCCGGGCGGACGGCGGGTCGGCCTGCGGTGAGCAGCCCGGCACGATGATGGTGTCGGCCTCCGCCAGCGCCTCGAGACCCCGGTCGATGCGCAGGGTGTAACCGCCGTCGGCGCGTACCTCCGGTGTCTCCGCGCACAGCCGCACCCGGTAGGCGGGCCGCCCGTCCGGCAGGTGGGTCCAGGCGAACGTCTGCTGGGGGGCCGCCATGTCGAACGGCACCACTCGGTCGAGAACCAGGATCGCCACGGAGTGCATGGCGGCCACCCTAGGCGGATTCCCGCCACCCGCGCGAGACCAGGCCGGACAGCATCCTGAGCCGGTCCCTGGGGGAAGTACCAGGCCGGCGGTGCTGGCGGGAATCCGTGGGAAGCTGTCTTTCCCGCCCCTGGGCGATCACGGCCGCGCTGCCTAGCGTGGGCCCGGCACCGTTGATCGCATCCATGGAAAGAGTCCCGGTGACCAAGCTCCTGCTGTCCCTCCACGTCCTGGCCGCCATCGTCGCCATCGGTCCCGTGACCGTCGCGGCCAGCATGTTCCCGCCGGCCGCCCGCCGCGCCGTGCCCGCCGCCGAAGCCACGGGCGCCCCCGACGCAGCCGCGGTCGGCACCGTCGCCCTGCTGCACCGCATCTGCCGCGTGTACGCCGCCGTCGGTCTGACCGTGCCGGTGCTCGGCCTCGCCACCGGTGCCGCCATGGGCGTCCTGGGCAGCGGATGGCTCGTCACCTCCATCGCGCTCACGGCCGGGGCCGCCGGCGTCCTGCTCGCCTTCGTCCTGCCCCGCCAGGAGGAACTCCTCGGCCGGCTCCGGGGCGAGCAGACCGTCGAGCACGGCGACACCGCGCAACTCGCCATGTTCACCGGGCTCTTCAACCTGCTCTGGGCGACGGTCACCGTCCTGATGATCGTCCGTCCGGGATCCACCACCGGAGCCTGATGTTCCGTCGCGGGCCCGGGCGTTCGCCCCGCCACGGATGTCCGGTCTGCGTCAAGTCATCCCCCGGAATTCACACTCCGGCACGTCCCGCCGCCTACACTCGCAGTCTCGGCCCCGTACGGAGCCGACGAGCAGAAAGGCACGTTGACGGGTGTTCCAGGATTCCCCCATCTACGACCGACTCATCGCGGAGCGCGGCGACGTCCCCGGACAGGTGCGCCGCGAGGCCGAACGTGTGAGCAGGGAACTGGAGCTGGTCATGCGGCCCTCGCAGTCCCTCGGCTACGACCGCCCCCACTCCCCGGGCACGGGCTGGCAGCGCGCGGGCATGCTGCCGGGTCCGCGCCCCCAGTGATCCCCCCGGCCGCGCCGGTACACGCTGCCCCGCCTCGCGGACGAACCCGGGTGTCGGCCCGGCCCCGGTGTCAACGGACCGTCGTGGACGAGCCGTTGAACTGCGACGGCACGACGGGGAGCGGGCGTGCCAGCCACTCGGCGATGCCGCGGGCGATCGGCTGGTTCGTCTCGACCTCGACGAACCCGAACTGACCCGACTGGTTGCACTCCAGGAACCACCAGTCACCGTCCGCGTCCTCGACGAAGTCGAAGGCCCCGTACGCCAGTCGGGCCTCGCGCATGTACGCGTCGACGCCCGGCCCGATGAACGGCGGCACCTCCACGGGACGCCACGGGGAGCCAGGCGCCGCGAACCGCACGTCGACCTCGTCCGGATCGGCGTCCCGCGCCGTCTCCTTGCGGGCGGCCAGCATCCGTTCGCCGACCACGGTCAGCCGGATGTCGGCCCGCTTGCCGATCCGCCGCTGCAGCAGCGTCGGCCCGAACGCGACCGCGGCGAAGTCCGTGTCGGGTGCGACCCGGCTGGTCGGCACCGCGCGGGGCGGGTCCTGCGGATGTGCGCCCGACACCGGCTTCACCACCAGGTCCGGATAGCGCTCGGCGAACTCCCGGGCGGCGCGCGGGAACGTCGTGATCAGCGTCGCGGGAACCGGCAGGCCGCACTGCTGGGCCAGCCGCAGCTGCCAGGGCTTGTGCCGGGCCCGGCGGGCCGCGTCCGGATCGTTCATCCAGCGCGCGTTCGTGCCCCGCAGCATGCCGTAGAGGGCCTGGGAGGCCTCCTCGGTCAGCCAGGCGGACGGATGTTCGGCGTTCCCGGCCGGGGCACCCGGGCGGCGCACCCAGACCGACCGCAGCCCTGCCAGACTCACCAGCCGCCCCCCGGCGGACAGATGGCCGCGGAACCGGCCGTGGACGTACTCACCGGACAGGGCCACCCCGCGGGTCAAGTCGGCGGGGTCGATCCGGACCACCGGCACCCCCGTCGCGTTCAGGTGGACGACCACCATGTCCGCGGTGACGTCCTCCTCACAGGTGAGGATCAGTACGGTCATCTTCGCGGCCCGTGATCAGTCGTCGAAGTGCGTCTTGGAACCGGCGGTGGACGTCGTGGTGCCGAACTCCCGCAGCAGGGCGAAGTCGCAGGCGGCGACCCGGCCGTCACGGAGCACGTTCAACTGCTGTCCGGCGTCGTACACGTACGGGATGGCAGCGTCCAACTCCACTGCCGGGCGCGCGTAGTTGAGCGCGAACGGTTGCATCGTCTCTCCCTCGTCGGTGCTGCGCCGGCCTGTCGGCGGAACGCGGGCGTGAACCCCCGTCCCGCCGACGGGAATCGGCTTCCAGAGACTTATACGAATCGAACGGGTGGTTGGTTTCCTTACTTTCCGTAGTCATCGGGCCGGAAGCCGGTCCGGCCGGTGATCCGTACTGCGCTCCCGTTCGCCGAGGGAGCCGCGGACAGTGCGCAGAGCAAGGAGCAGAACACCGATGTCGTCCAGGTACACCGGATCGGGCACCAGGTCGACGGGCAGCACGAAATAGAGCAGCGCACCCCAGAAGACCCAGCGCGGACCCGCGGGCAGTCCCGCGCGCCGCAGATCGCGCCGGGTCCGCACCAGCCGCACGAGGATGCCGACGGCGAAGGCCAGGACGACGGCCGCGAGCACAGCGGCCAGAATGATCACCAGTGTGGTCGTCTCCACGGGTTCGCCCTCCTCATGGCATGCCGCGACACGGGGTGTCCCTTCCTGGATTCCCGTTTCCGGCGCCTGTATTGCGGCCCGGCCCGACATGTCGGCCCGTCGGCGGACCTCCCCGTGCGCGGGTGTCATCCCGGTGGCCCACCCGAGTGGCACCGCGTGACACGTGCGCCTAGTAATGGTCCACGTAACGTCGCTCGTCCCACGACGGGGGGCGCAGGAGCGGCCGCACTCATCCCACGGAGGCGAGTATGACCACCTGCTCTTCATCACCCCGCTCGAACGAACCTGCCATACCCGGCGAGCCGAACGGGCCCGCTCAGCCGTCCGCCGAGACCACTGCCGCCACCGGCGCGTACCGGGTTCCGCAGACGAGCGTGCAGCAGCCCGCCCCCGGCCCGTACGGGACCTACGCACCGCCGCCGGCCGGCTACCCGGCCCCGCCGCCCGTGGCCCCGGGTTTCCACCCGGCCGCGCCCCCGCAGCCGGCGGTCGCCGCCCACGTCCAGCCGGGTGCCGCCCCGCCGGGCGTGGACCGGACCGACCTGCCCGACCCGCCACCGGCGCCCCCCGCACCTCCCCTCCAGGACTGGTTCGACCCGGCGGAGGCACCTCCGGCCCCGCCCGGCCCGGACTGGCCGGACCACGCGCAGGCCGGGCCCGCCCCCGCCGCCGACGGGACGGTCGGTACGGAGCCGGAGCACCGGTCCGCGGCCGTGCCGGACCGGCCGTCCGCCGAGCCCGACGCCGCCGCGCACGAGGCGGCGCAGCACCCGGCACCCGGCGCCGAGGAGACCGGCGAACCGCGCCCCCGGCCGTTCGTCATCCGCTCCCTCGACGACAACCCGGTCGAACTCAGGCCCGGCACCGGCCCGGTGGGCGGTGCGCCCTACGGGGACGCGGTCAGCGACCTCGTGCACGCCGCCGTGGCCGACCGGCCGCTGGAGGAGGTCGTCGACCTCATCACCTCGCTGGAGGAGTCGCCCGACCACACGCAGGCCAAGGTCGACGCGCTGCGCACGGCCGGTGTGACCCGGCCCGTGGAGGACGTCTCCCGGCTCATCGCGCTGCTGACGAAGCCGCCGCGCGACGCGGACTGCGCGGACGAGGCCATCCGGGCCGCCGCCGCCCACCGTCCGGTGGAGGAGGTGACCCGGCTGGTCACCCTGCTGCACAAGGAGCCGCAGGAGTCCCACGTCCGCGAGGAGGCCCTGCGCGCGGCCGCCACCGGCCGGTCCGTCGGCGAACTGGTCGAACTGATCGACCGGTTGGGTCTCGAACGCCTGGACCGCGAGGGCCGCAGGCCCGCCGGGCCGTCCCGCACGGGCGGCGAACCGGCCCCCACCAAGCCCGCGAAGGCGGGCCGGCGTGCGGCACGCGCCCAGGCGGCCGTCGCGGCGCCCCCGACGCCCGCGATGCCGCGCGAGGAGCGTGCGGCGGACCGGCTCGGCCGGTTCGTGTCCTGGTCGGGCTGGCTCGCCGCCCTGGCCCTGGCCGCGTGCGCCGTGGTCCACTTCCCGCTCGACCGCGGGGACGCGTCGCTGCGGATGCACGCGTTCGCCCTCGGCCTGTCGGTGCTGTGCACGGTGCTCGCACTGCTGCTGGCCCTGCGCCCGGTGGCGCTGGTGCTGGCCGGGGCGGTCCTGGTGCCCACGGTGCTGGCCGGGGCCCAGGCGTACGGGAGTTCCTTCCCGTCCGCGTCGCTGTCCCGGGCCGTGGACCTGGCCCTCGCCCCGCCGTGGCTGGCCGCCGCGGTCGCCGTCTGCGCGGCGCTGCTGTCCCTCGTCGCCCTGGTCTTCCGCGTGCTGGCGCCCATCGCCGCCCGGCAGTGGACGGCCGCGCCGGCCGAGGCGGGCACCCTCGCGGAATAGCTCCTACGGCGTCCGCACGGGACCGGATCCGCTCACCGCGGACCCGGTCCCGCCCGCGTCCGGCGTACGGCGGCCGAGCAGACCGGCCAGCACCCGGTCGGGTGTGAGGGGGAGTTCGCGGAGGCGGACGCCGGTGGCGTGGTGCACCGCGTTGCCGATCGCCGCCGCCGTGCCCACGATGCCGATCTCGCCGATCCCCTTGCTGCCCATGGGGTTGAGGAAGGAGTCCTCCTCGTCGAGCCAGTGCGCCTCGACCGAGACCACGTCGGCGTGCGCGGGCACGTGGTACGACGCCAGGTCCGACTCGGTGAAGTCGCCGAACCGCGCGTCCACGGTGCTGCCCTCGGTCAACGCCATGCCCAGCCCCATCGTCATGCCGCCGACGAACTGGGAGCGCGCGGTACGGGCGTTGAGGATGCGTCCGGCGGCGTACACCCCGAGCAGCCGGCGGGTCCGGACCTCTCCGGTGACGGTGTCGACGGCGACCTCCGCGAAGTGCGCTCCGAAGGCGTGCCGCGCCCGGTCGGGCTCGGCGTCCGCCGCGCCCCGGGTGTCCGCCCGGACGTCGATGCCCTGCTCGGGCAGCGGCCCGGTGTGCTCCGCGAGCCGCCCGGCCAGAGCAGTGCAGGCCTCGTGGACGGCCCAGCCCCAGGAGGCGGTGCCGGACGACCCGCCGGCCAGCGGGGCCGACGGCAGGTCGCTGGAGCCGATGTCGATGCGCACCCGCTCCAGCGGCACCCCGAGCGCGTCGGCGGCCACCTGGGCGAGCACGGTGCGGGCGCCCGTGCCGATGTCGGTGGCGTTGATCCGCACCTCGAAGGTCCCGCCGGGCAGGGCGCGGGCCGCCGCGGTCGAGGGCGCCGCCATGACCGGGTAGGTCGCCGCCGCCACGCCCGTCCCCACCAGCAGCGCACCCTCCCGGCGGACGCCCGGGCGGGGATCGCGCCCGGCCCAGCCGAAGCGCCGGGCGCCCTCGCGCAGGCACTCGACCAGGTGCCGGCTGCTGAACGGCATGCCGCTGTCGGGCTCGACGTCGGGCTCGTTGCGCACGCGCAGCTCGATCGGGTCCATGCCGAGGGCGCCGGCGAGCTCGTCCACGGCGGACTCCAGCGCGTACATGCCCGGTGCCTCGCCCGGCGCCCGCATCCAGGAGGGGGACGGCACGTCCAGGGCCACGACCCGGTGCGCGGTGCGCAGGTGGGCGGAGGCGTACATCACCCGCGCGGGGACCGCCGCCTGCTCGACGAACTCCTTGACGCGGGAGGTGTGGGTCGTCACCTCGTGGCTGAGGGACGCCAGGCGGCCGTCCGTGTCGGCGCCGAGCCGCAACCGGTGCAGCGTGGGGGCGCGGTGGCCGACGACGGCCGGCAGGTACCGGCGCGGCAGGGCCAGCGTCACGGGCCGCCCCGTGTGCCGGGCGGCCATCGCGGCGAGCACCACGTCCGGCCGCGGCGTGCCCTTCGACCCGAAGCCGCCGCCGACGTGCTCGGCGGTGACGGTGATCCGTTCCTCCGGCAGCTCGAACAGCGTGGCGAGCGCGGCCCGTACGGCGTTGGTGCCCTGGCTGGAGGTGTGCACGAGGAGCCGGCCGTCCTCCCAGTGGGCGGTGCTGGTGTGCGGCTCCATGGGGTGGTTGTGCAGGGGCGGCACCCGGTAGGCGACGTCGACCGTGACGGGTGCCGAGGCGAACGCGCCGGGGTCGCCCTGTTCGCGCACGGCGGGGTTGCCGGCGTTGGCGTTCTCCGGCACGTACGCGCCGGGGTGCGTCTCGCTGAGGACGACGTCGTGCTCCTCGGCGGCGTAGTCGACGCGGACGGCGGCTGCTCCGGCGCGGGCCGCCTCCAGGGTCTCGGCCACCACCAGGGCCACGAACCAGCCGCGGTGGGGGACGCGCGGGCTCTGCAGCACGGCGAGTGTGGCGTCGTCGGGCTCCGCGATCCGTGGCGCGTTCTCGTGGCTGAGGACGGCGAGCACTCCCGGCACGGCCAGCGCGGCGTCCGTGCCGACGCCCGTCACCCGGCCGCGCGCGACGGCCGCCGGCACCGGCCAGGCGTGGGCCCGGCCGGGAAGCGGGAACTCGGCGGCGTAGCGGGCGGTGCCGCCGACCTTCGCGTGCCCCTCCAGGCGTTCGGCGGGAGCGCCCAGGCTGCCGGTCATGAGGTCCTCCTCGCGCGCGCCGCGTCCGCCACCCGGGACAGCACGTCCACGGCGAGGTTCCGGGCCAGCGGCACCTTGTAGGCGTTGTCGCGCAGGGGCTGCGCGGCGGACAGTTCCAGGTCGACGGCGTGCTCGAACGCGGCGGCGGTCGGAGCGGCCCCCACGAGCGCCTCCTCCGCCCGCCGCGCCCGCCACGGCCGGTGCGCCATCGCGCCGAAGGCGAGGCCGGCCCGGGCGACCACCCCGTCCTCCACCCGCAGCACGGCCGCGACGGACGCGAGGGCGAAGGCGTAGGAGGCCCGGTCGCGGGCCTTGCGGTAGGCCGAGGCGAGCCCGGCCGTGGCGGCGGGCAGCACGACGCCGGTGATCAGCTCGCCGGGGAGGATCTCGGTGTCCTGCTCGGGCCGGTCCCCGGGCAGCCGGTGGAAGTCCGCGGCCGGAAGGGTGCGGGCGCCCCCGGGGCCGTGCAGTTCGACCCGCCCGTCGAGGGCGGAGAGGGCCACCGCCAGATCCGACGGGTGAGTGGCGATGCAGTGCTGGGAATGCCCGAGCACGGCGTGGTCCCGGTGCACGCCGTCCCGCGCGCCGCAACCGGTGCCGGGCTCGCGTTTGTTGCACGGCTTGGACAGGTCCTGGAAGTACGGGCAGCGGGTGCGCTGGAGGAGGTTCCCGCCGGTCGTCGCCGCGTTGCGCAGCTGGCCGGAGGCGCCCGCGAGCACCGCCTGGGACAGCGCCGGGTACCGGTCGCGCACCAGCGGGTGGGCCGCGAGGTCGCAGTTGCGGACGGTGGCCCCGATCCGCAGCGCACCGTCCGGCAGTTCCTCCACTGTGTCCAGGGGCAGCCGGGTGACGTCGACGAGGGCGGCGGGCGTCTCGACGCCGAGCTTCATCAGGTCGACGAGGTTGGTCCCGCCGCCCAGGTAGCGGGCGCCGGTGTGGGAGGCGTACGCGGCGGTCGCCTCCTCGACGCTCCCGGCGCGGACGTAGGCGAACTCCTTCACGGGATCACGTCCTCGACGGCCTCGGCGATCCGCGGGTAGGCGCCGCACCGGCACAGGTTGCCGCTCAGCCGCTCCCGGATCTCCTCCCGGTCCAGCGCCACCGGCTCGCCCGAGGGCACCGCCGGGTCGGTGACGTGCGAGGGATGGCCGGCCGCCGCCTCGGCGAGCATCCCGGCCGCGGAGCAGATCTGCCCCGGGGTGCAGTAGCCGCACTGGAAGGCGTCGCGTTCCACGAAGGCCCGCTGCAGGGGGTGCGGTCCCTCGCCGTCGGCGCCGAGCCCTTCGACGGTGGTGACCTCACAGCCGTCGAGGGCGACCGCGAACAGCAGGCAGCTGTTGACGCGCCGCCCGTCGACCAGGACGGTGCAGGCGCCGCACTGGCCGTGGTCGCAGCCCTTCTTCGCCCCGGTGAGGCCGAGGTCCTCGCGCAGGAGGTCCAGCAGGACCCGCCGGTGGTCGACGGTGAGCGTGTGGGGTTTGCCGTTGACGCGGAGCGTGGTCGGGGAGTGGTGTCGCTGATTGCCCATGTCGTGGAGGACCTTCCCGGGGCGGGCCGTACTGCCGTACGCACCACGTATCCACGAGGGCACGGCTGACACCCGTACCCCGGGAAGAG
This sequence comes from Streptomyces sp. NPDC026246, assembly GCF_055567995.1. NCBI lineage: Bacteria > Bacillati > Actinomycetota > Actinomycetes > Kitasatosporales > Streptomycetaceae > Streptomyces > Streptomyces sp. NPDC026246. The sequence goes on along the minus strand of NZ_JBVHPJ010000006.1, from coordinate 440,721 downwards.
ACCTCAGGACCGGGACGTCGCCCGCTCCGCCTGCGCACCCTCGCCGTCCTGCGGCGCCGTGGCCGGACGCCGGGGCTTGAAGCGCTCCAGCGTCCGGGTGAGCTGCTGCAACGGGGAGGCGACCGGTGTCTGCGACGGCGCTTGGCGCGGGGCGGGGACCTCGCCGGCCTCCTGGTAGGCCGCCAGCGCCTCGTGGGCGCGCTCGGCGGCCTCGCGGTACAGGTCACGCGAGGTGGTCATGGCCTCCAGGGCCTCGGCGTACATGGCCACCAGTCCGCGCTGGCGCTCCAGCTCCTCGTGGACCGTCAGCAGGTGCCAGTCCTCCCGCAGGGCGGTGAGGGCCGGCCCGGCGTCCTCCGGGAGGGGCGCCGGCAGAGCGGCGAACCGCCTCACCGCGTGGACCAGGTCGGCCGGCTCCGAGCCGTCGAGGTACACGGCCCGCACGGAGAAGTCCTCCGCCTCGTAGCCCTCCGGGGCGGGGCTGCCGGGCAGCACCACGGCGCCGCCGCGCGGCACCTGCACCCCCAGGTCGCGCAGGGCCCAGTTCAGGCCCCGGTGCTGCTGCGGCGCGGCGCGGTGCTCCACCACGCGGTGGCGCAGCCCCGGCGGCAGCCAGCGGGCCAGCGGCACCCGGCCGTGCTCGCCGGTCGTCATCGCCTCGTGCACGACCACGTGGATGTGCCAGCCGCCGCGCACCGCGTTCCGCAGCAGCCGGCGGGTCTCCTTGTCGTCCTCCGGCAGCGGGTTGATCGCGCCCGCCGACAGGCGCACGGCGGCGTCCCGGTCCCAGGCGGTGTCCGGCTCCTGCGGCCAGAACAGGCCGGTGGGGGAGGGCCACGCGTGGTCCCACGGCTGCTCCGCCTCGGCGATCAGCAGCCACTCCTGCCCCGGTCCGTCGTCCGGGCCGGGGCGCACGCTCATCCGGGCGCGCACGGTCACGTCGGCACCGGCCCGCCAGCGGGCCTCGAACACCCGCTCGCCCGGTGTCGCCGGATCGTCGGGCAGCTCGAGGAAGTCGTCGATCGCCCCGCTGTCCTTGCGCTGCTGCAGCGAACGGCGGAGCACGTCCGGCGCGTCGCCCTGCGGGTGCCGGCCGCGTGCCGGCCACACCGTGGCGGGGGTCGGGAAACGGGCGGGGGAGGAGGTCGGCATGAGTCCATCTGGGAACGGGGGCACGTGCGGCTGCCAGTATCGTCGCCGCGGACCGGCGGGTGCCACCCGGGGTCGCACCGGGCCGGGCACTCTGTTGACGTACGTGTCTACGAGTCCTCACCTTTCCGGTCGTCACGCGGCGCGCGTCCGGTGACGACGTCGGTCACGCCGGACTCCTCGGCGGTGTCCTCGCCGCCCGGCCGCGGCGCGGCGCGACCGCCCGCCTGGCCGCCGCCGGTGGTGCCGTAGCCGCCGGGCACGCCGGGGACGCTGTCCGCGTCGGCCTCCTCGCGGCTGATGTGACGGGTGGCGCGCACGCCCGCGCGCCGCTCCGGGTGGGGGTAGCTGAAGGGGCGGGCGGCGGCGCGCTCCTCCTCCGCCTGTTCCACCTCACGGGTCCGGTCGTTGCGTTCTGGAGTGTTGTCATCGGTCATGCCGGACCGCGTACCCATGGCGGGCTGTGCCATGTGGGTGCGCGGCGGCGCGATGCGAGGGCGGGCCGCGTTCCGGGCCGGGGCCCGGGCGCACGGCATGTGCGCCCTGCGCGCGGGGTGTGCGCGCCGCGCGCACACCGGACCGGCTCACTCGTGGCCGAGCGCCCCGGCGGTCCCCAGAATGGTCCGCACGGGCAGGGCCCGCCCACCATCCGCATCGGGGCGGGCCCTGCCCGCCGGCCGGGCGGACGAAGCGGCGAGGTGATCGGCTTCGTCACGATGGAGGACGTGCTCACCGAACCGGTCGGCCCGGCCCCGGCTCCGGCCTGACCGCGCCGGCGGCACGAAGCGGCGGGGCCCCGGGCCGGTTCGGGGCGGACGGCGGCGTCAGCTCCAGCCGAAACGGCGGTCCACCACCGCCGTGAACTCCTCGACGGTCAGGACCGCGTCGCCGTTCTGGTCCGCCGTGTCGAACAGCGCGGACGAGGCGTCGGCGTCCTGCACACCCCACAGCGGCAGCACGCCCGAAGCCGCGAGGGAGGGTCCCCTCGTGCGCAGCGCGACGATCACCTCCTCGCGGGTGAGCATCCCGTCCTGGTCGAGATCCAGCGCCTCGAACAGGGCGCGGCCCTTCTCGCTCATCCTCGTCCCCGTCGTGTCTCCGGCAGGCGGTCGGTCCGTCCCGCTCTGCAGGGAGGACGTCCGGCGTGCGGCCGGGGTTGCCCCGGTCCCGGGGAAGCCCGCGCCGGTCCGGCTCCCGCGGCCGGTGCGGGCCGGAACAGCGCCCCTCCGGCGCCCGCGGAATGCGAAGGTGTCAGGTAGCACAGGGGCGTCAGCGGAAGGACCTCACACCATGGCCGTCATCCACCGGACCGAGCTCAAGCCGACCAAGCTGGAGCTGCTGGCCACGTGGCTGCCCTCCCGCCCCTGGTACCGGGGCGGACCGGGCACCCCGCGGCTGTCCCGGGCCGGCGGGTTCCGGCTGGACGACCCCCGGGGCGAGGTCGGCATCGAGTTCCTGGTGGTCACCGACACCTCCGGCGCCGAACCGGTCACCTACCTCGTGCCCCTGACCTACCGCGGCGCTCCCCTCGACGGCGCCGGGCACGCACTCGTCGGCACCATGGACCACGGCGTGCTGGGACCGCGCTGGGCCTACGACGGCTGCCACGACCCGGTGCTGCTCGACCGGTTGCCGGCCCTGATCGAGGGCCGGGCGCAGGCCCAGGACCAGGACACCAGCGACACCCCCGACCGCGAGGTCGATGTCTCCTTCACGGGCGAGGGCCCCCTGCCCACCGACCTCAGGGCCACCGACGACCAGGACGGCACGCTCCTCGCCTCGCCCCGGGGCACGGTCCTGCGCCTGCACCGTGTCCTGCGGCCGGAGGACGGCTCCCCGCTCGCGGCGCGGCAGGCGACGGGCCGTGTCACGGCCGTGTGGCGCACCGTCGAGGGCGACCGGGTACGGGGCCCGATCGCCACCGTGTGAGGCACGCCGCCTAGTAACTGTCGTGACCGGGTTCGCCGTTCGGCCGGTAGACGCCGACGACGGTGCCGCTCTTCGTCGTCGAGACACGGACCGGTTCCAGAGCGGTGGGGACCGCTCCGCCGGCGAACAGGCGCTTCCCGCTTCCGATGATCACCGGATGGATGGTCAGCCGGTACTCGTCGACGAGGCCGTGCCGCATGAGCGTCTGGGCGAGGTCGCCGCTGCCGACGACGTTGATGTCACCTCCCTCCGACGCCTTCAGCTCGCGCACGGCGTCGGTGACCTCGCCCTTCAGCAGCGTGGAGTTCTCCCACTCCAGGGAGGTCAGGGTCCGCGACGCCACGTACTTGCGCATCCCGTTCATCCGCTCGGTGAACGGGTTGGCGGGGTCGGCGGCCGGCCAGTACGCCGCGAAGATGTCGTACGTCCTGCGGCCGAGCAGCATCGCGTCCGACCGCTCGTACCAGCCGGCGACGGCCGCGCCGACCTCCTCGTCGGACACCGGCTTCTGCCAGCCGCCGTGCTCGAAGCCGCTCCCGGCGTCCTCGTCCGGACCGCCGGGTGCCTGCATGACGCCGTCCAGCGACAGGAACGTGCAGATGATGACCTTGCGCATGATGCGCTCCCTTCGTGTCGAGGGAAGGACCGCGCGGACGGAGGGAACTCATCGGCTGACTACGATTGATCCCCGGCATCCGCCGACACGGTGCCGGCCCGCCCGGCCGGCCTGCTCCAGGGCAGGAGGGGCGCAGCACAATGACGGGACCCGGGGACACGGCCGTACTCGACGATCCCGTGGCCGCGTCGCTCCACGGTCACCACGCACATCTCGCCCGGCGGCTGGGTGGTGCCGTCACCTATGTGCCGGACGTCGCGACGTTCTCCGCGGTGTCCGCCGGGCCCGGTGCCGCCGCGTGGGACGACCTCGCGAAGCTGCTGGGCGGGGGTGCGTTCGCCGACATGTTCAGCTGTCCCGTCCTGCCGCCGCCCGACTGGCCCCCGGTCTTCGTCCTCGAAGGCCGCCAGATGATCTGGGCGGGGGACGCCGTCCCGGACACCCACGCCGTCGCGTCCGGCCCCGGCGTCGTCGACCTGGGCGCGGAGCACGTGCCCGACATGCTCGCCCTCGTCGAGCGGACCCGGCCGGGACCCTTCCGGGCCCGCACCCGTGAACTCGGCACCTATCTGGGCCTCCACGACGAAGGGACCCTGGTGGCGATGGCGGGGGAGCGGCTGCGGCCACCCGGCTGGACGGAGATCAGCGCCGTCTGCACGGCGCCCGAGGCCCGCGGGCGCGGCTGCGCGGCCCGTCTCATTCGGGAGCTCGTCAACCGGATCGTGGCCCGCGGCGAACGCCCCTTCCTGCACGTGGCCGAGGCCAACACCGCTGCGATCGCCCTCTACGAAGGGCTGGGGTTCACCACCCGCAGGCAGGTGACGTTCCGCGGGTTCCGCACCCCCTGAGCCGTCGCGGGCCGGACACCGCGCTGCCCGGCTGCGACGTCAATCCGCCCGGACGGCGGCCGGGTGCCGACGGCAGTGCAGGAAAAGATGCGGCTCCGGCTGCGCGTCCGGGTGTTCCGGAGTGAACAGGACCTCCTCGCTGTCCAGCACCTCCAGGCCGGCCTCCTCCGCCACCGCGGTGAAGTCCCGCGCGCCGAAGCTGCTCACCCGCACGGGATGCCCCATGAAGACGCCCTCGACGTCCTCCAGGTCGATCGGCACGGTGGCCAGCACCAGGTGCCCCGACGGGGTCAGCGCCCGCACCAGCCGCCGCACCACGTCGGCCTGCTCCGCGCGGGACATCTGCAGCAGCGAGAAGTACACACAGACCGCGTCGAACGCACCGTCGGCGAGCGGTACGTCACGGACGTCGGCGCACCGGAAGGACGCGGCGGGCACCTGGCGGGCCGCCAGCTCGACCATGACGGGGGAGACGTCGACGCCGAGCACCTCGTGACCGGCCGACGCCAGCGTCTGCGCGGTCGGCCTCCCCGTCCCACTGCCCACGTCCAGCACGCGGCTGCCCGGCGCGAGCCGCTCCAGCAGCCACTCCAGCGACCGCCGGTGGGCCGGTGACCCGGCGAACGCCTCCTCGTAGGCGCTGCCCAGCGCGTCGAACACGGCCCCGGGCCGCGGGCGTCCCTGCTGATCGGTCACGACGGTCCCTCCGGGTGGAGCGCTACGGTGCCGGGCATCGTTCCACCGGAACCGAGCCGCGGACAAGAGCGCCTTCCCCCGCCTCCCCCCGGCGCCAGGACCGCACGACGCCGTGTCGGCCACCCCCTCCGCGATCACTGCCGCAGCGGCGCGACCGGCCCGCTCCCGTGCCCGCCCGCGCTTTGTTCAGGTCTGGAAACGTGGGTTAACCTGCGGCGTATTTCCACATCACACACACGTGCGTGACCGTGGGGCGGAGCACGACAGCCGAGCCGTCGGTCCGGCACAGGGTTGTTCCGAGTCCTCGGCTGTGAGGGCTCCCGGGGAGCGGAACGAGGGTACGCATGACCAGCGACAGCACGGGGGTCGTCGATGCGGTGCCGGGCGACCAGGAGCTGCGGCGCCTCCTGGCCGGCCTCACCGCCGTACGGGACGGTGACTTCGGCACCCGCCTGCCGGACGACGCGGACGGCCTCATGGGCGACATCGCCAAGGTCTTCAACGGCATGGTGGACCAGCTGTCCGTCTTCACGTCCGAGGTCACGCGCGTGGCCCGCGAGGTCGGCACCGAGGGGACGCTCGGCGGCCAGGCCGAGGTGCCGGGCGTCTCGGGCACCTGGGCCGACCTGACCGACTCGGTCAACGCCATGGCGGGCAACCTCACCACCCAGGTCCGGGACATCGCCCAGGTGGCCACCGCGGTCGCCAAGGGCGATCTGTCCCAGAAGATCGACGTGCCCGCCCGCGGCGAGATCCTGCAGCTGAAGGAGACCGTCAACACGATGGTCGACCAGTTGTCGGCGTTCGCGGACGAGGTCACGCGCGTGGCCCGCGAGGTCGGCAGCGAGGGCCGTCTCGGCGGCCAGGCGCAGGTGCCGGGCGTGGCGGGGGTCTGGCGGGACCTCACCGACTCCGTGAACCACATGGCGGGCAACCTCACCAGCCAGGTCCGCTCCATCGCCCAGGTCACCACGGCCGTGGCCGAGGGCGACCTCTCGCAGAAGATCACCGTGGACGCGCGCGGGGAGATCCTG
>NZ_JBVHPJ010000006.1:0-434351 GCF_055567995.1 Streptomyces sp. NPDC026246 | reverse complement strand
TGGAGCTGAAGAGCACGATCAACACGATGGTCGACCAGTTGTCGGCGTTCGCGGACGAGGTCACGCGCGTGGCCCGCGAGGTGGGCACCGAGGGCCGCCTCGGCGGCCAGGCGGACGTCAAGGGCGTCAAGGGAACCTGGCGCGACCTCACCGACTCCGTGAACTTCATGGCCGGGAACCTCACCGGCCAGGTCCGCAACATCGCGCTCGTCGCCACCGCCGTCGCCAAGGGTGACCTCTCGCAGAAGATCACCGTGGACGCGCGCGGGGAGATCCTGGAGCTGAAGAGCACGATCAACACGATGGTCGACCAGTTGTCGGCGTTCGCGGACGAGGTCACGCGCGTGGCCCGCGAGGTGGGCACCGAGGGCCGTCTCGGCGGTCAGGCCCAGGTGCGCGGTGTGTCCGGCACCTGGAAGGACCTCACCGACAACGTCAACGTGATGGCCTCCAACCTCACCGGTCAGGTCCGCTCCATCGCCCAGGTCGCCACCGCCGTGGCGCGCGGCGACCTGTCGCAGCGGATCACCGTCGAGGCCAAGGGCGAGGTCGCCGCGCTCGCCGAGGTCATCAACACGATGGTCGACACCCTGTCGGCGTTCGCGGACGAGGTCACGCGTGTGGCCCGCGAGGTGGGCACCGAGGGCCGCCTCGGCGGCCAGGCGCACGTGCCGAACGTCGCCGGCACGTGGAAGGACCTCACCGACAACGTCAACTCCATGGCCAACAACCTCACCGGCCAGGTGCGCAACATCGCGCTGGTGACGACCGCCGTGGCCAAGGGCGACCTGTCGAAGAAGATCGACGTCGACGCGCGCGGCGAGATCCTCGAACTCAAGACGACGATCAACACGATGGTCGACCAGCTCTCCGCGTTCGCGGACGAGGTCACGCGTGTGGCCCGCGAGGTGGGCACCGAGGGCCGCCTCGGCGGCCAGGCCGAGGTCGAGGGCGTCTCCGGTACCTGGAAGCGCCTCACGGAGAACGTCAACGAACTGGCGGGCAACCTGACCCGCCAGGTGCGCGCCATCGCCGAGGTCACCAGCGCCGTCGCCGAGGGCGACCTGACCCGGTCGATCAACGTGGAGGCCTCCGGCGAGGTCGCCGAACTCAAGGACAACATCAACTCGATGGTGGAGTCCCTGCGCGAGACCACCCGGGCCAACCAGGAGCAGGACTGGCTCAAGACCAACCTCGCCCGGATCTCCGGACTGATGCAGGGCCACCGCGACCTGCCCGTGGTCGCCGAACTGATCATGGACGAGCTGGTGCCGCTGGTGTCGGCCCAGTACGGGGCCTTCTACCTCGCCGAGGACGGCGACGACGGGCCCGAACTGCGGCTCGTCGGCTCCTACGGCTACCCGGAGGACAGCACCCGGCCCACCCGGATCGCCTTCGGCCGCACGCTCGTCGGCCAGGCCGCGCGCAGCCGGCGCACCATCGCCGTGGACGATCTGCCGCCGGACTACGTCACCATCTCCTCCGGGCTCGGCCAGGTCGTGCCGACCGCGCTGGTGCTGCTGCCGATCGTGGTCGAGGGCCAGGTCCTCGGCGTCATCGAGCTGGCGTCCGTGACCGCCTTCACCCAGATCCACCGGGACTTCCTCACCCAGCTGATGGAGACCCTCGGCGTCAACCTCAACACGATCGTGGCCAACGCCCGCACGGACGAGCTGCTCGTCGAGTCGCAGCGCCTGACCGTCGAACTCCAGGCCCGTTCCACCGAGTTGCAGGTGCAGCAGGAGGAACTCCAGCGCTCCAACGCCGAACTGGAGGAGAAGGCCTCGCTGCTCGTGGCGCAGAACCGGGACATCGAGGCGAAGAACCTCCAGATCGAGCAGGCCCGGCAGGAACTGGAGACCCGCGCGCAGCAGCTGTCGCTGGCCTCCAAGTACAAGTCGGAGTTCCTGGCCAACATGAGCCACGAACTGCGCACCCCGCTTAACAGCCTGCTGATCCTGGCCCAGTTGCTCGCGCAGAACCCCTCGCGCAACCTCACGCCCAAGCAGGTCGAGTACGCGCAGATCATCCACTCCGCCGGATCCGACCTGCTCCAGCTGATCAACGACATCCTCGACCTGTCGAAGGTCGAGGCCGGCAAGATGGACGTCACCCCCGAGCGGGTGGCGCTGCGCCAGCTCATCGAGTACGTCGAGGTCACCTTCCGGCCGATGACCACGCAGAAGAGCCTGGAGTTCACGGTGTCGACGGCCGCGGGAGCGCCCGCGGACCTGCTCACCGACGACTCGCGGCTGCGGCAGGTCCTGCGCAACCTCCTGTCCAACGCCGTCAAGTTCACCGAACAGGGCTCCGTGGAGCTGCGCATCGAACCGGCGGCGGACGGCGAGGTGCCCGAGGGCGTGGTCCGGGGCGGCGCCGTGGTGGCCTTCCGGGTGAAGGACACCGGCATCGGCATCCCGGAGCAGAACCTGGAGACGATCTTCGGCGCGTTCCAGCAGGCGGACGGCACGACGAGCCGCAAGTACGGCGGCACCGGCCTCGGCCTGTCCATCACGCGGGAGATCGCCCAGCTCCTCGGGGGCGCCGTGACCGTGGACAGCACGCCCGGCCAGGGCAGCACCTTCACGCTGTACCTGCCGGTCGCCCGGCCCGACTTCGAGGAACTGCTCCACCACGGCCGGGCCCTGGAGCGGTCCTCCGCCGATTCGCTGCCGCAGGGCTCCGCCCCACCCGTGCCCGTGCCCCCGATCGGGCCCGGACCGCGGCCCCGGCGACTGCTCGTCGTGGAGGAGCGGCCGCGCGGCCTGCTCACCCTCGTCGCCGAGAGCGTGGTCGCCGACCTGACCCAGGGCCGCGCCGACGGCGGGCAGCGGCCCGCGGTCGACGTCATCACCGCCGTCGGGGCGCAGGAGGCGGCCGGGGCGCTCGCTGCCGACCCGTGCCACTGCGTGGTCCTGGAACTCGGCATGGGCGACGGCGAGGCGTCCCGCTTCCTCCAGGCCCTCCAGGGCGACTCGGCCCTGACGAGCGTGCCGGTGCTCGTGCACAGCAACCACCCCGCGGACGTGGCGCTGGACGAGAGGCTGCGCGCCCGCTCGGCCGGCGGCGCGCTGGAGCTGCTGTCCAGCCTCGACGAGCTGCGCGAGCGGATCGCCCTGCACCTGTCGGCCGAGGAACCAGGGGACGTGCTGTCCCTGGTCCGGCCGGAGGAGGCGCAGCCGCTGACGCCGCCGGTGGTCGACGACGCCGCTGCGGGCCGCACGGTCCTGGTGGTCGACGACGACGCGCGCAACCTCTTCGCCCTCAGCGGCATCCTGGAGCTGCACGGCTTCCGGGTGCTGCACGCCGAGAACGGGCGCCGGGGCATCGAGACGCTGGTGAACAACCCGGACGTCGCCATCGTCCTGATGGACGTGATGATGCCGGAGATGGACGGATACACGGCGACCGCGGAGATCCGCAGGATGCCGCAGTACGCCGACCTGCCGATCATCGCCGTGACGGCGAAGGCGATGCCCGGCGACCGGGACAAGAGCATCGCCTCGGGCGCCAGCGACTACGTCACCAAGCCCGTCGACACACGCGACCTCATCGCCTGCGTCCGCCGCTGGCTGCCCGTGTGAGCCGGCCGGCGCCCGACCCCGCACACCGGCGGGCCGGGCGCCCGCAGGACCAGCCGTTCCGCGCCGCCGGGCGCTGAAGCCGAGGAGCATCCAGACCGTGAGCATGTCCGAGCAGCCGCGTGAACCCAACGGGGAAGCCGGGGCGCAGCGCGACGCCGCCGGGAGCCCGACGCCCTCGCTCCCGCCCGCGACGCCCGACGGGCCGTCGGCGCCCACCGCCGGGCCCGTCGGAAGCGCCGACGGCGAGCCGAGGACACCCGGGGGACGGCCTGCCGCCCCGGCCGGGGGCCGCCGGGCCGGAAGCCCGGCGGACTCCGGCAGCTCCGGATCCCTTGCGGAGGGGGAGCTCCTCCTGCCCGACGGGCCGCCCGCCGACGCCCCGGGCGTCCCACCGGCCTCGCCGGTGGGCAGGCTGGCCGCCACCGTGGAACGGCTCAGCCGGGAGGTCCGGGCCGCGCAGGCCGAGGCCGAGGGCCGCGCCCTGATCGAACTCGCCAAGGGCGTCCTGATCGAACGGCTGCGGTGCGGCCCGGCCCAGGCCGCCCGGCAGCTCGCCGAGCTGGCCGAGCAGGCCCAGCTCAGCCCGCTGGAGCTGGCCGTCGACGTCATCAACCAGGCCGCCCGGGACCGCATGTCGGAGGTGAATGACGCGTTCCTCGCCGCCACCAGGGCCGCCGACGAGGCCGAGGCCGAGTCGGCCGCCGTGCGGCTGCGCGCGGCCGAGAGCGGTGTGCTGGCCGCGGACGACGCCCAGGCCGTCGCCGACGCGCTGCTGGAGCAGGCGCTGCGCCCCCTCGGCGCGGCGGCCGTGGCCATATGGGCCGCGGGCGCCGACGGGTCGCTGACCCTGGCGGGCAGCGCCGGCTTCTCGCCGGCCGAGGCCACCCGCTGGCGCTACGTACCGCCGGACGTGGTCACCGTGGCGCGACGCGGCCTGATGGAGCGCGAGGGGCAGTGGATCACCAGCCTCGGCCGGACCGGCCTGCCCAGCATCGGGCTGCACCACCACCCGGACGGCGGCCGGGCCGCCCTGCCCGCCGGCACCGGCGGGCGCATCCACGGCGTGCTGGAGATCGCCTGGCCCGAACCGCTCCAGCCGCAGCCCCCGCAGATCGTCCGCCAGGTCGAGGCGCTGGCCGAACTGTGCGCCCACACCCTGGAGATGTACACGCCGTCGCCCGCCGGAGCGACGGAACCGCGCGTCCTGCCGGACGCCGCCGAGCTGATGGACCTGGCCGACGGCCTGCACGACCCCGCCCTCGTCCTGGTGCCGCACCTGGACGCCGACGGTCACCTCGTGGACTTCCGCATCCAGCACGTGAACAACCGCTTCCTCGACCCGGCCGGCCGGCCCCGGGCCGTCGTCAGCGGCGCCCTGCTGCTCGAGGCGTACCCCATGGCCGTCGGTGAGAGCGAGCTGTTCCAGCGCGTGGAGCGCGTCTACGCCACCGGTGAGCCCTTCCGGGCCCGGCGGATGAACCTCACCGCCCTCGTCGACCAGGTGCCCCTGTCGGCCGTCGCCGACATCAGCATCAGCCGGCACGGCTCGTCCGTGCTGCTCATCTGGCGCATCGAGGACGAGACCGCGCGGCTGGCGAGCCTGCTGCAGAACGCCCAGCGCCTGGGCCGCATCGGCGGCTTCGAGGAGAACGTGCTGACCGGTGAGATCACCTGGAACGGACAGCTGTTCGACCTCTACGGGCGCCCCGCGACCAGTACGCCCGTGCCGCTGGAGGAACTGCCGGCCCACGCGCACCCCGACGACGGCGTCTCCATCCGCCGCTTCCTGCGCACCCTGCTGCACCACCGGCGGCCCGCGGCCGCCGCCTTCCGGCTGCAGCGGCCGGACGGGGTGACCCGGCACATCCGGATCGTCGCCGAGCCCGTGCTCGACACCGACGACCGGCTGCTGCTGGTCCGCGGCGCCTGCCAGGACATCTCCTCGCAGCACTGGACCGAGGTCGCGCTCGCCGCCACCCGGGACCAGCTCGCTCACACCGAGCAGCAGGCCACCGAACGCAACCGGCTGGCCCTGCAGCTCCAGCACGCCATCATGCCCCCGACCCAGGCCCCGCTCCAGGTGTCCGGCCTCCAGGTCGCCGTCCGCTACCGGCCCGCGGAGACCGAGCAACTGGTCGGCGGCGACTGGTACGACACCGTCGTCCTGCCGTCCCGGCAGGTGCTGCTGTGTGTCGGGGACGTGGCCGGGCACGGCATCGAGGCGGCCACCAGCATGGTCGTCCTGCGCAACGCGCTGCGCGGTCTGGCGGTCACCGGCGCCGGACCGGCCCAGCTGCTGTCCTGGCTCAACATCGTCGCCCACCACCTCACCGGCGCCGTCACCGCGACAGCGGTGTGCGGGCTGTACGACCCGGCCCACCGGACGCTGCGCTGGGCCAGGGCCGGACACCTGCCGCCCGTCCTCGTGCGCGACACCGACGCACAGCCCCTGCCCCTGGTCAAGGGCCTGCTGCTCGGTGCCGTCGCGGAGGCGACGTACGAGGAGACGGAGATCCAGCTGGCGCCCGAGGACACCCTGCTGATGTACACGGACGGCCTCGTCGAGCGCCGGGACCGGCCGGTGGAGGAGTCCCTGACCCACCTGCTGGCCACGGTCCGGTCGGCTCCCACCACGCTGGACCAGCAACTGGACCGCCTGCTGACCTACAGCAGGTCGGACACCGACGACGACACCTGCATCGTGGGCATCCGGGTCGGCTGAGGGGCGTCGCCCGCACCGTCCGCCCGACCCGGTGGCCGCCCCGGGTGACGCGCACGGCACTCCCGCAGACACCGCGGCGCATGCCTGAGATCATGGGAGTCCGGCCCCGGACGACGTGGAAACGACGTGCGCAGGGGAATACGGGGTAGGCAAGCGAACCGGAGGAGCGCCGGCCCGCGAGGGTGGCCGGCGCGTGGAGCGAGGAGGCCGCGATGGTGGGGCCCGAGGAGACGGCGACCGCCGGCGGACCACTCACGCCCGCCGCCTCCGCGGCGTCGGCCGACCTGCTGGAGGCCATCGGCGCCGGCGCCTACCTCGTGGACGACGAGGGCCTCATCGTCGCCGTCAACACCCGGGCCGAGCACCTGCTGGGCCGCAGCGCGGCGGAACTCGTCGGCCACGACGCCCACGACCTGCTGCACCGCGGCCCCCAGGGCCAGCCCCTGCCCAGGACGCAGTGCGCCATGCGCCAGGCCTTCCACGCCGGCCGCGCGGCCCAGATCCAGGAGGACTGGTTCTCCCACTCCGACGGCTCGGTCCTGCGGATCTCCTGGCTGATCACCCCGTTCGCCGTCGGTGACGCGCCCGGCGGCACACTGGTCGTCTTCTACGCCGCCGATCACCCCGAGGACCCCGCCCCGCACCCGCAGCCGGTGTCCCCGCAGCTGACGGAGCTGCAGCGGCTGGCCCTGCTCGCCGAGACCACCACGCGTCTGACCTCCACCCTCGACGTCGACGAGGCCCTGCACCGGCTGGTGGCGCTGGTCGTGCCGCGGCTGGCCGACTGGGCGGTCGTCGACCTGATCACCGAGCGCGACGAGGTGTGGCGCACGCTCGTGGTGCACGCCGAGAACGACAAGCTCGTGCAGCGCGAGGAGCTCCAGGGACCCATGCCGCCGGTCCCCGAGGAGTCCCCGATGCCTCTGTCGAGAGCACTGCGGGGCGTGTCCTCCACGCTGGCCGGCCCGCAGACCTACCAGGGCGCTCCCGACTCGGGGATCGCCGTCGAGCAGCGACGCCTGTTCGACGCCACCGGCATGCACTCGGCGGCCATCGCGCCCATCCGCAGCACCCGCGCCGTCCTGGGCGCCCTGACGGTGGGACGCGGCGACAACCCGGCTGACTTCACGCCGGAGGACCTCCCGCTGATCGAGGACATCGCGCGCCGCGCCGGGCTCGCCCTGGACAACGCCCGCCTGTACCAGCGGCAGCGCAAGGTCGCCGAGACCATGCAGAACCACCTCCTGCCCCAGATGCCCGGCGTCCCCGGCCTGGAGATGACCGTCCGCTACCTCCCGGCGCCCGAATCGTCACAGGTGGGCGGCGACTGGTACGACGCCTTCCCGCTCTCCGACGAGTCCACGGCCCTGGCCATCGGCGACGTCGTCGGCCACGATCTGGACGCGGCGGCGGGCATGGCGCAGGTCCGCAACATGCTGCGGGCCTACGCCTGGTCCCAGACGGAACCCCCGAGCCGGATCGTGGAACGCCTCGACGGGGCGATCCAGCACATCACCGACGTCGCCATGGCCACCATGATCTTCGCCAGGCTCGAAGCGGCCGGCGACGGCCGCTGGCAGCTGTCCTGGACGAACGCGGGTCACCCCCCGCCGCTGCTGGTCAGCAAGGACGGCCTGACGAGCTACCTCACCGACGGCCACGGCATCCTCCTGGGCACCCAGGGCAACGTCTCGCGCCCGGACGCCACCACCCTGCTGCCCCCCGGTTCCACGCTGGTGCTCTACACCGACGGCCTGATCGAGGAACCGCGCCGGAACCTCGACGAGGGCCTGAACCGGCTGCGCCAGCACGCCGCCGCCCTCGCCCACCGTCCCCTCGCCTCGTTCACCGACCATCTGCTGCGGCGGGTCCGCCCCTCCGGCAACGACGACGACGTGGCGCTCCTCGCCCTGCGCGTGCCGAAGACCTGAAGGCGCGCGGGTCCGGTCCGGCGGACGGATGCCCGTCAGGCCGTGGCCGCGACCGAGACGCCGATGGCGATGAACAGCCAGCCGGTGGTCAGCTCCCAGCGGTGGCGCACCGTCGGCCGGGCGAGCAGGGCCCGCAGCCGGGAGGCGACGACGACGAGGACGAACCAGTACCCGACGCCGACGAGCACGTCCAGGAAGCCCAGGAAGAAGATCTGCCGCGCCATGGAGCCGCCCCCGTCGACGAACTGCGGGAGGATGCTGAGGAAGAACAGCGCCGCCTTGGGGTTCAGCACATTGGTGAGGAACCCCTGCGTGAACCCGGACCGCCACCGCCCGCGGGCGTCGGCGCCCGCTCGTTCGACGCCGAAGGCCTCGGCGTACCCGGGCCGCCCCCGCCGCCGCTCCCGGACCGCCCGGCGGGCCGCGAGGACCGCCCGCACCCCGAGGTACACGAGGTAGGCCGCGCCCAGCAGTTTGACCCCGTCGTAGACCAGGGGCGAGCGCGTGGCGACCACCGAGAGGCCGGCGGCGGCCGCGACCATGTGGACGCACAGCCCGGTCTGCGCGCCCAGCGCCGCGGCCCTCCCCTTCGACGGATCCTCGGCCGCCGACCGGACCACCACCAGGAAGTCCGGCCCGGGCACCACGTACGCCACCAGCACCACGCCGAGGAAACCCACCAGATCGACCGTCATCCGTCCTCCACTCCACGGGGCCGGGCCGGGTACCCCGACCGGCGTGTCACTCCCCGCCGTCGCGCCGCAGTCCGTGGTGCTGGACCAGCCAGTGCCCCAGCAGGGCCCCTCCGTACACGACGTACCCGACGCCGATGAGCCAGGACTCGACGACCAGGACCACTCCGACCGCGCCGTAGCTGATCGCGTTGGTGACGATGAGCGGCGTGAAGACGAAGTAGGAGAACATGCGCAGGCCGACCAGGCCGGCCATGGTGGCGATCGCCCCGGGCAGCAGGTCGCTCCAGCGGACCACCCCGCCCAGCAGGAACCGCTGGCCCCACCAGAAGAACAGCACCCCGGTCGCCGCGCTCAGCGCGATCCGCCCGCCTCCGGAGGCGATGCTGCGGCTCTGCGCCTCCTGGTACAGGTAGGCGGTCATGGCGATCATCCACACCGCCTGACGCCACACGCGGTGCCAGCGGCCGGGTGCCAGCTCCCAGATCCGCTCGTAGCCGTTCTGGACGCTGCCGCCGAGCGCGATGCCGAAGACGGCGAGGGTGACGCCGCCGAGCACGCTGGTGGTGCCGATGACCTTCCGGGGCGGGCTGATGATGTCGGTCAGGACGCGTGCGGACCGCCCCGACAGTCCCATGCCGTCGGCGAGCCACGAGGCGAACCCGCCGCGGGCCAGCGGGTCGGCGGCGGCGACCACGATCAGCAGGGGCGCCAGCGTGACCAGGGCCAGCGTGGCGAAGCCCATGGCCCGGTGCAGCAGCTCCAGGTCGTGGCCCTGCCGGACGAGGGTGTGCGCACCGAGCCGGTGCCACCCGTCCCGCAGTGCGTGCCCGGCCCGGTCCAGGGCGTGCCGGCTCACACCGGCAGGACGGGGGTGGCCGGCAGGACGTCTGCCGTCGGCGGTGTGGTGACGGTCATCCTCGGTCCGCCTCCCGATGCGGTCGATCGCCGTGCGCTCGCGAGATCGTTGACCGTTTCGGCGGCGGCGCAAACGCGACGAACGGGCGGCGCGCGGCCCGGCGGCCGCGGCGATGAGTTCCGGCGGCGGATCGGGTCTGTCCCGTCATGACACGCATCGTCGCCGACATCTCGGTCTCCCTCGACGGCTTCGTCACCGGGCCCGATCCCGGCCCGGACAACGGCCTGGGCACGGGCGGCGAGGCCCTGCACACCTGGGCGTTCTCCGACGATCCGGACGATCGCCGCGTCCTGCGCGAGGCGACCGCCCGGTCGGGGGCCGTCGTGCTCGGGCGTCGCCTCTTCGACGTGGTGGACGGGCCGCAGGGCTGGGACGACACCGTCGGCTACGGCGCCGGGGAGGTGGGCAGACCCGCCTTCGTCGTGGTGACCGGTGCGCCGCCCGTGTCGGTACGGCTCCGCGCCCTCGACTGGACCTTCGTCACCACCGGCCTGGCCGACGCCGTCGCCGCCGCCCGCGAACGGGCCGAGGCGGCGTCGTCGGCCGCCGGGCGCGCTCTCGACGTGGTCGTGATGGGCGGGGGAGCGACCGTGGGCTCCGCCGTGGACGCCGGATTGGTGGACGAACTGTCCCTGCATCTCGCCCCCGTCGTGCTGGGCGCGGGGACGCCCCTGTTCACCGGGGGCACCCGCCGCGTCTTCACCCGGCGGACGGTGACGGCGACCCCGACGTCGACCCACCTGACCTACGACGTCGTGTGAACGGCCCGGCGGCCGCCGGGGGCGTCATGGCTGCTGCGGGGGGCGACCGGAGAGCGACGTGGGCAGGACGGTCCTCCCGCCCGGGCCGGGAGCGTCGCCGCCGGACGTGAACGGGATGCGGGCGACGATCCGTTTGCCTGCCTCCTCGACGGTGACGGCGACCGCGCTGCTGACGGTGTGGACCACGTGCATGCCGTGACCCCCGAACCGGCGACCGTCCCGCTCGCGCACCACCGGTTCCTCCCGGGAGCTGTCCCACACGGTGACGACCAGCTCGTCGTCGGAACACCACAGGAGCAGTCCGCACGGGCCGGGTGCGTGCCGGATGGCGTTGGTGACGAGTTCGCTGACGACCAGCTCGGCGTCCAGGACGAGCATGTCCGGCGCGGGGGAGCGGCCGGTGTGCGGGGCGTGAGCGAGGAAGGCGCGCAGGGCCCGGCGGGCATCGACCGCGCAGGCCGTGCCCTCGGCCCACGCCGCACCGAAGTGCGGCGCGGCGCGGTCGTTGCGTCCCTGCTCATCCGCCTGCTTCATAAGCGGGATGACCATGTGGGTTCTTTCGTTGTCGTTCAGTGCTCGGGGTGATGCCTGCGCCGTACGCCTACCCGGACGCCGCCAGCGCATACGGCGCCCGCTCGTGCCCACTGTCACACAGCGGTGAACGCTGAGGAGCAGAACGGTCAGTTCCGCTCGTCGGTCCGTTCGTCCCTGATGCGCTGGGCGACGTCGCGCAGCTTGACGTTGTGGTGCTGGGAGATGCGGCGCAGCACGTCGAAGGCGTCGTTCTCGGCCATGCCGTGGCGTTCCATGAGGATGCCCATGGCCTCGCCGATCGCGTGCCGGGTGTCCAGAGCGTGCTGGAGCTGGTCGATGGTCCGGGCGTCGGCCAGGGCGACGGCGGCGTGCGAGGCCAGCAGCCAGCCCGCGGTCTCCACGTCCTTGGTGAAGGTCCCGGGTGTGCGGGCGTAGAGGTTGAGGGCGCCGAAATCCTCCTCATGGGTGTACAGCAGGACGCCGGTCATGCTGCCGATCCCCAGGTCACGCGCGGCCGCGGCGTAGCGGGGCCAGTCGTCCTGGGGTTCGGTCATGTCCGGCACCCGGAAGACCCGCTCGTCGTCGGCGCGCCGGGCCAGATCGAAGCAGGGCCCCTCCGCCAGCTCGCCCTGGAGCCGGTCGGACTCCTCGACCATGTCCCCGCACGAGGACAGCGTGATGGCCCGGCCCTTGCGCACCGCGAGGATCCCGGCCGCGTCGCAGCCGTCGACCAGACGGACCGCCGCTGCCGCGATCTCGTCGAGGGTCCCCTGCACGGATTCCTGCTTCAGCAGGGTCCGGGCGAGCAGGGCCATCTCCTCGGCGAATTCTCGCCACTCCATGTGCCACCGCCCACGCTCGACCACCTGTGCGGCCACCCTACCCACGTCCCGGGGTGAATGGCTGGTGCCACCACACCGGGACGGTGGAACCCGCAGTTCAGCAGCCGCTGCCGTCGGCGGTGAGGTGGCGCGCGGTGCGCTGCGGCCCGTCCAGCGGGATCGTCGCCGACAGGTCCACGTCCGTCACCGGCAGGCCCGGGCCGATCTCCCAGGGGCACGGGCCGGTGCCGTCCGTCCACGCCAGGAGCGCCTCCCGGTCGACGCACACGATGCCGCACTGCTCGGCGTACTCCAGGGCGGGTGCGGTGAAGTCGCTGGTCGTGACCAGCACGGCCACATCGGCCTCGTGCACCGTGAAGCAGGTGCCGCCGAAGCGCTGCAGGTCCTGGGAGCCGACCCGGTTGGTCTCGCCGTACTGCTTGCACTGCACCACGGCCCGGCGGCCGTCCGGCGTGACGGCGAGGACGTCGGCGCCCAGGTCCCCGGCGCCCCCGACGACTTCCACGGCGGAGCAGCCGTCGCGCTCGCAGAGGGCGGCGATGGCCTCCTCGAACCCGTCGGGGGTCAGTGCGTCGTAGTCGAGGACCGTCTCGGGTCGCCCGACCACGGCCACGACCTCGTCGGGGCCGGGGAGGGTGTCGTCGGCCGGGCGCTGCCGGGGAACCGGCGGCGGCGCGTCCAGCGCGTCGGCCGCCTCACGCGCCGCTTCGTCGAGCGCTGCGGCGGCCCGGCGCGCGACCTTCGCCAGGCGCAGCCGGCGCCGCAGGCTCAGCAGGGCCGCGAGGCCCAGGGCTATCAGGACGAACATCCACGCCGGACGCCGCTCGGCCGCGTCGGCCAGCGTGCGCACGGCCAGCCCCGCGACGACCAGGGCCACGGCGAGGAAGACGAAGAACAGGGCGGTCGACCGAAGGTCGAACCGGTACCGGCGGTGCGCTGGCGGTGCGGGACGCACGGGTGCGGTCACGGACTGCCCCCTCTCATGGGACCGATGGAAGATCACTTCCACCGTCTTCCCAAGATCGGGATCTTCACCGTCCTTCCCCTGCACGAGAGGTGACGCCCCCTCACCTGACAACGGTGCCTCGCCGAAGGGCGGTTCGGGACGGGAGGGAACCGGGTTGACGGCCGGACACCGGTCGGGTCTGCTGCTGCGATGACCGATCTTCGTATCGAACGGCCCCTCGGCGACGGCATGCTCAGCGACTGGAGGCACGTCCACAACACGATCATCCCCACGCATCCGCTGTCGATGGACCAGGTACGCGACCGCGCGCAGCGCCACCACCTGGAGGTCGCGTACCTCGGCGACGACCTGGTGGGCTGCAGCACGGTGCGTCCGCCGGCCGACGGCGGGACGACGGCCACGGTGATCTCCCGGGTACTTCCCGCTTACCGCGGCCGGGGATTCGGCGAGGAGCTGTACCTGCGGGGACTCGGCGGAGCGCGGGAGCTGGGTTCCCAGGTCATCGAGACGGTGGTCCTGTCGTCGAACGAGGACGGCCTGCGCTTCGCGTCCCGGCACGGGTTCGTCGAGACGGAGCGCTACCTGCTGCCCGGGGACACGATTCCCTGGATCGACCTGCGCCTGGCCTGACCAGGCCGGGACGCGATTGCCTTCACGTGGCCGGTGAGTTCCGGGAGGCCGAGCCGGAGCGCCAGGACTACCCGCAGCGCTATCCGGACGGCTACACCCGCCACTTCTCGCGCCCCAACCGGCGGCTGCCCAGGCGCGCCGAGGCCCGAGGACGCGGCGGGACCGGGAAGGAGGACGTCCGTCCTCCCCTCGGTCGTCCGCGCGGGCCGGCCGTCAGCCCTTCCGAGGCTGCGGCTCCGGCTGCTCCTCCGGCGCCTTCTCCGCCGTGGTGAGGGTGTACATGACGGAGCGGCCCTGCTTGTGGCGCTGCACCTGACCCTTGGCGACCAGGTTCTCCAGCGTGTTCCGCACGACCTGCGGCGTGGGTGTGCGGCCGGAGTGCTTCTCCATCAGCTCTTCGCGCAGCTCCTTGGCCAGACGCGGTTCGTCGTGGCCGCCGAGGAGATCCGTCAGCAGATCACCGAGCAGCGGCTGCGAACCGGGCGCGGGACGCGCCGACTTGGCCTTCCGTGCCCCGGCCCCTTCCTTGGTCCCGGCGGCGCGGCGCCGGTCCCTGGCCTTCGGCACGCGGCGTGCGCCCTCACCCTTGGACCCGCGGGGCTCGCTCTTGGTCTTCGCCGCGCGCGGCTCGTCCCCGGTCTTCGGCGCACCCGGCTCGTCCTTGGGCTGCCCGGGAATCACCGGGGCGTCCGCGGAGCCCTCGGCGAGCCGCAGGATGTCCGCCAGGAGTTCCTCCTCCTGCTTGAGGACGGCGATCCGCTCGGTCAACTCCCGCTGGAGCCGCCGGTTCTCCTCAAGGTCCGACGCGGCCTGCTCCCCGTAGCGTGCCCGGAGCGTGGAGGCTGGTTGGCTGGTCACATCGCTGCCCTCCTCGACGAAAATGGTGCTGCGCATGGTACCCACACCCTCGCCCGACGGGCTGACACACGAGGGCTTCGGCCGCACGCGAAGTTGACATGTGTCCCGGACTCCACTCCTCTCGGCCGTCGTGGGGCCCCGCAGGTGCCGCTGCGGGGCCACCGCACACACCGGCGGCTCACACCGCGCGGTCCCCGCCCTCGGTGAGGGTGCCGTCGGCCAGCCGCAAGCGCCGGTTCACCCCGACCCCGTCGAGGAACCGCTCGTCGTGGCTCACCACCAGGAAGGCACCCCGGTAGGAGTCGAGTGCGCTCTCCAGCCGGCCCACGCTGAGCAGGTCGAGGTTGTTGGTCGGCTCGTCGAGGAGCAGCAGCTGCGGTGCCGGTTCGGCGCACAGCACGCAGGCCAGGGTGGCGCGCAGCAGCTCGCCGCCGGAGAGCACACCCGCCGGCAGGTGTGCCCGGGCTCCCCGGAAGAGGAAGCGGGCGAGCAGGTTCATCCGCTCCGCCTCGGGCCGCTCGGGAGCGAACGCGGCGAAGTTCTCCGCCACCGTGCTCTCCGGATCCAGCAGGTCGAGACGCTGGGAGAGATAGGCGACCCGGCCCTCGTTGCGCCTGATCTCCCCGCTGTCCGGGACCAGTTCACCGGTGATCAGGCGCATCAGGGTGGTCTTCCCGGCACCGTTGGGCCCGGTCAGTGCGATGCGCTCGGGGCCGCGGACGCTCAGGTCGATGCCGCCGTCCGCGAAGACCGGCCGGCCGCCGAGCGTGACCTGCAGACCCGCGCCGGTGAAGAGGGTGCGTCCGGCGGGCACCCGGGTGTCGGGCAGGTCGAGCGCGATCTGCTGGTCGTCGCGCAGCGCGCGCCCCGCCTCGTCCAGCCGGGCCCTGGCCTCGCCGACGCGGGCCGCATGTGTCTGCCCGGACCGGCCCGCGGCCTCCTGCGCGCCCCGCTTCATGTTCCCGGCGAAGATCCGGGGCAGCCCCGCGTTCTTCAGGTTCCGGGCGGCGTTGCTCGCCCGTCGCTCGGCGCGCTCGCGCGCCTGCTGCATCTCGCGCTTCTCCCGCTTGAGCTCCTGCTCGGCGTTGCGGACGTTCTTCTCGGCGACCTCCTGCTCGGCCCGCACGGCCTCCTCGTAGGCGGTGAAGTTGCCCCCGTGGAAGCGCAGTTGGCCGCTGCCGAGTTCGGCGATGCGCTCCATGCGGTCGAGCAGCGCCCGGTCGTGGCTGACCAGGAGGAGACAGCCGCCGAAGTCGGACAGCACGTCGTAGAGCTGGTGCCGGGCGTCCAGGTCGAGGTTGTTCGTCGGCTCGTCGAGCAACAGGACGTCGGGGCGCTTGAGCAGCTGGGCGGCGAGGCCGAGGGAGACGATCTGCCCACCGCTGAGGGTGTGCAGCCGGCGGTCGAGTGCGAGGCCGGCCAGGCCGAGACGGTCGAGCTGGGCGCGGGTGCGCTCCTCGATGTCCCAGTCGTCGCCGATGGTGGCGAAGTGCTCCTCGGCGACGTCCCCGGACTCCACGGCGTCCAGGGCGTGGATCACCGCGGCGACGCCGAGCACCTCGGCGACGGTGAGATCACCGGTGAAGGGGAGGTTCTGCGGGAGGTGACCGACTGTGCCGCTGACGGTCAACGAGCCGGTACGGGGCGTGAGTTCACCGGCGATCAGCTTGAGCAGCGTGCTCTTGCCGGTGCCGTTGGGTGCGACGAGGCCGGTTCGGCCCGTGGTGACGGTGAAGGACAGGTCGTGGAAGACGGGCGTGTCGTCGGGCCAGGAGAAGGACACGCTGGAGCAGACGACGGCGGCGTCGGACATGGAGATGACCTCGAGAAGGCTGCGGGCAGGCAGAGCTCTGCCCTGGGCAGATGCGGGGAGGGGGGTACGACGAACAGGCCACCTCGGCGGCGCTCAGCAGCGCGTCCGGTGGCCGTCAGGTCCGGATCTCACCCGGAGATGTCGTCTTCACCCACCACGTCTGTGACTCCTCGATACACACGATCAACGTCTCCCCAGCTTAACAGCCCCTCCGTGCGCTCGCGCTGATTTTTGCAGACTCTGCATCTTTGCGTAGCATGCAAAACATGACGGACGGGAAGCCGGCGCCCACCGGGCTGCGCGAGCGCAAGAAGCAGGCCACGCGGGCCGCCCTGGTGACGGCGGCCGTACGGCTCGCGGCGGAGCAGGGCGCCGAGAACGTCACCGTGGACGCCATCAGCGAGGCCGCCGGCGTGTCCACCCGCACGTTCTTCAACTACTTCGACTCGCGCGACGACGTCTTCGTGATGATCGGCGCCGAAGCCGGCGCACGGGTCAGGCGAGCCGTCCTCGCGGCACCCCCCGGCACCGCCCCGCTGGACGCCCTGCGCGACGCCATCGCCGCCGAGCTGGCGGAGATCGAGCAGCACCAGGAGCTGTGGCGCCTGCACTCGGAGGTGCTGCGCCGCTCCCCGCATCTGCTGGCCCGCAGCATCGGCGCCCACATGGCGGACGAACTCGCCCTGGCCGAAACACTCGCCGAACGCACCGGCGCCGGCTCACCGCTCTTCTCCGCGGAGCGCACCGACCCGGCCTCGCCGGACGGCGAGCGCCGCAGGCGTGCCCTCGGCCTCCATCCGCGCCTGCTGGCCGCCGTCGGCGTCACGGCCGTCCGGGTCGCCGTCGAGCACTGGTGCGTACGGCAGGACGAACTCGCCTTCGCGGACGTCTTCCGCGAGACCTTCGAGCACCTCGCGGCAGGCCTGCCCGGCCCGCCGCCGGCGGACCGCGACTGAAGCGCCCGCCCACCGCACCCCGAAAGAGATGATGTGACTTCTCCAGCGGCGCCCGCCGAGGCGCCTCCGTCCGCCATGTCGAACCGGCAGATACTCCAGGCCATGTCGGGACTCATGGCGGGCATGTTCGTCGCCATCCTGGCAGGCACGGTGGTCTCCAACGCCCTGCCCAGGATCATCGCCGACCTCGGCGCCAGCCAGTCCTCGTACACCTGGGTCGTCACCGCCGAACTGCTGGCCATGACGGCGACCGTGCCCCTGTGGGGCAAGCTGTCCGACCTGTACAACCAGAAGCTGCTGCTCCAGCTCTCCCTGGGCCTGTTCGTCGTCGGCTCGCTGCTGGCAGGCTTCTCCCACGACGTGGAGCTGCTCATCTTCAGCCGCGTGGCCCAGGGCATCGGCGCCGGCGGCCTGACCGCGCTGGCGCAGGTCGTCATGGCGGCGATCATCCCGCCGCGGCGCCTCGGCAAGTACGCGGGCATCTTCGGTGCCGTCTTCGCCGTGGGCACCGTCGCCGGCCCCCTCATCGGCGGCGTCCTGGTGGACACCTCCTGGCTCGGCTGGCGCTGGTGCTTCTTCATCGGCGTGCCCTTCGCCCTGCTCGCCATCGCCCTGCTGCAGCGCACGCTGAAGCTGCCCACGGTCCGCCGGGAGGCGAGGATCGACTTCCTGGGCGCCTTCCTGATCGTCGCCGGCGTGTGCGCGCTGCTGATCTGGGTCACGCTCGCGGGCAACGAGTTCGACTGGGCGTCGTGGCAGACCGCCGCGCTCACCGGCGGGGGAGTGGCGCTGCTCGTCGCCGCCGTGTTCGTCGAGGCCAGGGTCGCCGAGCCGATCATCCCGCTGGGCATCTTCCGCAATCGCACGGTGGCGCTGACCACCGTGGCCAGCCTGTTCGTCGGTCTGGCGATGTTCGGCGGGACGGTCTTCCTGTCGCAGTACTTCCAGGTCTCCCTCGGCAAGTCCCCGACGATCGCCGGCCTGATGAGCCTGCCGATGATCCTGGGCCTGCTGCTCTCGTCCACCGTCGCCGGGCAGATCATCAGCGCGACCGGCCGCTGGAAGGTGTACCTCGTCGCGGGCGGCGTCACCATGACCGCCGGACTCGCGCTGCTGTCCACGATCGGCGCCGACACCCACTTCGGCCTGCTCAGCCTCTACATGGCGATCATGGGCATCGGCGTCGGCATGCTGATGCAGAACCTCGTCCTGGCCGCGCAGAACGACGTGCCCGCGGCCGAACTCGGCGCCGCGACCTCCGTGCTGTCCTTCTTCCGCAGCATGGGCGGCACGATCGGGACCAGCGTGCTCGGCGCGATCCTCGCCGGCCGGGTCGCCTCCGAGATCACCGAGGGGCTGGCGCGGGCCGGTGCCGCCGCGGGCGGAACCGAGGAGGGAGGACAGGCCGGGCACGGCGGCGTCCCCGACATGACCACCCTGCCCGCACCGATCCGGGACGTCGTGGAGCACGCCTACGGGGTCGCCACCGCCGAACTGTTCCTCGTGGCCACTCCCTTCGCGGCGCTCGCCCTGGTGGCCGTGCTGTTCATCAAGGAGAAGCCGCTGAAGACCACCAGCGGCATGGAACGGCTCTCCGAGGAGTCCGCACAGCCGCAGACACCGACGGCCGGGAGCGGCAGCCGCCCGCGCGTCGACACCGAGGTCTGACCCGGCACGCCCATCCGAGGGAGCAGCGCACGGAACTCCGCCGTGCGCTGCTTCTCTTCCCGGTCCTCGACGTCAGCCGGGCGGCCCTTCACGGTCCGGCTCCCGGCCCGGACGGAACTCGACGGCCACGACACCGTCGACCTCCCGGCACAGTTCCTCCAGACGGGGGACCGCGTCCCGGGAAGAGAGGCGGCCGCTGAGCACGACGTGGCCGTGCGTCACGTCGACCTGCACGGCGGACGGTGCTTCGCCCAGCGCCTTGACCAGGACCTCCTCCACGATCTCCGTGCGGATGGCCTGGTCGGCCCGGAGGAACACCCGCAGCAGGTCGCTTCGGCTCACCACGCCGATCAGCCGTCCGTCGTCGTCGACGACGAGGAGCCGCTTGACGCGGTGCCGGGCCATCAGGCGGGCCGCGTCCACGACGCTGCAGTCCTCCCGGGCGGACAGCGCCGGTGCCGTCATCAGCCCCGCCGCATCGGTGGCGCGCGCCTTGGCCGTCCGGGGGAAACCGCCCTCCCCGTCCGTGTCGTCGTCCTGCTGCCCGCCCCACATCTTGTACAGCAGGTCCGCCTCCGACACGACGCCCACCGGGCGGTTCTGCTCGTCCACCACGGGGACCGCCGTGATGTCGTACTCCTGCAGCAGATGGGCGATCTCCTTGAACGGCGTGCCGCCCCGCACCCGGACGACCGCGTCGCTCATCAGGTCGCGCACCTCATGGTGGTTCATCGGGTGTCCTTTCTGGCCTCTCCTCCCGAACCTATGCCTCCGGAGGCCCGGGGCGAGTCGGGTGCCGCGCGCAATCTTCCTGATCGAAAGCGTTCGTTCCTGCCCGCTCAGGATCGAGCCAGCCCACCCCGGTCCGGTTCGCTGCACATTCCCTTGGAAAATGCCAAAGCGTTCCCGCGTCCCCGAGCACCGTGCGTAGTGTCGTGCTCACGTTCGCGGGAACGGCCGTGCAGGGGGAGGGGATCCGGCGTGCCCGGAATCGACGAGAGTCTGCTGGAAGCCATGCGTCTGCCCGGTGCCCGGGGGGCGTCGGTGGTCGACTGGATCAGTGGTCTGGCGCTGGGCGCCGTGGGGGACGCACCCGGCGGCGACGCGGAGGCGACGGCGGCGGAGACCGCCGAACTGGCCCGGCTCGCCACCGAGAGCGGCGCCCTGGCCGGGGGCGACCCGGACGCCGGCACGGACAAGGAGCCACCCGTACAGGACCTCA
The DNA here is from genome assembly GCF_055567995.1 of Streptomyces sp. NPDC026246. Classification (NCBI taxonomy): domain Bacteria; kingdom Bacillati; phylum Actinomycetota; class Actinomycetes; order Kitasatosporales; family Streptomycetaceae; genus Streptomyces; species Streptomyces sp. NPDC026246. The sequence goes on along the minus strand of NZ_JBVHPJ010000006.1, from coordinate 414,252 downwards.
TCGTGACGAACACCCACGCGTACCACCTCATCCGGTTCGTCACCACGCCCTTCGAGAGCACTGTCTTCGTGCACCTGTGGCTCGACCGGGCCGACGGCAACCTGGCCCTGGCCCGGATCCGGCTGGCCGAGCTGGCGGACAGACTGGTGCTCGCATGATCATGCCGCTGCTGACCTCGCGCACCGACGAACCGGCCTCGGCACGGCTCGCGGGCCTCGCCGAGCAGGGCGCGAGCGGGGCCCTGTCCACCGAGTCCGGGATCTTCTACCTGGCGGACGGACACGTCGTCCACGTGGAGTCCGCCGTCACACCCGACCTCGGCGACCTGCTCACCCACAGCGGCGCCCTCGACGCGGACGGCTGGTGGGAGGCGATCGACCGGGCCGGCCGCGGCTGCCGGGTCGGCCGGCAACTCGTCGACAGCGGCCGACTCGCCGCCGGAGCACTGGAGTTGTGCCACCTCGGCGCCCTCTTCGACGCCGCGTACTTCGTCCTCACCCATGACGGTCCGGCCCTGCGCTTCCGGCCCGGCGTCGCCCACTGGCTCGGCTCCGTGCGGCCCGTCCCGGTCGACACCGTGCTGCGCGAGTCCGCGCGCCGCCGCGAGCTGCTGCAGCGCATCTGGCCGGAGCCCGCCATCGACCGTGACCCGCTCACCCGGGTGCCGGGGGACGCGGCGGACCTGCCGGCCCGGCGCGGCCGCATACTCGCGCAGGTCGACGGCGTGCGCACCGCCGCGCAGATCGCCACCGCCCTCGCCTGCCGCACCTTCCACACCCTCGTCGAACTGCGCCGGCTCGCCGCCGCCGGCCTGGTCGTCCCGGCGGCCGCGGCCCCCGTGCCCGCCGCCGCGCCCCCCGCGGCTCCGGCGCCCGCACCTCCGGCGCACGCGGACCCCACCGCGGCCCCCGCATTCCCGCCGCCCGCGGACCCCGTCCCCCGCGTGCCGCCCCCCACAGCCCCCGCTCCCGCCCCCGCGTCCACCGCGCCGGTCAGCGCCCCCCTCACCGTGGTGCCGGACGAGCCCGACACCGCGCTGCTGCGACGGCTCCTGCACGCCCTGGAGGCCCTGTGATCCGCGCGCGACGACAGCGTGCCGAAAGGAGACAGCTCATGGCCGTCGAGACCGACGTCCTGGACGAACTGCGTCGGCTCCGCACCCGCATCCCCCGGCTGACCGGCTCCCTCGCCGCAACCGTCGACGGACTCGTCCTCGCCCACGACGTGCCGGACACCGAGCCGGAGGGCCTCGCCGCGCTCACCGCAGCCGCCCTCGGCGTGGCCCACCGCATGACCGACGCGGCGGCCCGCGGCGACTTCCGGGAGCTGCTGGTGCGCGGCTCCCGCGGTTACGTCGCCACCTACGCGGCCGGGACCACGGCGGTCCTCACCCTGCTCGCCGAGGACCGCGTCAACGTCGGCCGCCTCCATCTGGAAGGCCGCCGCAGCGGGGCCCGGATCGCCGACCTGGTGACCACCCGCGTCGGCCCCGGCACCGGCCGGCACGCCGACCGTCCCGCGCAGACACCCGGCGCCCCGTCCGGCTCGGTGCTCGGGGAACACCTGGCACCCCCGCTCCCGCCCGTGGCCCGGCCGATCGGCACCCTCCCGGTGCGCACCCCGCAGCGGCCGCCCCACCAGCCGCGCCCCCACACCGGCACCTGAGCCCTCCGAACCTCCCGACCGATCCGCAAGACAAGACCGAAGGAAAGGAACGAGCGCATGGCCAACACGGAGACCGCGCTGAAGGAATGCCTGAGCTCCATCGACGGTGCGAAGGCGGCGGCCCTCGTCGACTACACCAGCGGCATGGCCCTGGGCACCCTCGGCGGCACCAAGGACTTCGACCTGGAGATCGCGGCCGCGGGCAACACCGACGTCGTACGGGCCAAGCTGCGGACCATGGAGCACCTCGGCCTCAAGGAGGAGATCGAGGACATCCTCATCACACTGAACACCCAGTACCACCTGATCCGCCTGCTCAAGGGGCGCGGCGGCAGCGGCCTGTTCCTGTACCTCGTGCTGGACGGCAGCCGCGCCAACCTCGCGATGGCCCGTCACCAACTGCGCCGCATCGAGGCCGATCTGGAGATCTGAACCGGCACCACCGTACGGGAGCCCTCCGCCACGGACACGTCGCGGAGGGCCCCGGCACGCGCCGCAGCGTGCGCTTTCGCCGTGCGGCTGTGGAGGCCCGTACGGGGCCGCGGCAGTCCCCGCGAGGCCAGGTCGGGCACCGCCAGACGTGGCGTCAGCAGGGACGTGCGGTCGCGCCACCCGAGCGGCAGGGCCTCCGTCAGCCGACCGGCCGCGTGCCAACGGGCGCCGGAGCAGCGACCGTTCACCGGGGAGCCGAGGGGCTCAGTTGTGGTACGCGATGTACCCGTTGCCGTCCGCGTCCGAGCCGCGCTTGGTGTACGAGTGCACGTCGGCACGGCTGCCGGACGGCTTGTACACGTAGATCGTGTCCTTGTCGTTGTTCCACATGAAGTTGCAGTTGTCGCGGTACACGACGTTGTTGCTGTCCGAGTCGGTGCCGTGGCCGCCGCGCAGCTTCACGTAGTCGCCCGGCTGGAGGGTGTGGCTCGCGGTGAAGGTGAACCGGTTCCCCGTGGCGTCCTTCACGACGTAGCCCTTGAGGTTGACCGTCGCGGACCGGGAGTAGTTCTTGATGGTCAGGTACTCGTCCTCGGTGTTCCCTCCGGAGCAGCGGTTGGAGTCGCTCCCGGGGGCGTCGTACTGGATCCCGCGGATCTTCAGCGCCGAGGAGTACTCGGCGGCCTGGGCCGGGGCCGCCGCCAGGGCGGCGAGGGTTCCGGCCGCGACGGCCGTGGTGGCGACAAGGCGTATGCGCATGGACGTTCGTCCCCCCTGCATGGCCTTCGAGTGAAGGCGATGTGTCGTTTCGGTGAAGCAACCGGATCGTACACGGTTCAAGTACGCGAAAGGGCGGGTCCGGTGACATTGCCACCGGACCCGCCCCGCGGGTGTGGGAGAGATCAGGCGCCGCTGGCGCGGAGCATGTCCTCACGCTCGACGATCTTCACGCGCTCGCGCCCCTCGGGCTCGCCCAGCGCCTTCTCCGCGGCGTCGAGCCGGTACCAGCCCTCCCAGGTGGTGAAGCGGATGTTCCGCTCGGCGAGGAAGGCGTCCACGGCCTCCGGGCCGGGGGAAGCGGGCGTGTGCAGCCGGTCGTTCGCGAAGTCGTCCAGCAGATTCGCGACCGTCTCGTTCGCGTCGCCCTTGGTGTGCCCGATCAGGCCCACCGGGCCGCGCCGGATCCAGCCGGTCACGTACGTCGACTGCAGGTGCTCGCCGGACTCCTGCACGACCCGGCCGCCCCGGTCCGGGACGGTGCCCGAGTCGAGGTCCCAGGGCAGCTTCGGGAGCTTGTCCGAGAGGTAGCCGACCGCGCGGTAGACCGCGCCGACGTCCCAGGTCTTGAACGTGCCCGTGCCCCTGACGTTGCCGGTGCCGTCCAGCTCGGTGCGCTCGGTGCGCAGGCCGACGACCCGGCCGTCCTCGCCGAGGATCTCCACCGGGGACTCGAAGAAGTGCAGGAAGAGCTTGTGCGGGCGGTCGCCCGCGTCGCGGATCGCCCAGTTCTCCAGGGTCTTGGCGACCATGTCGGCCTGCTTGTTGCCGCGCCGGGTGGCGATCGAGCCCTCGTCGTAGTCGATGTCCTCGGGGTCGACGATGACCTCGATGTTCGGCGAGTGGTCCAGCTCGCGCAGCTCCATCGGGCTGAACTTGGCCTGCGCCGGGCCCCGGCGGCCGAACACGTGGATCTCCTTGGCCCGGTTGGCCTTCAGGCCCTCGTACACGTTCTGCGGGATCTCCGTCGGCAGCAGCTCGTCCGCCGTCTTCGCGAGGACGCGGGCGACGTCGAGCGCGACGTTGCCGACGCCGAGCACGGCGACCTTCTCCGCCTCCAGCGGCCAGGTGCGCGGCACGTCCGGGTGGCCGTCGTACCAGGACACGAAGTCGGCTGCCCCGTAGGAGCCGTCGAGGTCGATGCCGGGGACGGACATCGCCCGGTCGGCCATGGCGCCGGTGGCGAAGATCACGCCGTCGTAGAACGCCCGCAGGTCGTCCAGGCCGATGTCGGTGCCGTAGTCGACGTTGCCGAACAGCCGGATCTGGGGCTTGTCGAGCACTTGGTGGAGGGCGGTGATGATGCCCTTGATCCGCGGGTGGTCGGGGGCGACGCCGTACCGGATCAGACCGAACGGCGCCGGCATGCGCTCGAAGATGTCGATGGACACGCCGGGTTCGGTGGCCACCTCGGACTTGAGCAGGGCGTCGGCGGCGTAGATCCCGGCGGGGCCGGATCCGACGATGGCGACCCGCAGGGGGCGGGGCATGGTCAGGTTCCCTTCGAGCGGCGACAAGCGATCTCACCGGGAAGCCTAAACTAAGGCATGCCTAAGTCGGTATGCGGGTCCGGTCTATGAGCTCATAAGCCGATCTTATGCCATCCCCACGCTGTCGCTTATGGGAGAGGCTGCTCGGCCCAGATGACCTTCCCGGCGGGCAGATACCGCGTCCCCCAGCGCTCGGCGAGCTGGGCCACCAGGAACAGGCCCCGGCCGCCCTCGTCGGTCATGGTCGCGTACCGCAGGTGCGGTGACGTGCTGCTGTTGTCGAACACCTCGCAGATGAGATTGCGGTCGCGCAGCATCCGCACGCGGATCGGCCCGCCCCCGTAGCGGATGGCGTTGGTGACCAGTTCGCTGAGGATCAGCTCGGTGCTGAACGCCAGCTCGTCCAGACCCCAGGCGGTCAACTGCCGGGTGACCGCCGCGCGCACCTCGCCCACGGCCGCCGGGTCGGCGGGCACCGGCCACTCGGCGACCTGGTCGCCCGCCAGCGCACGGGTGCGGGCCACGATCAGAGCGATGTCGTCGCTGGAACGGGCCGTGAGCTTCGAGTCCAGTACGGTCCGGCAGGTGTCCTCGGGGGACTGCCCGGCCCGGCCCAGCGCCTCGCGCAGCATCTCCAGACCGACGTCGATGTCCCGCTCCCGGTCCTCGACCAGCCCGTCCGTGTACAGGACGAGCCGGCTGCCCTCGGCGAGCTCCAGCTCCGCCGTCTCGAACGGCAGCCCGCCCAGCCCGAGCGGGGGACCGGCCGGCACCTCGGGGAACTCGACCCGGCCGTCCGGGTGGATCAGGGCGGGCGGCGGATGCCCGGCCCGGGCCACGGTGCAGCGCCGCGACACGGGGTCGTACACCGCGTACAGGCAGGTGGCGCCCGTGACCGGGGCGCTGCCCTCCTCCTCCGTCTCGTCCTGGTCGATCCGGCCCACCAACTCGTCCAGCAGGGCGACGAGTTCCTCGGGCGGCAGATCGAGGGCGGAGAAGTTGTGCACGGCGGTGCGCAGCCGGCCCATGGTGGCCGCCGCGTGCAGCCCGTGCCCGACGACGTCCCCCACCACGAGCGCGACCCGGGCCCCCGACAGCGGCAGGACGTCGAACCAGTCACCGCCCACCCCGGCCTGGGCCGGGAGGTAGCGGTAGGCGACCTCCAGGGCGCCCTGCTCGGGCAGGTTCCTCGGCAGCAGACTGCGCTGCAGCGTCACCGCCATGCTGTGCTCGCGCGTGTAGCGGCGGGCGTTGTCGATGGACACGGCGGCCCGCGCGACCAGTTCCTCCGCCAGCGCCAGCTCGTCCTCGTCGAAGGGCTCCGGCTTCTCGTACCGCCAGAAACTCACCACGCCCAGCACCAGCGCGCCCGCGCGCAGCGGCACCGTGATCAGGGAGTGGATGCCGTACCGCACGATCTGCGCCGAACGCTCCAGGTCCTGCGCCTGCCACCCGGGGGCCTCACCCAGCCGGGGCTCCAGGACGGGCCTGCCGGTCGCGAGGCTGCGGCCCTGCGGGGCGGTGCCGACGAACCGGATCCGCTCACCCACGGGGTAGAGAGGTGCGTCCTTGCGGACGCCGCTGAGCGCCGTGCGGCTGAGGGCGGCCACCGCGTTCGGCTGCCCGCCGCCCAGGACGGCGTCGAACAGGTCGACGGTGACGAAGTCGGCGAACCTCGGCACGGCCAGCTCCGCCAGCTCCTCGGCCGTGCGGGTCACGTCCAGGCTGGTCCCGATGGCGACCCCGGCGTCGTACAGCATGTTCAGGCGTTCCCGCGCGGTCTCGGCCCGCCCGGACAGGGCGCGCAGTTCCGTGGAGTCGCGCAGGGTGGCGACGCTGCCGGGCGGGACGCCCGCGCGGTCGGTGGTCCGCTGGTTGACGGCCAGCAGCCGGTCCCCGACCAGATGCACCTCGTCGGTGGCGACGCGCCCCGACGCCAGCAGGTCGGCGGTGCCGGGATCGAGTCCCAGGCCGAGCACGTGCCGGCCCTCGGCGTCGGCGGGCAGCCCCAGCAGGCGGTGCGCCTCGTCGTTGGCCAGCACCAGGGTGCCCTCGTCGTCGACGATGAGCACGCCCTCGCGGACGGCGTGCAGGACGGCGTCGTGGTGTTCGTACATCCGGGTCATCTCGTGCGGCCCGAGCCCGTGGGTCTGGCGCAGCAGCCGGCGGCTCACCAGGGCGGCCCCGGCCGTCGCCAGCGCGAGCGCGATCGCGGCGGCGGCCAGCACCAGCGGCAGCTGGCGATCGGCCGTGCCTCCGACGTTCTTGGTCGTGATGCCCGCCGAGACCAGGCCGATGACCTTGCCGTCGGAGGGGTCCGTGACCGGCACGACCGCCTGCACCAGCGGTCCGAGGGTGCCGTCGATCTCCTCGGTCACCGTCCTGCCCGCCAGCGCCGGTGCCAGGGTCCCGACGAACTTCCTGCCGATGCGGTCCGGTTTGGGGTGGGTGTAGCGGATGCCCTCGGTGTTCATCACGACGACGAAGTCGACCTTCGACCGTTCCCGGGCCGCTTCGGCGCGCGGCTGGAGGACGACGGTGGGGTCGGGGCCCTTCAGCGCCTCGGCGGTGCCCGGCGCGTTGGCGAACGTCTCGGCGACGGCGAGCGACCGGTTGCGGGCCTCCTGTGTCGTGTCGTGCCGGACCTGCAGCACGAGCGCCACGACGGCCGCCACGACCAGCAGCAGCACGATCACCACGACGAGGAGGAACACCTGGCCGGCCACGCTGCGCCCGCCCAGCACCGATCGCAGCCCCGTCACCGGCTGCCGTCGCGCCGCCTTAGGCCGCTGCCCCGCGGACGGCGCAGCGCCGGGCGGCAGGGGCGACCGGGTCCCGGATCGACCCAAGAGTCGGACCATGTGCCATGTCTACACTGCGCGGCTCCGCGAGGCGAGGGGCACCACCCGTGGCGGCCGGGGGCCTCACCGTTTCATCACTTCTCTTGCGCGGGGCCGTCCCCGCGCACCGTACGACGGTCTCAGGCGCCCAGCGACCGGGCCAGTTCCGTCGTCGCCCGGGCGATCTCGCCGTCCTCGTCGGACATCAGCCGCCCGAGCTCCTCGCGCCGGGCCCGCACCGCCTGGCGTGCCGCGCGCTCCCACACCACGGGATTCTCGCGGTGGTTCAGCAGCTTCGGGTACACGGCGGCGGTGCTCTCCCACTGCCGGGCGTCGGCGATGGCCTTGAGGAGCTGGATGATCTGGGCGCGGACGGTCACCTGGGGTGACTTCGCGAGCTCCCACAGGAAGGGGACCGTCGCCGCCGTCGCCTGCTCCACGACGAAGCCGAACTGGCAGATGCGTTTCCTCAGGTCCTCGAAGGCGGACCGGGCCGTCTCGGCATCACCCCAGGCGATGCCTTTGAGCAGCACGGGAATGGCCGCGGCCGAGCCGGTGGAGTCCTGGATGTCGCCCCACGGCACACGGTCCAGTGCCGTGAGAGGCGTGGTGCGGGCCACCCCGGTCGGGGCGTCGGGGCGCTGGGGGCGCTCGCTGCTCGGGTGTTCCGTCGAAGCGCTGCGCATGGCGAGGGGCCTTTCCGCGGCAGTCGGGTCAGATGGGCGGTCGGATCGTGGGCGGACAGGAGGGGGGAGGCAGGGCCGCGGCGGAACGCGTCGGCAGCTTGGCCCAGACCGTCTTGCCCGCGGGGGGAGTGGGGACCCAGCCCCACGCCTCCGACAGGGCCTCGACGATGCACAGCCCCCGGCCGCTCTCCTCCAGCGCGACGCCGGCCGGCGCACACAGCGGCGGGCGGTCGTCGCCGTCGGAGACGGTGACCAGGAGGTGCGCCGGTTCCAGGACGAAGCCGAGCCGGATCTCTGCGGCGGCCCCCTGACGCGAGGGCGCCGGCGCCGCGTGCGTCGCGGCGTTGGCGGCGAGTTCGGTGACGATCAGCGTGGTGTCGTCGCAGCAGTGGTCCAGCGACCAGGTGTGCAACGTGTCCCTGGTGAAGGTCCGGGCCCGGGCGAAACCCTCGCGGCTGCACTCCACGGGGAGCGAGGCCGAGGCGGCCAGGGGGCCCGCGTACTGCGGGGGAGTCCCCGGCACCGAGGGCGGTGCCCCGTACGGCGTCGTCGTCCCCTGGCCCGGCGGCGAGCAGTGGCGCGGTCCGGGTGCCCCGGTACGCGCCGCAGCCTCGCCGGGCTGCCGGAGTACGTGCTGCGCAGGTGATGGCACGGCATCTCCCCGATGCGACGTCAGGACGGGGCGTCAGCACGGGGGTTGACGCCGCAGCTATTATCCACGCTGAAGGCGCCCGCGTGCAATTGCACGAGAAATTGCGTGAAAAACAAGCCGAGATGGGTACGCAAGCCGAGGCGTGAAGTCGAGACGGGCCCGGCCGACGGGACGAGGCCCGGCTCGGTGCGACGGCCGGGCACACCGTGTGCGGCGGGGAACGAGAACAGCAAGGAGACTGCGGTGCCACCAGTCAAGAACGGAGTGCAGGCGAGCTCGTTGGAGGCCTGCTGGATCAAGAGCCGGCACAGCAACGCCGAGGGCAACTGCGTCGAAGTGGCCCCCCTCCTGGGTGGGGGCATCGCGGTCCGCAACTCCCGTGACCCCGACGGGCCCGCGCTCGTCTACACGGCGGCGGAGGTGGCGGCCTTCCTGGCCGGGGCGAAGGACGGCGAGTTCGACCACCTCGTGTGAGGCTCTCTTCCGGCGCGGGCCCCTGCGCTGAAGCGGAGCTCAACACATCATTTCCGAACGGCTGTTGCGGGCGGATGCGTGAAGGCCGGGTGAAGTGCGATAGTGTAAATCGCCCTTGTGCCGGTCTCGCTGGGAGTCAGGATGTCCGCCGCGTCGCATCGCATCTCCCGTCTGGAACCCTACCTGGACAGGCCCGAGCCGGCGCCGACTCTGCTCAAGATGCTGGTCGGTGTGCAGCTCGCAGGCTTCCGTGAGGATGCCGGGTTGGCCCAGGACCAGGCGGCGCGAGAAGTCGGCTTCAGTGCCGCGAAGCTGTCCCGTATCGAGTCGGGCAAGGGCCGCCGCCCTCCGACGGAGAACGACGTCCGTGCGCTGCTGCGGTTGTACGGCACCGAGGACTACGAGGCCTCCGTGCTGCTCAAACTGCTGCAGCGCGCAGGCGAGCCCGGCTGGTGGCAGCGCTACGACAAGCGGCTGATGCCCGAGTGGTTCGACCGCCTGGTCGGGCTGCAGGAGGCCGCCGCCACCATCCGTACCTTCGAGATCCAGTACGTGCCCGGCCTGCTGCAGACGCCCGACTACACCAAAGCCGTGGTCGAGCGCGGTCTGCCGAACGCCCCGGCGAGCGAGGTGGAGAGGCGCGTCGAGCTGCGCCGGCACCGGACGCGGCTGCTGCTGCGGCCCGAGGCGCCCCAACTCTGGGCGATCATCGACGAGTCGGTGCTGCTGCGCGTCCTCGGCTCCACCGAGGTGATGCGCGATCAGCTCGCCCACCTCGTCGAGATGGCCGAGCGCCCCAACGTGACGCTGCAGGTCGTGCCGCTGAGCGTCACCAACGCCTCGGCACCCGCCATCCCCGTCACGTACCTGCGCTTCGGTGGTCTCGACCTGCCCGACGTGGTCTACCTGGAGCACATCAAGAGCGCGAACTTCCTCGAGGACCGCGACGAGACGGAGGAGTACCGGATCGCGCTGGACCGTCTCGCGGACGAGGCGCTCAAGCCCCGGGACACGCTGGAACTGCTGCACCGGACGATGGAGCAGCGCTACACGTGACGCGAAACCGCCTCTCGGCGAGGACCAGGTGGTCCTCGCCGAGAGGCGGTCGGCAGGCGGAGGCGGTGCGGCCGGCTCAGTCCCCCAGAGGCAGGCGGCCCACGCCGCCGAACTCGATCCACTCGTGGGTGAGCTGACGGGGCGCCACCTCGGTGTCGGGGCGCCAGTCGGACACCTCCACCAGGCCCGGCTCCAGGATCTCCAGCCCTTCGAAGTAGGCCTCGACGTCCTTCGGCTCGCGCACCCGGCCCCAGTTCCCGTGGGTGGCCTGGTCCATGAAGTCCGTGACGAACTTCCGGACCTCGGGGTCCTCGCTGACCAGCTGGCACATCACCATGAAGCTGCCGGGTGCCAGACGCTCCTTCACGCGGCGGGCGACCGCGATCGGACCGTCGGTGTCGCTGTCCGGGATGCAGTGGAACACCGAGTTGAACAGCACGCACACCGGCTCGTCGAAGTCGATCAGCCGCTTGGTGTCGGCATGTCCGAAGATCTGGTCGGTCTCGCGCAGGTCCGCGTGGATCACGGCCGTGCGCTCGTCCTGCTCCAGCAGGGCCCGGCCGTGCACCAGCACCATCGGGTCGTTGTCGACGTAGACCACGTGGGTGGTGGGGTCGATGCGCTGGGCGACCTGGTGCACGTTCTCCTGGGTCGGCAGGCCTGATCCGTGGTCCAGGAACTGCCGGATGCCGTACTCCTCGGAGAGGGTCTTCACGACCCGCTGGAGGAAGCGGCGGTTGTTCAGCGCGAGGCGGCGGGTGCTCGGTACGACCTTGTCGAGCTCTTCACAGGCGGTGCGGTCGGCCGCGTAGTTGTCCTTGCCGCCCAGGTAGTAGTCGTACATGCGTGCTGCCGTCGGCACGTTCGCGTCGATCTCGGTGGACAACTGCTTCTCGGAATGCATCGTCTTTCCCCCTGCAGGGTGCCGTGCCAACGGACTGGCTGGACAGGAAGTACATCCTAGGGACGGGGAGTTGGGGCGTGCCAGCCCGTCGGGGAAGCTCCCACGATCGAACGACGAGATGATGAGGACGGGCAGGGTCGTTCGTCTGGTTTGTCACGCTTCACGTACTCTGTGTCGCGCGTGCACCGGCGGGTACCCGCCGTCGGCAGTGTTCCTCTGTGGAAGGTGGGATCGTGGACCACCCGGTCGATCGCATCGCGGACCCCTGGGGCGAGCGCACCCCCTACGACGCCGGCGCCCCCTGGCCGGCACGCATCGACATGCACCTGCGCGACGGCGTCGCCGAGCAGGACGTCCAGCGCTGGGTACAGACCGCCTCCGTGCTGCACTCCAACGGTGACGCCATGGACATCACGGTGCGCGACGGGCGCATGGTGGGGGTGCGGGGACGGGCCGTCGACCGGGTGAACCGCGGACGCCTGGGCCCCAAGGATCTGTACGGCTGGCAGGCCAACGCCTCCCCGGACCGGCTCACCCGGCCGCTCGTCCGCGAGGGCGGCCGACTGGTGGAGTGCGACTGGGACACCGCCATGAACCGGGTCGCCGGCCGCACCCGGCAGCTGCTGGACGACCAGGGGCCCGGCTCGATCGGCTTCTACACCAGCGGGCAGCTGTTCCTGGAGGAGTACTACACCCTCGCGGTCCTCGCCCGGCCGGGCCTGGGCACCAACCACCTCGACGGGAACACCCGCCTGTGCACGGCGACGGCGGCGGAGGCGCTCAAGGAGACGTTCGGCTGCGACGGGCAGCCCGGCAGCTACGAGGACCTCGACCACGCCGACACCGTCGCCCTGTTCGGGCACAACATGGCCGAGACGCAGACGGTGCTGTGGATGCGGCTTCTGGACCGCTTGGAGGGCGGCGACCCGCCGCGGCTGGTGTGCGTCGACCCGCGCCACACCCCCGTCGCCCGGCGCGCCGACGTCCACCTGGCCCCCCGCGCGGGCACCAACGTGGCACTCCTCAACGCGCTGCTGCACGAGATCATCCGCACGGACCGGATCGACCGGGACTACCTGGAGGCGCACACCGTCGGCTTCGACGAGCTGGCCGCCATGGTCCACCGCTGCACGCCCGCGTGGGCGGCGGGCATCTGCGACGTGCCGGCCGCGCAGATCGAGCGGGCCGCGGAGATCCTCGGCAGCGCCGAACGGCTGCTGTCCACCGTCCTGCAGGGCGTCTATCAGTCCCACCAGGCCACCGCCGCCGCCGTCCAGGTCAACAACCTGCATCTCCTGCGCGGCATGCTGGGCCGGCCCGGCTGCGGGCTGCTGCAGATGAACGGGCAGCCCAGCGCGGAGAACACCCGTGAGTGCGGGGCCGACGGCGACCTGCCGGGCTTCCGCAACTGGCAGAACGACGCGCACGTCGCGGAACTGGCCGAGGTGTGGAACGTGACGCCGCAGACCATCCCGCACTACGGGCCTCCCACCCACGCCATGCAGATCTTCCGGTACGCCGAGCAGGGCTCGATCCGCATGCTGTGGATCAGCGGCACCAACCCGGCCGTGTCCCTGCCCGAGCTGTCCCGCATCCGCTCGATCCTCGCCCAGGAACGCCTGTTCGTGGTGCTGCAGGACATGTTCCTCACCGAGACCGCGCAGCTCGCCGACGTGGTCCTGCCCGCGGCCGGCTGGGGCGAGAAGACCGGCACCTTCACCAACGCCGACCGCACCGTGCACCTGTCCGACAAGGCCGTCGAACCACCCGGCGAGGCCCGCTCCGACCTGGACATCCTGCTGGACTTCGCCGCCCGCATGGACTTCCGCGACAAGGACGGCGGACCCCTGATCGGCTGGCACGACCCGGAGTCCGCGTTCGGGGCCTGGCAGCGCTGCAGCGCCGGACGCCCCTGCGACTACAGCGGCATGAGCTACGACCGGCTGCGCGGCGGCAGCGGCATCCAGTGGCCCTGCACCGAGGAGGCGCCCGACGGCACCGCCCGCCTCTACACCGACGGCTTCGATCACGCCCGGCCCGACGTGTGCGAGAGCTACGGCAAGGACCTGGTGACCGGGGCGGCCGTGGAGGCCGAGGAGTACCGGGCCCTCAACCCGGACGGCAAGGCGGTGCTCAAGGCGGCGGAGTACCTGCCACCGCACGAGGACACCTCGGCCGACTACCCGTTGCAGCTCATCACCGGCCGCACGGTCTACCACTTCCACACCCGGACCAAGACCGCCCGCGCCCCCGAGCTGAACGCCGCCGCACCGGACGTCTGGGCGGAGATCTCACCCACGGAGGCCGCCACCCAGGGCCTCGCCGACGGCGACCTGGTACAGGTCACCACCCCGCGCGGCGCCGTACGGGCCCGGCTGCGCACCACCGCCATCCGCGACGGCATGGTGTTCCTGCCCTTCCACTACGGCTACTGGGACACCCCGGCCGGCCACCGGCCGCCCGACGACGGCCCCGGCCGTGCCGCCAACGAGACCACCGTCACCGACTGGGACCCGGTCTCCAAGCAGCCCTTGTTCAAGACCGGCGCCGCGCGCGTCACCCTAGTCGCCCGCCGCGGGTCGGGGACGGACCCGGCACACGCGACGCCCAGCACCCACCGGACGACGTCGGGGAGCGGTTCATGAGCGGCATCGGCACCACCCTGCGCCTGCTGCACGACGGCGAACGCGACCTGGAGCACGATCTGCTGACCGCGGCCGCCCGCCACCGCGGCGACCACGAGTTCCACCACGTAGCCCTCGACGTCGCCCGCTGGTCGCACGAGCACACCAGCCGCCTCGCCGACGCCGGCCGCGACCACGGCCTCGACCTTCCCGGTCCGCGCGCCGCGCCCTCGCCCGGGACGCTCGCCGCCCTCCGGGAGAAGGCCTCGGAGGCCCTCGGCCGGCGCACCGACACCGGCCTGCTGCTCCTGCACGACCTGCGCGACCTGCATCTGGCGGCCACACGGAACTCCCTGCACTGGGAGATGCTCGCGCAGGCGGCACAGGCCGCCCGGGACCAGCGGCTCCTGGCACTGGCGACCGACTGCCACCCGCAGACGCTCCGGCAGATCCGCTGGACCAACACCATGATCAAGATCCAGGCCCCGCAGATCCTGACGAGCAGCTGACCCGCGCCGTCCCCACCGCCGCGCGCAGGCCGGAGGAACCCCGGCCTGCGCGACACCACGGCCTGCCGGTACCCGGGCCGCTAACCTGGAGGGGCGAGGATCGACCGGGAGCCGCGGGCGTGTGATCACCGCCGCTCCCACGGCCCGGCCGCCGGCCCAGGAGATGACCATGGGTGACTACTACGACCTCGGTACCCACAGCCGTCCCGTCACCACCACGTCCCCCGAGGCCCAGCTCTGGTTCGACCGGGGGCTGCTCTGGACGTACGGCTTCCACCACGAGGAGGCCGTCGCCTGCTTCGAGAAGGCGGCCGAGGCCGACCCCGAGTGCGCCATGGCGTACTGGGGCATCGCCTACGCACTCGGGCCCAACTACAACAAGCCCTGGGAAGCCTTCGACGGCGACGAACTCGTGCGCACCGTGGACCGCACGCACTCGGCCGTCGAACGGGCCCACGAGGCGGCGGCGCGCGCCACCCCGGTCGAACGGGCCCTCGTCGAGGCGCTGCGGGCCCGCTATCCGCAGGCGGAGGCCGCCGAGGACTGCTCGGTGTGGAACGAGCCCTACGCGAACGCCATGCGCGGGGTGTACGAACTCGCGCCCGGCGACCTCGACGTCGCCACCCTGTACGCGGACGCGCTGATGAACCTCACCCCCTGGCAGCTGTGGGACATCACGACCGGCCTGCCGGCCGAGGGCGCCCGGACCACGGAGGCCAAGGCGGTGCTGGACGCCGCCCTCGCCACGGATGCCGGCGCCGATCACCCCGGGATCCTGCACCTGTACATCCACCTGATGGAGATGTCCCCGACGCCGGAGCAGGCCCTCACCGTCGCCGACCGGCTGCGCGACCTCGTACCCGACGCCGGGCACCTGCGGCACATGCCCTCGCACCTCGACGTCCTGTGCGGGGACTACCGCCGGGTCGTCGCCGCGAACAGCGACGCGATCGCCGCCGACGAGAAGTACCGCCGGCGCGCCGGGGCGATGAACTTCTACACCCTCTACCGGGTGCACAACCACCACTTCCGGATCTACGGTGCCATGTTCCTCGGCCAGGCCCGCGTGGCCCTCGACTCGGCCGCCGAGCTGGAGGCCGCCGTGCCGGAGGAGCTGCTCCGCGTGCAGAGCCCTCCTATGGCCGACTGGCTGGAGGGCTTTCTGGCCATGCGGGTGCACGTGCTGATCCGCTTCGGCCGCTGGAAGGAGATCCTGGACCTGCCGGCCCCCACCGACCCGGAGCTGTACGCGGTGACCACCGCGATGCGTCACTACGCGCGCGGCGTCGCCCTGTCCGCCACGGGGAAGGTGGACGGGGCCGAGGCGGAACGGGAGCTGTTCCGGGCGGCGGTGGGCCGGGTGCCCGAGACGCGCATGCTGTTCAACAACACCTGCCACGACATCCTCGCGATCGCCTCCGCGATGCTGGACGGGGAGCTGGAGTACCGCCGGGGCGACCACGACTCCGCCTTCGCCGCCCTCGAACGCTCCATCGCACTGGACGACAACCTGCCCTACGACGAGCCGTGGGGCTGGATGCAGCCCACCCGCCACGCCTACGGGGCGCTGCTGCTGGAACAGGGGCGTGTGGAGGAGGCCGAGGCCGTCTACCGCGCCGATCTGGGCCTGGACGACACCCTGCCGCGGCCCCTGCAACACCCCGGCAACGTCTGGGCGTTGCACGGCTTCCACGAGTGCCTGCTGCGGGGCGGGAAGACCGCCGAGGCGGCCCTGGTCGCCCCTCAGCTCAGGATGGCGGCGGCGCTGGCCGACGTGCCGATCCGGGCGTCCTGCTTCTGCCGTCTGGAGCCGGCGGGAGCCGGCGACGGGTGCTGCCACTGACGCCCGCGACCGGCGGCGCCCGCGGGACGGCACGTTTGAGCTGCCCGTTCGCGGTCACCCGTACTACCGACCCCGCTGTCGGACACGACTTGGAGTGAGCGAACCGTGGCTGAAGAGCAGAAGGCCCAGGCGAAGACCGAGCAGGCCAAGGGCAAGGCCAAGGAGACGGTCGGCCGTGCGGTGGGCAACGAGCGGCTGACGGCCGAGGGCCGTGCCGAGCAGTCCAAGGGCGACGCGCGGCAGGCCAAGGAGAAGACGAAGGACGTCTTCAAGCACTGAGTACCGACGGCCGGGTGCCGTGCCCCTCTCGGGGGGCACGGCACCCGGCCGTGTGCGGGGCCGGATCCGGACTGCGGCGGTCAGGCCGCCGGAGCCGGGTAGGTCGGGTACTCCACGCCGGAGACGTGCTGCACGACCCGGATGACCTGGCACGAGTAGCCGAACTCGTTGTCGTACCACAGGTAGAGGATCGCGTTGTCCCCGTCGACCTTCGTGGCGCCGGCGTCGACGATCGAGGCGTGGCGCGAGCCGATGAAGTCGCTGGAGACCGCGTCGGGGGCCGTGGTGAAGTCGATCTGGCGCTTGAGCGGCGAGGTCAGGGAGACGTCGCGCAGGTGGTCGAGGACCTCCTCGCGGGTGGTCTCACGGCCGAGCCGCAGGCTGAGGATCGCGATCGAGACGTCCGGGACCGGGACGCGGATCGAGCTGCCGGTGATCGGCGCCTTCAGGTCCGGCAGCGCCTTGGCGACGGCGGAGGCGGCACCGGTCTCGGTGATGACCATGTTGAGCGGCGCGGACCGGCCGCGGCGGTCGGCCTTGTGGTAATTGTCCAGCAGGTTCTGGTCGTTGGTGAACGAGTGGACGGTCTCCACATGGCCGCGCGTGACACCGAACTCGTCGTCCATCGCCTTCAGCGGCGGCACGATCGCGTTGGTGGTGCAGGACGCGCAGGACAGGATCTGCTCGTCCGGCTTGATGGTGTCGTGGTTGACGCCGTGGACGATGTTCGGGACGTCGCCCTTGCCGGGAGCGGTCAGCACGACCTTGTCGATCCCCGGGCGCAGGTGCTGCGACAGGCCCGCGCGGTCGCGCCACTTGCCGGTGTTGTCGATCAGGATGGCGTTCTTGATGCCGTACGCCGTGTAGTCGACCTCGGAGGGGTCGTTGGCGTAGATCACCTTGATGGCGTTGCCGTTGGCGACGATGGTGCTGGTCGCCTCGTCGACGGTGATCGTGCCCTGGAACTGGCCGTGGATCGAGTCGCGGCGCAGCAGCGAGGCGCGCTTGACGATGTCCTGCTCCCCGCCGCCGCGCACCACGATGGCGCGCAGGCGCAGGCCGTTGCCCGAGCCGGCCTTCTCGATGAGCAGCCGGGCCACGAGCCGGCCGATGCGGCCGAAGCCGTAGAGGACGACGTCGCGTCCCTCGCGGCGCTCGATCTTGTTGTCGCCCGTGGCCCCGGCCACGGCCTCGGCGGTGAACTCGGCGACCGACAGTCCGCGGTCGTCCTCGCGGTAGGTCGCGGCCAGCATGCCGATGTCGATCTGGGACGGCCCGAGGTCGAGCTCGGCGAGAGCCTTCAGGAAGGGCAGCGTCTCGGTGACCGAGAGCTCCGCGCCCGCGATCTGCCGGGCGAACCGGTGGGTCTTGAGGATGCTGACCACCGACTTGTTCACCAGGGAGCGGCTGTGCAGCAGGACCGTCACGTCCCGCTCCCGGTGCAGCTTCCCGATGATCGGGATCATCGACTCCGCGATCTCCTCGCGGTTCTTCCAATTGGTGAACGAGTCGTCGTTGACAGTCACGAGTCCATCTTTCGAGCTAGGCGGCGCTCATATGTTAAACCGTCGATCCGGCGATCACGCAGGGGGTGCCCCGGGAGCGGCCCGGACCCCCTTCCGGAGACTTCCGCGAGCCCTCGGTGGCCCGTCCTGAGACCATCGGACCCGGGCCGGCACGCGAAGGAGACGCGCATGGACTTCGACACGGTGGCCGAGGATCTCTACGCCCGCCGGCCTGAGGACTTCGTCGCCGCCCGCGCCTCCGCCGTGGCCTCCGCGCGCACCTCCGGCGACCGGGAGCTCGCCCGGCGGATCGGCGCCCTGCGCAAGCCCAGCCTCGCCGCCTGGGTCAGCAACCTCCTGGTCCGCAGCAATCCCGGCGAGGTCGAGCCCCTGCTCAGGCTCGGCGAGGGCCTGCGCCGCGCCCACCAGGACCTGGACGGCGAGCAGCTGCGCGAGCTGAGCCGCAGGCAGCACGCCCTCGTGCGGGCCCTGTCCGCCCAGGCCAGGCAGCTCGCCGAACAGGCCGGGCATCCCGTCGGCGAGAGCGTGCTGCGCGAGGTCGAGAACACCCTGCACGCCGTCCTGGCCGATCCGGAGGCCGCCCGGACGTGGGCCGCCGGACGGCTGGACAAGCCGCTGAGCGCCACGGTCGGCTTTCCCGCGGTCGCCGAAGGCGCCGCGCCGCAGCGCCCGCCGAACCGGCCCGCGCCCGCCCCCGCGCCCTCCCGCCCGGACGGCAAGGCCGCGGAGCGGCGGCGGCGGCAACTGGCGCAGGCCCGGGAGGCCGTCGAGACCGCCGAGCGGGAACGGCGCACGCTGCGCGAGGAGGCCGAAGCCGCCGACCGGGCCGCGCAGGAGGCCGAGGAACGGCTGGACCGGCTCCAGCGGCGCGTCGGCGAGCTCACCGAGGAACTGGAACGCGCCAGGAACGAGCACCAGCAGGCGCGCTTCGCCGAGCGGACGGCCCGTGAACAGGCCCGCACGGCCGGACGCCGCCTTCGCGAAGCCGACCGCAGGGCGGCGACGGCGGCGACCCGGCTCGAGCGCCTGACCTCGCCGGACGCGTGAACCACACGGGCATCCGCGGCGCTGCGCGCGTCCCGTGCGGACCCCGGACAGGAAGATGCCTCTGTGACTCAGCTCACATGTAGCCGTGGCCCAGTCCCCGCACCGCCCCACCCGCCCGCCATCAAAATTGAACCGTTCGTTTCCTTGAATCGTTCGTGTTTGTGTCGCTAGGTTGTGCCGCATGACCGCATCCGGGACCCCGACCACCGCCGAGGAGCTGCGCGGCGCCGGCCTGCGGGTGACGGCCGCCCGCGTCGCGCTGCTCGAGGCCGTGCGGGAGGGCGACCACCTCGGCGCCGAAGCCATCGCCACCGAGGTGCGCGGCCGCGTCGGCCACATCTCGGTCCAGGCCGTCTACGAGGGGCTCCACGCCCTCACCGCGGCCGGGCTCGTGCGCCGCCTGGATCCGCCCAACAGCCCGGCCCTCTACGAGGGGCGGGTCGGCGACAACCACCACCACCTCGTGTGCCGGTCGTGCGGAGCCGTGGCCGACGTCGACTGCGCGGTCGGTCACGCCCCCTGCCTGACCGCGTCCGACGACCGCGGCTTCGCCGTCGACGAGGCCGAGGTCATCTACTGGGGCCTGTGCCCCGCCTGCTCCACCGCCCGCAGTTCCTGAGCACGTGATCCACCGAACACCGTGATCCACCCCGAGCACCGCGATCCACCCCGTCCGGAAGGATTTCCATGACCGAGAACCACGACGCGATCGTCACCGACCCGAAGTCGGCAGAGGCGGGGGGCGGCTGCCCCGTGGCGCACGACCGCGCCCTGCACCCGACCCAGGGCGGCGGCAACCGCCAGTGGTGGCCCGAGCGGCTCAACCTGAAGATCCTCGCCAAGAACCCCGAGGTGGCCAACCCGCTCGGTGAGGACTTCGACTACGCCAAGGCCTTCCAGGCGCTCGACCTCGCGGCCGTCAAACGCGACATCGCCGAGGTGCTCACGACCTCGCAGGACTGGTGGCCGGCCGACTTCGGCGACTACGGCCCGCTGATGGTCCGCATGGCCTGGCACAGCGCCGGCACCTACCGCATCAGTGACGGCCGCGGCGGCGCCGGCGCCGGACAGCAGCGCTTCGCCCCGCTCAACAGCTGGCCGGACAACGGCAACCTCGACAAGGCCCGCCGTCTGCTGTGGCCCGTGAAGAAGAAGTACGGCCAGAGCATCTCCTGGGCCGACCTCATGATCCTCACCGGCAACGTCGCCCTGGAGCAGATGGGCTTCGAGACCTTCGGCTTCGCCGGCGGCCGCGAGGACGTCTGGGAGCCGGAGGAGGACGTCTACTGGGGTCCCGAGACCACCTGGCTCGACGACAAGCGCTACTCGGGCGAGCGCGATCTGGAGAACCCGCTCGGCGCGGTCCAGATGGGCCTCATCTACGTCAACCCCGAAGGCCCGAACGGCAACCCGGACCCGCTCGCCGCGGCCCGCGACATCCGTGAGACGTTCCGCCGCATGGCGATGAACGACGAGGAGACCGTCGCCCTGATCGCCGGCGGCCACACCTTCGGCAAGACCCACGGCGCCGGCCCGGCCGACCACGTCGGTGCCGACCCCGAGGCCGCTTCCATGGAGGAGCAGGGCCTGGGCTGGCGGAGCACCTACGGCACGGGCAAGGGCGGCGACGCCATCACCTCCGGTCTCGAGGTCACCTGGACCAGCACGCCGACCCGGTGGAGCGACGGGTTCTTCAAGAACCTCTTCGAGTTCGAGTACGAGCTGGAGCGGAGCCCGGCCGGCGCCCACCAGTGGGTCGCCAAGGACGCGCCGGAGATCGTGCCGGACGCGCACGACCCGGCGAAGAAGCACCGCCCGAAGATGCTCACCACCGACCTCGCGCTGCGCTTCGACCCGATCTACGAGCCCATCTCGCGCCGGTTCCACGAGAACCCGCAGGAGTTCGCGGACGCCTTCGCCCGCGCCTGGTTCAAGCTGACCCACCGCGACATGGGCCCCAAGTCCCTCTACCTCGGCCCGGAGGTGCCGCAGGAGACCCTGCTGTGGCAGGACCCGCTGCCCGAGGCCGAGGGCGAGACCATCGGCGCCGAGGACATCGCCGTCCTCAAGACCAAGCTGCTGGAGTCGGGTCTGTCCGTCGCGCAGCTGGTGTCCACCGCCTGGGCGTCGGCGTCGACCTTCCGCGGCAGCGACAAGCGCGGTGGCGCCAACGGCGCCCGCATCCGCCTGGAGCCGCAGCGCGGCTGGGAGGTCAACGAGCCCGACGAGCTGGCGCAGGTGCTGCGCGTCCTGGAAGGCGTCCAGCAGGAGTTCAACGCCGGCGCCGGCGCGAAGAAGGTCTCCCTGGCCGACCTGATCGTCCTCGGTGGCTCCGCCGCCGTCGAGAAGGCCGCCAAGGAAGCCGGCTTCCAGGTGGAGGTGCCCTTCGCCGCGGGCCGTGTGGACGCGACCGAGGAGCACACCGACGCCGAGTCGTTCGAGGCGCTGGAGCCGACCGCCGACGGGTTCCGCAACTACCTCGGCAAGGGCAACCGCCTGCCGGCCGAGTACCTGCTGCTGGACCGCGCCAACCTGCTCACGCTGAGCGCGCCCGAGATGACCGTGCTGGTCGGCGGCCTGCGCGTGCTGGGTGCCAACTATCAGCAGTCCCAGCTCGGTGCCCTCACCAGGACGCCCGGCTCGCTGACGAACGACTTCTTCGTCAACCTGCTGGACCTGGGCATCACCTGGAAGGCCACGACCGAGGACCAGGCCACGTTCGAGGGGCGCGACGCCGCCACGGGCGAGGTCAGGTGGGCCGGCTCCCGCGCCGACCTGGTCTTCGGCTCCAACTCCGAACTGCGCGCGCTCGCCGAGGTCTACGCGAGCGACGACGCCAAGGAGAAGTTCGTCAAGGACTTCGTCGCGGCCTGGGTCAAGGTCATGAACCTGGACCGGTTCGACCTGGTCTGATCCCACCCGCCGGACGGAACGCCCCGGGCCGCACGGCCCGGGGCGTTCCGCGTCCCCGCACCCCGGTCTGACGCAACGTCAATTCCAGGCCCGGAGCGGGTTGTACCGCGTGACCGCCATCAAGTACCAGGCGGTCGCACCCGTGTGCCGGTACGGGTAGTAGCCGAAGCCGAACCCGGTGTCGAGCGGACTGCTCGCGGACACCACCCCGCACCGCTCGGGCAGCGTCCTGCCGCCGACGGTCTGACCGCCGCCCAGCAGGTCCTGGGCCTTCTCGGTCGACGCGATCAGCCGCCGGGCGCGGGTCTCGTCACCGCGTGCCCCGCGGTCCCGCAGGGCGAGGGCCAGGTGGGCGGTCCCCTCGAACCACACGCCATGGCGGTCGGGCCTGGGCTGCCCGGACGCGATCGGCGCACCCTCGTTCGCCAGCAGGCTCGCCGAACTGAAGGTGACCCCCTCGTACGACTGCCCCGCGGGCACCGTGCTGTTGGTGCGCCCGGAGTGGTCCGAGACGGCCAGCTCGGCCGCCGCCCAGTCCAGGGAGCGGGAGAGGCGGGAGGAACCCAGCGCCAGGTGGGTCCAGGTCTGGGTGTCCTCCGGGACCGGGGACCGGTTCACCGTCTCCCCGTCGTTGGTGCCCGTGTAGAAGAAGCCCCCGGCCGGCTCCCACATCCGCCGGACGAACGCCTCGGCACGGCCGCGGCGCTCCCGCCACACCCGGTCGCCGGTGAGCCGGGCGAGCCGGCCGAACAGGCAGATCAAGTCGGTGTTGTGCTCGGTGGAGGTGAAGGGCAGCCTCTGGTTCGCCCCGTCCACCCCGAACGTGTAACCGCCCAGCGGCCCGCCGGTGCGGCCGTTCCGCTCGATCCACTCGCCGATGCGCACGGCCCCCGTGAGGTAGCGGCGCGCCCCGGTACGCCGGGTGAGGGCGCTCAGTGCGATGCCCGCCCAGGCCATGTCGCCCACGGCGGTGCCGGTGAAGCCGAACTGCGTGCCGACGTTGGCCGTTCCGTCGGCCCGGACGAACCCGTCGGGCTGGGGCGTCCCGTCGTAGAAGGTGTACGGCCCGGTGTTGTAGGCCTGCCGGAGCCGTCCGTCGTCGTACGCCGGGTCGTGGAGCTGGGCGTACAGCAGGGCGTCGCCTAGGGTGCGGGCGCGGGTCAGGCCGTCCCGGGTGCGGGTGGCGAGGTGGGCGAGGATCGCCAGGGCGTTGTCGTAGGTGAACGCGGTGCTGAACAGACCGGCCTGGTCGGTGTAGCTCTGGGTGAGGCGGACGGCGCCGTGGTCCGGGTGGGCGTCCATGGCGGCGGCGAGGAAGGCGTGCCCCCGGGCCGGGGCCGGGGCGTGGCGCCGGCCGGCCGGACCGGCCGCCAGGGCCCGCCCCGAGCCGGCGGTGGTGAGGGCAGCGGCGCCGATGCCGAGTCCGGCCCCGATGAGCGAACGCCGACCGACGGCCGGGCCTTGTCTGCCAGTCATGGATCTCCCCTTGAGAGCGCTCTCAGACAGTGGCCGCCATTGTGCTGGCGGCGGGGAGACGGGTCAACGCCCGGCGCCCAAAGGCAGGTTCACCGGCGGGCGGCCGGAGGGCGGGCCGAGGGGGTCACTCGCACACGATCTCGTCGCGCGGTGTGTAGTGGGTGCGGTAGGGCTCCCGGCGCACTTCCCGGCCGCCGTCGTGGAAGACGCGCTCCACCGCGACGTCGAAGCCCTCGAGCGGGGTCTGCGGCACGCACTCCTTGTCGTGGCTGACGTGCCTGCCCGGCTTCTTCACCGCGGTGCGCGGGCCGGTGACCGACGTGATCTCGTCGTACTTGCGGGTGCCGAGGAAGTTGACGGTCACGGACGTGTCCGTCGACTCGGCCTGGATGTACAGGGCCTTGCCGGAGTCGTTGGCGAACCGCAGGTCCAGGCTGCCCCAGGCGACGGTCGCCTCGCGGCCCTCCGGGTAGCGCTCGATGTAGAACGAGTGCGCGCCGTGCTCCACCGGCTTGACCCCGGCGAAGAACAGCGCGTTGTAGAGCGTCGTCGCCACGGACGACACGCCGCCGCCGGACGCCTTGGTGTACTTGTCGTTCAGGATGATGATCCCGTCGACGAATCCGTTGGCCTCGGTGCGTTCCCCGACCGTCCGGTTGAAGCTCCAGGTCTCGCCGGGCCTGACGAGCGAGCCGTTGATCAGTTCCACGGCCCGGCCGATGTTCCTGG
This sequence comes from Streptomyces sp. NPDC026246, assembly GCF_055567995.1. NCBI lineage: Bacteria > Bacillati > Actinomycetota > Actinomycetes > Kitasatosporales > Streptomycetaceae > Streptomyces > Streptomyces sp. NPDC026246. Next base: position 390,330 of record NZ_JBVHPJ010000006.1, on the reverse strand, counting down.
TGCGGTACTCCGCCGGTTCGAAGTCGACGGTGAAGGAGGACATCGTCTGCGTCAGTCCCAGCCGCGCGGCGTTCTCGCGGGTCACCTCCGGCCGGGTCGTGCGGACCTCCACGGTGCCCGCGCGGCCGTCGCCCTCCGCGGTGAGCAGCGGCAGCACCGCCTTGCCCAGTGCCTTGCCGGTGACCTCGTGACCGAGTGTGGCGTCCTTGGCGATCACGGCCTTGTCGCCGTCGGAGCGCAGCTCGGCGTCGGCGGCGGTCGTGGTGATCCGGTCCAGGGGCCGGTCCACGGCGGGATCCTCGCGCAGGCCCTTCTCGTCGAGCCGGGGCTGCAGCCGGCCCCTGTCGTCCGGCCGCATGGTCAGGTGTCCGCCCAGAACCTCCCGGGGCACGGTGAAGCGCTCGCCGGCCGCGGTGAGCGTGACGGGCGCCGACACGGCGGGCTCCGCGAAGGTGCGTACCGCCCGGCGCACCTCGTCGGCCGTGACCGCGGGCCGGGTCTCCCGGACCGGCAGGGCGGTGGGGGAGCGGGAGTCCTGCCGCACGAAGGCGGCGCGCAGGGCGCCGACCGCCGCGTCGACGTCGAGGGCGTACCCGGTGCGTGGTGCGGTCTGCACGACCCGCCCGCCGTCGAATCCGACGGCCCCGTCGCGGACCTTCTGGTCGAGGCCCTTCGCGAGCCGGCCGAGCGCGGCCCGGGCCTTGCCCTCGTCCACGCGCACCACGGGTTCGACGGTGCCGCCCGAGCGGAAGAGCCCCTGGAACACGCTGACCGGATCGGTGCCGCTGCGTGAGGCCCGGTCGACGGTCGCCCGAACGTCCCAGGAGAGTCCCGCGCGCTCCGGATCGACCGCCCCCGTGCGCTCGCCGACCTTCACGGGCAGATCCCGTCCGCCGGACGCGCCCAGGTGTCGTTCGAGCGTGCGCACCGCCTCCGCACGGCTCAGACCGCCGATCTCCACGCCGCGCACGGTCGTGCCCGAGTCGATCTCCCCGCCGGTGACCGCCAGCCCGGCCAGGTACAGCCCGCCGATGCCCAGGGCCAGCGTGCCACCGGCCAGGGCGACGGACGGGACGGAGGCTGTTCGACGGCGCATGGGTCTCCAGACGATCGGTACGAGGGCGCACCCGGTGACGCGACGCTGCTGCGGGCAAACGACTCAAACCTACCCACACACCTACGGCGGAACGGTATGGCGTAGACCACTTATGCCCGAGATCATTCCGAAATGGCCCATGCCCGTCAGGCGGGCCGTCCGGCCACAGACTGGTAACGGCGAACAACGGTCCGGTAGTTGGCGCCGTCTAGCTCGGCATGAAGATCTCATTCCTGATCCACAACGCCTATGGGATCGGAGGGACGATCACCACCACGTTCAACCTGGCCGCGGCGCTGGCCGAGCGGCACGAGGTGGAGGTGGTCTCCGCGCTGCGCCACCGGGAACGCCCCCTGCTGACCCCCCACCCGGCCGTCCGGCTGCGGGCCCTGGTCGACCTGCGCACCGAGGCGGATCACCCGCAGCACCGGAAGCCGGCGCGGGTGTACCCGGCCGCCGAGTACCGCCACGGCCAGTACAGCGAGCTCACCGACCAGCGCATCGGCGAGCACCTCCGGGCGCTCGACGCCGACGTCGTCATCGGCACCCGCCCGGGGCTCAACGTGCACATCGCCCGGCAGGCGCCGCGGCACGTCCTGCGCGTCGGCCAGGAGCACCTCACCCTGGACAACCACTCGCCGCGGCTGCGCACCGCCCTGCGGCGCGCCTACCGCGGGCTCGACGTGATCACCACCGTCACGGAAGCGGACGCCGACGCCTACCGGCGCAAGATGTGGCTGCCCGGCGTCCATGTGGAGGCGCTGCCGAACAGCGTCCCCGACCCCGTCCTGCCGCCGGCCGACGGCACGGCCCGCATCGTGGTGGCCGCCGGCCGGCTGGTCCCGGTCAAGCGCTACGACCTGCTCATCGAGGCGTTCGCCCAGGTGGCCGCCGCGCACCCGGACTGGCAGCTGCGCATCTACGGCAAGGGCGAGGAACAACCCCGGCTGCGCGCGCTCATCGAGCGGCTCGGGCTGTGGAACAACGTGTTCCTGATGGGGGCCGCCACGCCCATGGAGGCCGAGTGGGCCAAGGCGTCCATCGGGGCGGCCGCCTCGAACTTCGAGCCGTTCGGTATGACCATCGTCGAGGCCATGCGCTGCGGACTGCCCGTCGTCAGCACCGACTGTCCGTACGGGCCCGGCGAGATCATCGCGGACGGCGCCGACGGCCGCCTGGTCCCCGTGGGCGACCGCGACGCCCTGGCCGCGGCGCTGTTGGAGCTCGTCGGCGACGACGAGCGGCGCCGCCGCATGAGCCGCACCGCCCTGGAGAACTCCCGCCGCTTCGCCCCCGGTCCCGTCGTCGCCCAGGCCGAGCGCCTGCTGGAGAACGCCGCCGCGGCGAGGCGGGCGGCGGGGCGGTCCGCACGGCCTCATCGCCCGGCGGGCAGCGCCCTGACGGGACGAGCGCACGCGGCCCGCGACGCGGCCCACACCGCCGCGTCGGGCGTTCTGCGCGCGCTCCGGAAGGGCCGCCGATGAGCACGCCGGCATCCGCAGGACGTACCGGACACGAGGCGCGCGCACGAACGACGGGGACGACAGCCCCGGCGGGCACGACCCGTACGGCGGGCAAGACGGGCGGGGCGGGCGAGACGAGCGGGGCGGGCGAGACGAGCGGAACGCACAGGGCAGGCGCGAGCAGCACGGCCGACGGGGCGGGCGCGGCGGACACGGCAGGGACGACGGGCGGGACGGGCATGGCAGGAATGACGAGCAGGACCGGGGCAGTGGACAGGGCGGTCGCGACGGCGGGGGCGAGCGGACAGCAGGAGGACGGGGCGCGGGCCGACTGCACCGTCGACGCGGACGGACGGATCACCTTCCGTCTCCCGCCGGTCCCGGTCGCCCACCCCCGGCTCCTCCTCCGGCCGCGCCCCAAGAAGGGACGGCCCGACACCGGCAGCCGCCTCCTCGATCTGGAAGCCGGCCGGCCAGGCGGAATCCTGAGCGCGGTACTTCCGCCCCACCCGAGCCTCGCCGAGGGACGCTGGGACACGTATCTGGTCCCCGGGCCCGACGCCGAACCGGTGCGGCTGCGCCCCGGCCTGCGCGATCTGCGCGCCCTGGTGGACGGCCACCTCCGCGACCGCACCTCACCGGTCGCCGTCCGCATCCCCTACGCGACCAAGGACGGCTTCCTGGCCCTCAGGACGTGGCTGCGCACCGTCCACGCGGAGGCCGGGGCGGTGGACGTCTCCGACCGGGACATCACGGTCGCGGTCCGGCTGCACGGCGCCCGGCTCGCCGGGGACGCCCTCGTGGAGCTGCGCCTGCGCGGCACCGGCACGGTGCGCACCCTCCGCCCCCGCGTCGCCGAGGACGGCAGAGGCCTGTCGTTCACCGCCGGCCACGACGCGACGGCCGACGCGGGCGGGGGAGCGGACCAGGTGTGGGACGCCTTCGTGCGGCCCACGGCCGACGCCGCCGCGGTCAGGGTCGCCCGGCTGCTCGACGACGTGGCCGACCGCAAGCACGTGCACGTCTATCCGGAGATCCGTGCCGAGGGTTCCACCCTGCGCCCCTACTACACGGTCGACAACGACTTCTCGATCTCGGTGTCCCGGGAATCATGACATGCCCGAAATGAAAACCCCGGGCGCTTTCCATGGTCATGTGGTTCCCTGCGGTAACAGTGATGTGTGGGTTTTGTGCACAGGCTTCGGCGAAATGCAGGCACAGGCGGGTCGACAACGCCCCTGAAGGAAAGGGGGGCTTGCGGTCATAACCAAACTCACGTACCTAGATGAATCATGAACCTGTTCAACCGCGTCGTGCCGGCCCGCCGTCAGGCGCCGGCCGTCCCCCCACAGCGCCCCGGTGGCGCGGCGTCCCCCACCGCCGTGCTTCCGAACCCCCACCTGGCGGATCTCACCGGTGAGTGGGTCGTCGACCCCGCCCACAGCAGGATCGGCTTCTCGGTCCGGCACGCCATGGTGACGACCGTGCGCGGCTGTTTCCTGGAGTACGAAAGCCGGCTCTACTTCGACGCGAACGACCCCACCCGGTCACGTGCCGACGTCACCCTGTTCACCGCCAGCGTGGACACGGGTGTCGAGCAGCGCGACGCCCACCTCGTGGGCCGGGACTTTCTCGATGCCGCGACGTATCCGCGTATGCGTTTCGCCAGCACGTCCGTGGAACAGGCCGGGGCCGATCTCTTTCACATGGCGGGAGAACTCACCATCCGCGGCATTTCCCGGCCGGTCGTGCTCGACATGACCTACATCGGGAAGGTCACCGACCCGTTCGGCTACGACCGGGCCGGCTTCGACGGCACCACGACCATCAACCGGTCCGACTGGGGCCTGACGTACAACAGCAGGCTCGCCGAGGGCGGCGCCATGGTGAGCGAGAAGGTGCGCCTGCAGTTCGACATCGCGGCCATCCGTACGACGCCGACCGCCGGCTGAGGCTCAAGCCGGGAGCGGTGCCGAGGCCGGCGGCTGCGCGGGCGTCACCGCGGCCCGTCGCCCCCGGCCACGACGTGGAACGTGGCCGGGCCGACCGCGAGCGTCCCGTCGCTCAGCGGGGTGCACCGCACACCGCCCCGGCTGCGCAGGGCCCGCTGCGCCCCGGGGCCGACGGTCACGTCCATCCACGCGCAGGGCCGGGCGGGCCGCCTGACCGCGAACAGCACCGGCCCGGTGCCGCAGTCGAGGGAGATCGTCGCGCCGACGTACGCGTCGATGTCCACACCCCGCAGCAGGACGTTGCGCCGTGTGTGGCGCAGATCGGCGCCCTCCGGGAGGTTCTCGGCGGCCATGAGGGTCACCGCCGCGTTGCGGTGGGCGGGCCGGGCGTAGTAGCGGTCGCCCACCAGTCCCAGCCCGCGGCGCACCTCGACGCCGGTGACGCGTTCGTCGGCGGGACCGGGCGAGGGGCCGTCCGACGGCCGTCCGGCCAGCCGGTGCGCGGGCGACACCAGCAACTGCACCACCTCCACCGGGCTCATGCGGCCCAGCGTACGTCCCGCCGGCCGGCGCGGACCGGGCCGGTCGTCAGTCCTCCGGCTGCCGCCCCGGAGCGGCCTCCTCCGCCCGGCCGCGGGCGTCCGCCGCATCGCCCGCGGTGAGATGGCCCAGTACCTCCACCAGCTCCTGGCAGGCGCGCTCCACCGAGCGGCGGGTGTGGATCTGCTCGGTGATCACCGCGGACAGGATCAGGGCCGTGAGCGCCATCGCGCCGTTGAAGGTCTGGAGCTTGAGCATCACCTCCACCCGGTTCAGCCGTTCGAAGGGCCCGACGTGGTCGGTCGCCGCCACCGTGGCCAGGACGGAGGCGAACAGCGCGCACAGCATGCTGCCCGCCAGCTGGAAACGCAGCGCCGTCCAGATCAGCAGGGGGTAGACGAGGTACAGCAGGCTGACCGAACTGCGCGCGGCCACCGGCAGCAGGCAGCAGGCGATGACGGCCAGGCCCAGGGCCTCCTTCCAGCGCGACAGGGGCAGCGGGCGCCGCACCCGGGCCAGCAGGAGCAGGACCGGCGTGACGAGCAGGACGCCCATCGCGTCCCCGACCCACCAGGCCAGCCACACCGGCCAGAAGTCCGCCCACTCGAGTTGCCCCCGGGCCACCAGAATGCCCGCGCCGGTGGTCGAACTGATCAGCATGGCGGTGAACGCGCCCAGGAACACCAGGGCGACCCCGTCCCGCAGCCGTGCGAGGTCGGTGCGGAAGCCGACCCGGCGCAGCAGCAGGTACCCCACGACGGGCGCGGCCGTGTTGCCCGCCAGGATGCCGAGCACCGACGGCGTCAGGGAGGTGAGGGACAGGATGACGAAGAAGGCGCCCAGGGTGATCCCCGGCCAGCAGCGCAGCCCGAGCAGCAGCAGACAGGCGACCGCCACGCCGGTGGGGGGCCAGATCGGGGTGACCACCGCGCCCTCGACGACCAGTTCCCGCAGCAGGCCCAGCCGGCCCGACGCGTAGTAGCAGGCGGCGACGGCCAGCGTCCGCAGAACGACGCCGGCCGGCTTGCGCAGATCCTGGCCACCCACCACCACAGCAGCCATGAGACACCGGGGCCGCCGCCCCGGCGAGACGGGAGCGGGCGTCCTGCGGCCCTATGGCTGAGCGTCCGGCCCGTCGAGGCCCACCACCAGGACGGCGGCGTCGTCGTCGTGTCCCACGCGCTCGGCGCCCTTGATCACCGCCGCCGCGAGGGCGTCCACGTCCAGGCCCGCCACGGCCGCGTCACCGGCGAGCCGGGTCACCCGGTCGAGGCCCTCCTCCAGGGGCATCGAGGGTCCTTCCACCACTCCGTCCGTCAGCAGCACGAACACCCCGCCGCTCGTCAGCTCGTACCGGGTCACCGGGTAGGACACGCCCGCCTGCACCCCGAGGGGAGGCCCGCCCGCGTCCTCGGCGACGCCGCACGCACCGCCGGCCCTGGCCCAGACGCACGGCAGGTGCCCCGCCCGTGCGCTCTCCACGACGCCGGCGCACGGATCGAGACGCATGAACGTGCAGGTGGCGAAGAGATCGGAGCCCAGCGACAGCAGCAGCTCGTTGGTCCGGGCGAGCAGTTCCCCCGGCTCGCCGGTGACCGAGGCCAGGGCCCGCAACCCCGCCCGCACCTGGCCCATGAACGCGGCCGCCTCGATGTTGTGGCCCTGCACGTCTCCGATGGTCACGCCGATCCGGCCGTCGGCCAGGGTGAACGCGTCGTACCAGTCGCCGCCCACGTTCAGCCCGTGGCAGGCGGGCGTGTAGCGCACCGCCAGGCGCAGCCGCCGGACGGTGGGCAGGTCTCGAGGGAGCATGCCACGCTGCAGCGCGATCGCCAGCTCCACCTGCGACCTCTGCACCTCGGCCTGGGCGCGGGCCTGGGCCGTCAGAGCGCCGAGCCGGGCCAGCAGCTCGTCGCCGTCGTCGGTCGTGCCGGTGCGGAACATGGATCACTCCGGCGGAGATGGCCACGCTCGGGGCGGCCCCGAGGTCGAATCACCCTATGGGCGTCCATAGGATGATACTCAGTCCGGGGTGACCGGACGACTCCGCGCCTCCGCCGGACGTCGGCTCGCCTCCCCTCCGCCCTCCCGGGCCCACCGCCCCACCGCCGCCAGGACGAACGTCACGCTGATCAGCAGCGCCCAGGCGCCGAACTTCTCCACGCCCACCGGCTCCCAGCCGTGCTGCTGGTACGGGTAGCGCCACGCCCCCACCAGGGTGGCCAGGTTCTCCGCCACCCACAGGAAGAAGCCGATCAGCACGAACGACAGCGCGAGCGGCATCCGCCACCGCACGCCCCGGACCGTGAAGCGCACCGACGTGCCCAGGGTGACGACGAGGAGCAGCGCGGCCAGCGCCCAGCGCACGTCCGGCAGCCAGTGGTGGCTGAAGAAGTTGACGTAGACGCCCAGCGCCACGACGGCCGTCGCCCGCGGGCGGTACCGCACCAGCTCCAGGTCGAACAGGTGCCAGGCCCGGCAGAGGTAGCTGCCGACGGCCGCGTACAGGAACCCGCCGTACAGCGGCACCCCGGCGAACTTCAGCACCGCCGGCTCGGGATAGCTCCAGGACCCGAGGGACACCTTCACCAGTTCGAAGGCCAGCCCGATGACGTGGCAGGCCGCGATCACGGCGATGTCCCGGCCGGACTCCCACCCGCGCGCCCAGAACACCAGCGTGAGCAGCACCCCGTAGACCACGAGCAGGTCGTAGCGCGCCACGGGCAGGTCGGGCAGCAGCGTGGAGACCGCCACGCCCGACAGCAGGGCGATGGCGAACGCGCAGGCACGCGTCTGCGTCCAGGCGAAGTCGAGCAACTGGCGGACCGGTGCGGCCAGCAGGCCGGTGATGCTTGCAGGGATCATGGTGCCCAGTAGGACGGTGCTCCGCGCCCGCCGGTTGCAGGCCCCTCACAGGCCCGTCAGGGCGTGCAGGACGAGGTAGAGCACGGCGGCCGGGATCCCCGCGCCGGGGAACGTGAGCAGCCAGGCGGTGCCGATGGAGCGGGCGACCTGCCACCGTACGGCCGAGGCACGCCGGGTGGCCCCGGCGCCCAGGATGGCCGCCGTGATGGTCTGCGTCGTGGAGATGGGCGCCTTCACCAGGAAGGCGGTGGCGTAGAGCACGGACGCGGCGGCGGTCTCCGCCGCGAAGCCGCGCGGCGGATCGAGATGCACGATGCGCCGCCCGAGCGTGGTGATGATGCGCCGCCCGCCGGTGTACGTACCGGCGGCCATCGCGGCCGCGACGGCGGCGATCACCCACACGGGCACCGAGAAGCCGTCCTGCCAGCCGGCCGTCACCAGCGCCAGCACGATGACGCCCATGGTCTTCTGCGCGTCCTGCAGGCCGTGCCCCAGACCCATCGCCGCGGCCGAGACGGTCTGCGCCGCACGGAACCGCCGCATCGTGCGCCGCGGGTTGGCGCGGCGGAACACCCACAGGACGACCGCGTGCAGCGTGTACCCCAGGGCGACGCCGACGAGCGGGGACAGCAGCATGGGCAGGACGACCTTGTCCAGGATGCCCGACCAGTGCACCGTGGCGGACGCGGCGAGCGCCGCCCCGACCAGACCGCCGATGAGAGCGTGCGAGGAGGAGGTCGGCAGCCCCCGCCACCAGGTGAACACGTTCCAGCCGATGGCTCCGAGCAGCGCGCTCAGCACCAGCAGCAGCCCCGAGGTCCCCTCGGGCGCGCCGATGATGCCGCTGCCCACGGTCTGGGCCACCTCGGTGCCCAGGAAGGCGCCGCAGAAGTTCATGACCGCGGCCATGGCCAGCGCCACGCGCGGACTCAGCGCTCTGGTGGAGATCGAGGTGGCGATGGCGTTCGCGGCGTCGTGGAAGCCGTTGGTGAAGTCGAACGTCAGCCCCACGACGATGATCAGCACGACCAGGGTGAGCTCCATGCGTCGATCACCTTCCGCCGGGAGGCCCGCACGCATCCATCGTGCGCCCGCGCGGGGGAGCGGGCCGCGCGACTACGCCAGGCGGGGCGGCCCGCGCAGCGGGAACCCGACGTCCCGGATCGGCCGCTCTACGGTGGCCTGGTGCGATCTGTTCCTCTGTGGGCCCTGCTCTCCTCGGCGTGCGCGCCCGTCGTCCTGATCCTGGGCTGGCTGGTGACGGCATCCCTGCAGGGCTCCACGTACGACCCGGTCGCCCAGACCATCAGCGTCCTGGCAGCGCCCGGGACATCGGGCTCCTGGGTCATGACGGCCGCGTTCGTCGCCCTGGGCGTCTGCCACCTGCTCACGGCGTGGGGGCTGCGGCCCGCTGCCGCCGCCGGGCGGATCGCCCTGGCGGGCGGTGGTGTCGCGGCCCTCGCGGTGGCCCTTTTCCCGGCGCCGAGCAGCGGAGGGTCCCTGCAGCACGGTTCGGTGGCCGTGGCCGGTTTCGTCCTCCTGGCGGCGTGGCCCGTCCTGGCCGCCCGGTCCGGCCGGGGCGCCCCCTGGGCCCTGCGGCCGGTCCCGTCCCTCGGCGCGACGGTGGTGATGGCGCTGGGGGCGGGCTGGTTCCTGCTGGAGCTCCATATCCAGGGCGCCATGGGGGTGGCCGAACGGGCCGTCACCACGCTGCAGTCGGTCTGGCCCTTCGTCGTCGTCCTGTCGTGCGTCCGCCCGGCGGTCCGGCCGCGCGATCAACGCGCCGGCGGGGACGCGGGCCGTCGGCTCGGTTCCCGCTGACCGGCGGTCGGCGGAGACGCGGCGTCGGCGGAATCGCGGCGCCGGCGGAATCGCTGCGTCCGAGTGATTGACAGGTACGTACCAAGCCGCGACCCTCAGCTGTGAGAGCGCTCTCAGACCCTTCCGGATCAGCCATCCGTCGAACGGAGGCAGAGCATGCCATGGACACTCGGACGCCGGGTCGCCGCCCTCGCGCTGACACTCGGCACGGTGCTCGCCGGCTCGGTGCTCGCGACCGGTGCGAGCACCCCGGCCCATGCGGCCGTCCCGGCCACCATCCCCCTGAAGATCACCAACAACTCGGCCCGCGGTGAGCAGGTGTACATCTACAACCTGGGCACCGAACTGGCGACCGGCCGGCAGGGCTGGGCCGACGCGAACGGCACCTTCCATCCCTGGCCCGCGGGCGGCAACCCCCCGACCCCGGCCCCCGACGCCTCGATCCCCGGCCCCGCGGCAGGCCAGTCGACCACGATCCGCATGCCGAAGTTCTCCGGCCGTGTCTACTTCTCCTACGGCCAGAAACTCGTCTTCAAGCTCACCACCGGCGGACTGGTCCAGCCCGCCGTCCAGAACCCGACCGACCCCAACCGCAACATCCTGTTCAACTGGTCGGAGTACACGCTCAACGACGCGGGCCTGTGGATCAACAGCACCCAGGTCGACATGTTCTCGGCACCGTACGCGGTGGGGGTGCAGCGGGCCGACGGCAGCACCGCCACCACGGGCCGGCTCAAGCCCGGTGGCTACACCGGGTTCTTCAACGCCCTGCGGGGCCAGCCCGGAGGCTGGGCCAACCTGATCCAGACCCGCTCCGACGGCACCGTGCTGCGCGCCCTCTCCCCGCTGTACGGCCTGGAGACCGGAGCGCTGCCCGCCACCGTCATGGACGACTACATCAACCGCGTCTGGCAGAAGTACTCCACCTCGACCCTCACGGTCACCCCCTTCGCCGACCAGCCGGGCACCAAGTACTACGGCCGGGTCTCCGGCGGCGTCATGAACTTCACCAACGGCGCGGGGACGGTGGTCACCAGCTTCCAGAAGCCCGACGCCTCCTCGGTCTTCGGCTGTCACCGGCGGCTCGACGCCCCCAACGACCAGGTCCGCGGACCGATCTCACGCACCCTCTGCGCCGGCTTCAACCGCTCCACCCTGCTGGTCAACCCCAACCAGCCCGACGCCGACGCCGCGAACTTCTACAAGGACAACGTCACCAACCACTACGCCCGCAAGATCCACGCCCAGACGGCCGACGGCAAGGCGTACGCGTTCGCCTTCGACGACGTGGGTCATCACGAGTCCCTGGTCCACGACGGCAGTCCGCGCCAGGCCTACCTCACCCTCGACCCCCTCAACTGAGGCGCGGGTGCGGCGTGTGCCCCACTCCCGCCGCGCCCCGCACCGCATCCACCTCCCACCCCGGCGTCACCGGCACCGTGCGACCCGTTCGCGCGGTGCCGGTGATCTCCCCCGGACCGGTCAGCCAGAGCGGCCGGCACCACCGGCACCACCGGCACCGCTGACTCCGCTGACTCCGCCGGTTTCGGCGAGGGAGCCGGCGCGGGCCCGGAACGTGCGGCGGTAGGCGTCGGGCGGTACCCCCACCGTGCGGTGGAAGTGCCGGCGCAGTGTCGTGGCCGTGCCCATGCCGGTGGCCGTGGCGACCGCGTCGACGGTGTGGTCCGTGGTCTCCAGCAACTCCTGCGCACGGCGGATGCGCTGGGTGAGCAGCCAGCGCAACGGCGTGGTGCCCGTCACCGACCGGAAGTGGCGGCCGAGGTTGCGCGCGCTCATACCGGCCCGGCGCGCCATGTCCTCCACCGTGATCGGCCGGTCCAGCCGCTGGACCGCCCAGGGAAGGACCTCGGAGAGCGGGTGGCCGCCCGGCTCGGGCACCGGAGTGGTCACGAACTGGGCCTGTCCGCCGTCCCGGTGCGGCGGCACGACCAGGCGGCGGGCGAGCGTGTTGGCCACCGACGCACCGTGGTCCCGCCTCACCAGATGCAGGCACAGGTCCATCGCGGCAGCCTTGCCCGCGGAGGTCAGCACCCTTCCCTCGTCCACGTACAGCACGTCCGGGTCCACCCTCACCAGCGGGTGCCGCGCGGCGAGTTCCCGTGTGTGCGCCCAGTGCGTGGTCGCACGCCGGCCGTCCAGCAGCCCCGCCGCGGCCAGCACGAAGGCACCCGTGCACAACGAGGCGACCCGCGCCCCCGCTTCGTGGGCCGTGCGGACCGCGTCGACCAGCTCGGCCGGCGGTTCCCGGTCGATGTCCGCCCAGCCCGGCACGATCACCGTGTCGGCGTGCGCCAGCCGGTCGAGTCCGTCGTCGGGCTCCAGGCGGAAGCGCCCGGCCCGCACGGGACGCGGACCGCAGATCCGCAGCCGGTACCAGGAGCCGTCGGCGCCGGTACCGGCCCCGCCGAAGACCTCGCAGGCCAGGGCAAGTTCGAAGTGCAGCATGCCGTCGGTGACGGCCAGCGCGACGGTGGTCATGTCTGAAAGTGTATGGGGAGTGGCGTTCCGGACAGTCGTGCGCGAGTGGAGGCCGACGCCAGGATGTCCGGGACGGATCACACGGAGCACAGGAACGCGGGGGGAACCCATGGGAGCGGGTCGGACGGCAGCGGTGTTCGGGGCCTACGGGCACACCGGACGGTTCGTGGTCGCGGAGCTGGCGCGGCGCGGGATCGTCCCCGTCCTGTCCGGCCGCGACGCGGACGAGCTCGCGGCGATGGCGCGGGAGACGGGGTGGGAGGCCCGCCCGGCGACGGTGGCGGACCGGGCGTCGCTCGACCGCGCCCTGGCCGGCACGGCGGCGGTGATCAACTGCGCGGGCCCGTTCGCCGCGACCGCCGGCCCCGTGGTGGAGGCGGCACTGCGCGCCGGCATCCCGTACCTGGACGTCGCCGCCGAGATCGAGGCCAACGCCGACACCTTCACCCGGTTCGCCGGGCGGGCGCGGGAGGCCGAGGCGGTGGTCGTCCCGGCGATGGCCTTCTTCGGCGGACTCGGCGACCTGCTGGTCACCGCGGCGATGGGGGAGTGGACCGCGGCCGACGAGGCGCACATCGCGTACGGGCTCAGCAGCTGGCACCCGACCGCCGGGACCCGCACCTCGGGCGCGGTCTCGCGGGAGCGGCGGGACGGACGGCGGGTCCGCTTCGCGCGGGGGCGCCTGGAGTACCGCGATGACACCCCGCCGACCCTTGAGTGGGACTTCCCGCACCCCCTGGGCCGCCGCCCGGTGATCGGGGAGTTCACCATGGCCGACGTCGTCACGATCCCCGGCCACCTGGCGGTCCCGGACGTGTGCACGTACATGACGGTGGAGGCGGCCCGTGACATCGCCGCCCCGGACACCCCGGCACCGGCGGCCGTCGACGGGAGCGGCCGGTCCGACCAGACGTTCCTCGTCGACGTCGTCGTCCGCTCGGGCGGCGCCGAGCGGCGGGCCGTGGCCCGCGGACGGGACATCTACGCCGTCACCGCGCCGCTGGTCGTGGAAGCGCTCGAGAGGGTGCTCACCGGCCGGACCCGCGCCGTGGGCGTGGTGTCCGCCGGTCAGGTGTTCGACGCGCCGGACTTCCTGCGCGCGCTGTCCCCGCACGTCACCGTGGAGTCGCGTCCGTGACGCGGGGCTGCCCCCGGGCGGCCGGCCGGCTCAGGCCGTCTCGATGCCGAGGTCCGCTTCCTGCCGGCGGGGGCGGCGCGTCATGCTGCGGAAGCGGCGGGCGCGGGAGAGGGCTTCCGGAAGCGTCGTGGCGACCGGCATGACACCGGCCAGCCCGAGCGTCTGCAGACGCCAGCGCAGGTGCTCGTCGGGCACGGCCACGAGCAACGCGCCCCCGGCCGCCTCCAGTCGCTGCCAGAACGCCAGGAGGACGGTGATGCCGGTGGAGTCGATGTAGTCCACGGGCGTGGTGTCCAGGACCAGGTAGCGGCAGCCGCCGTCGAGCAGTTCCTCGCCCGCGGCGCGGACGTCGGCACTGGTGAAGAAGTCGACGTCGCCGGGCAGCGCCGCGACGGCCAGATCCTCCTCGCGGCTGATCAGCGTCAGCACGATCGTCCTCCTTCTCGTGCTCGGTCCGTGGCTCCCCGCCCAGGGTCGCTCGTGTCGGTCGTACGTCGGTCGAGATTACGCGAGAACGCCGGTCAGAATGCCGGCTGCGGCCCGTGGCCCCCCGCCACCGGGGGAAGGCCCAGCTCGGCCATCACCTGTTTGCCGCCCTCGACGGTGATCGTACGGACCTGCTCGCACAGGCGGGTGATGAGGTGGAGGCCGTGACCGCCCACGCGCTTCGGATCGGGAACGCGTGGTGTGGGCGCCTCGGGCGAGCTGTCGCGGACGGTGATCCGCAGCCGGCCGGGCGCGAGCACTTCGAGGAGGAGACCGCCGGGTCCCGGCGCGTGGCGCAGGGCGTTGGTGACGAGCTCACTGACGACGATCTCGGCGTCCTGGCTGAGCCGGGGGTCGCGGTGGTGACCGGCCCGCGCCAGCAGACCGCGCACCGCGTTGCGTGCGTCGGCGATGGATGTTCCCTCGGAGCCCCAGACGGCGCCGAAGCGCGGGGGCGTCACCGGGGTGCGAACATCCGTCGTTTGATTCCTCAGCGGGATGACCATGGGGGGTTCCTGTGCGGTGAGGCTGCCTTCGATCACTGATCGTTTCTGTCGGACGGTTTCCGCTTACCCACTGTGGCCGCATTCATGAGGGGGACCGCCGCACGACGTCACCGACGGACGGGAGGAGAGCGGTCCGGCCGCCCGGGCGCACCGGTCACCGGGCGGTCAGCACGAGGTACCCGCCCGTCGGCAGTAGGCTGATCGGCAACTGCTCGACACCGACGTCACGTCCGCACCGCGCCCGTGCCGTGGTCGCCCCGGGGGGAAGGGCCGGCCGGAGCGGGCGGACGCCGTCACCGCACGCAGGCCGACGTGGCATTTCGTCGGCGTCAGGCGGCGGTTCCGGGGCAGACAGAGGCATATGTGCGCGGACCAGGGGTGTCCGTGCGTGTTCGGTATGGAATGGGCATGGAAATGGTCCCGGCAGCGGGCGGGCATGGAGGGGGTGTCGCGTGGAGCGCTCCGACGAGACCGGCCACGGACCGGCGCCGGTGACGGGTACGGGTGACGTGTTCGCCGCCGACCGCGAGGTGGGCGGCGATCTCGCCCGGGTGGACTGGGCGGACACGCCCCTCGGCCCGCCGCACCAGTGGCCGCAGAGCCTCCAGACCGCCGTCAGCATCCTGCTGTCCTCCCGCTTCCCCATGTGGATGGCGTGGGGCGAGCAGCTCACCTTCTTCTGCAACGCGGCCTACCGGCGCGACACCCTCGGCCGCAAGTACCCCTGGGCGCTCGGCCGGCCCGCCAACGAGGTGTGGGCGGAGATCTGGGGCGACATCGGTCCCCGCATCGAGACCGTGCTGCGCACCGGGGAGGCCACCTGGGACGAAGGGCTGCTGCTGTTCCTGGAGCGCTCCGGCTACAGCGAGGAGACCTACCACACCTTCTCCTACAGCCCCCTGCGGGACGACGCCGGCGCCGTCGTCGGCATGCTCTGCGTGGTCAGCGAGGACACCGAGCGGGTGATCGGCGAACGGCGCATGGCCACCCTGCGGGACCTGGGGTCCGACCCCAGCGTGATCCGCACCGAGCGGGAGGTCCTGGCCTTCGCCGACCGGCAGCTGGGCCGCAACCGCAGGGACTTGCCCTTCACGCTCACCTACCTCTTCGACGGCGACGACGCCCGGCTGAGCGGCTCGACCGGCATCGGCCCGGGGCACCCGGCGGCCCCGGCACTCCTGCCGGCCGGCGACCCCGACGGGGTGTGGCCCGCGGACGCACTGACCCGGGGCGAGACCGTCCTCGTGCCGCTGACCGGCGACCGCTTCGCCGACCTGCCCGCCGGCGACTGGCCCGAGCCACCCGTGCAGGCGCTGGTCGTCCCGCTGCTCCAGCAGGGCAGCGCGCCCTACGGCTTCTGCGTCGCCGCACTGAACCGCTACCGCGAGCTCGACGACGCCTACCGGGGCTTCGTCGAGCTGACGGCGGGACACATCGCCTCCGGCATCGGCAGCGCCCGCAGCTACCAGGCCCAGCAGCGGCGGGCCGAGGAACTCGCCGAGCTGGACCGCGCCAAGACCACCTTCTTCTCCAACATCAGCCACGAGCTCCGCACCCCGCTGACGCTGATCATGGGACCGACCGAGGAACTGCGCACCCGGCTCGCCGACGCCGACGAGCCCGTACGCCGGGAACTGGACGTCATCCACCGCAACGGACTGCGGCTCGGCAAGCTCGTCAACACGCTCCTGGACTTCTCCCGCATCGAGGCCGGCCGGATGCAGGCCCGCCACGAACCCGTCGACCTCGCCGCCGTGACGGCGGAGCTGGCCAGCGTCTTCCGCTCCGCGATGGACAAGGCCGGGCTGACCTTCGACGTGGACTGCCCTCCCCTCGACGAGCCGGTCTACATCGACCGCAGCATGTGGGAGAAGGTGGTGCTCAACCTGCTGAGCAACGCCCTGAAGTTCACCTTCGAGGGTTCGGTGGGCGTCCGGGTGCACCGGTCGGGCGCCGAAGCCGTGGTGAGCGTGTCCGACACCGGCATCGGCGTGCCCGCCACCGAGATGCCCCGGCTGTTCGAGCGCTTCCACCGCATCGAGAACGCCCGCTCCCGCTCCAACGAGGGCAGCGGCATCGGACTCGCCCTGGTGCGGGAGCTGGTGGGCCTGCACGGCGGTTCCATCACCGCACGGAGCAGCGAGGGCGAAGGCACCACGTTCACCATCCGGCTGCCCTTCGGCACCGCCCATCTGCCCCCGGACTCCGTGGTGTCCGAGGCGAGCAGCACCGCGGCCGCCGCGACCGCCGACCCCTTCGTGCAGGAGGCACTGCGCTGGCTGCCGGCCGGCGGCACCGCCGAGGGCATCGGCGTGCCGACCGCCGCGAACACGGCCGAGACGCGGGGGCCCGGCCCGGCCGGCAGCGCCCGGGTGCTGGTCGCCGACGACAACGCCGACATGCGCGAGTACCTCTCCCGCATCCTCGCCGGAGCCGGGTACGAGGTCATCACCGTCACCGACGGGATCGAGGCCCTCCACGCCGTCCGCCGCGACATCCCCGACCTCGTCGTCAGCGACGTGATGATGCCCCGGCTGGACGGCCTGGGGCTGGTGGCCCGGCTGCGCGCGGAGGCCCGCACGGCCGCGGTGCCCGTCCTGCTGCTGTCGGCGCGGGCCGGGCAGGAGGCGTCCATCGAGGGCCTGCACGCCGGTGCGGACGACTACCTCGTCAAGCCCTTCGCCGCCGCCGAACTCCTCGCCCGGGTGCGCGCCAACGTCGAACTGGCGCGGCTGCGCGGCCACCACCTGCGGTGGCGGACGGCCGTCATCGACTCGCTGCAGGAGGCGTTCTTCGTCTGCGACGAGTCCGGCGCGGTCGTGGAGATCAACTCCGCCTTCACCGACATCCTCGGCTTCGGCGCCGAGGACCTCCCGTACGCGCCCATCCACCCGTGGTGGCCCGACCCGGGCACCGACCCCGAGGCGCACCGCCGGGTCGGTGCCGCCTTCGCCGGCCTGCTGAAGGGGGAGCAGGGTTCCTCGACCGTTCCGGTCGCCCACCGCGACGGCCACCGCCTGTGGATAGCGGTCACCTGGAACAAGGCGCAGGACCCCGACACCGGACGGCAGGTCACGGTCGGCACCTTCCGCGACGTCACCGCCGAGCACTACGCCGTCCAGCGCCAGACCGCGCTCGCCGCACTGAGCACGGCCCTGTCGCAGGCCACCAGCCTGCCCGAAGCACTGTCCGGCGCCCTCGCGGAGCTCAGGACCCTCTGGCGGGCCCGGAGCGTCGTGGCCGCCGTGTTCGAGCACGGCGACGTGCCGACCCTGACCACCACCGACCCCGACCTCGGCTGGGACGACCTGCCCGCCGAGCGCCAGGACCTGCTCACCGGCCTGCGGCACCTGTCACCGCTCACCCCGGTCCCGGAGGACAGCGGCGCCGTCGTCCTGCTGGAGCACCCCCTCGGCCCCCTGGCCCTGTGGATCGACCTCGGCGAACACCGGCCCTTCACCGGCGAGGACCAGCTGCTGCTCTCCCTGCTCGCCGGGCACCTCGCCCAGGGCCTGGTCCGGGCGCACCAGATCGACCAGCAGCGCGAGACGGCCATCGCCCTCCAGCGCGCCATCCTGGGCCCCGCGCGGCTCCCCGACGGATTCGCCGTGCGCTACGAACCCGCCACCCGCCCGCTGGAGGTGGGCGGCGACTGGTACGACACCATCACCCTGCCCGACGGCCGGATCGGCATCGTCGTCGGGGACTGCGTGGGCCGCGGCCTGCAGGCGGCCAGCGTCATGGGACAGCTGCGCAGCGCCTGCCGCGCCCTGCTGCTGCGCGAGTCCGGCCCCGCCAGCACGCTGATGGCGCTCGACCAGTTCGCCGCGAGCGTCCCGGGCGCGCAGTGCACGACGCTGTTCTGCGGTGTCCTCAGCCCCGCCACCGGGGAGCTGACCTACTCCAGCGCCGGGCACCCGCCGGGGATCCTCGCGCACTCCGACGGCGGGATGCGGCTTCTGGACGACGGACGGTCCCTGCCGCTGGGCGTCCGCCCGGGCCGGGAGCGGCCGGAGGCGCACTGCGTCCTGCCCGCGCGCTCCACGCTGCTGCTCTACACCGACGGGCTGGTCGAACGCCGCCGCCGTTCCCTCGACGCCGGCATCGAGGAGGCCGGAGAGGCGGTGCAGGAGGGACGCGAGGTGCCCGTCGACGACCTCGCCACCGCCCTGATGTCCCGGCTGTCACCGGCCGGCGGCTACGACGACGACGTGGCGCTGCTGCTCTACCGCCACCCGGGCCCGCTGGACCTGTCCTTCCCGGCCGAGTCCGCCCAGCTCGCCCCGGTCCGCCAGGCGTTGCGCGGCTGGCTCGACCAGTGCGACCTGCCCCCGCACGCCGTGCAGAACGTCCTCGTCGCCGCGGGGGAGGCCTGCGCCAACGCGATCGAGCACGGCCACCGCAACGCGCCGGGGGAGGCCGTGCGGCTGCGCGCCGAGGCCCTGGTGGACAGCCTGCGGCTCACGGTCGCCGACAGCGGCCGGTGGAAGGTGCCCCAGCCGGAGCTCAACGCCCACCGCGGCCGGGGTGTCGCCCTCATGCGGGCCATGATGCAGCGCGTCACCATCACACCCGGCCCGTCCGGCACCACCGTCGACATGCAGATGAGGATCGCCTGATGACCACCCCGCTCACCCTCACCCCGGGCCGGCGCGCCGACGGCACTCCGCGGCTCATGGTCAGCGGCGAGATCGACATGAGCAACGCCGTCTCCCTGGCCGAGGCCCTCGACGCCGGCTCGGGCCCCGTCGAGGTGGACCTGACCGCGGTGGAGTACCTCGACAGCGCCGGACTCAACGTGCTCTTCGCCCACGCCGACCGGCTGGAGCTCGTCGTCCCCCCGCTGCTGACGTCCGTCCTCACGGTCTCCGGTCTGGCGGAACTGGTCACCGTCCACGCTCGGGACGGCGGCCCACCGCAGTCATGACCCCGGGCGTGCCCGCCCTCGCCCGTCCCCGGCGAGCAGGCACCGCCCCCCGGCCCCAACCCCGTCACGACGCCCCATCGAAGCATCCGAGCCCTGGCCAGGAGTGATGACCGACGTGTCCGACATGCTCGACATGACCGTCCAGCACCTCAGCGACCGCAGTGCCGTCCTCGCGGTCGCCGGGGACGTGGACCTGCACACCTCGCCCACCCTGCGCGCCCACGCCCTGACCCTGGTCGGGGAGGGTGTACGGCATCTCGTGCTGGACCTGGCCCGGGTGGACTTCGTCGACTCGACCGGTCTGAGCACCTTCATCACGCTCCTGCACGCGACGCAGCGACGGGACGGATCGCTCCACCTCGCCGCCGTGCCGGACCGTCTGATGCGCATGGTGACCATGACCGGCATCTCCCAGGTGCTGCCCGTCCACGCGACGGTGGACGAAGCCGTGGCCGCCGACCCCGGCGCCGGGACTGTGACCGACGTCGCGGCCGCCGCCGCTCCTGACGCGGCCACCCCCAACTGACACCCTGACCTGCGGTGCTGCGGATTTTCGCAGCGGTGCCCGTGAGTGCCGGGGCCTCTCGGTCGGGGACCCGTCTGAGGTAGGCTGCCGTGTGCTGTCGGCCCGAGAAGCACGGTCTTCCCCATCTGGAAGGAGCCGGTGAACCCATGGGGGACACACGTCCGACCTCTCCCGGTGGTGACACCGCGGCCGCCCGCCACGTCGCCGTGAGCTACTCCAGCGACGACGAGTGGGCGGGCCACCTCGTGGCCTTCGTGCGGGACGGGCTCGGCCGGGGCGAACAGGTGCAGTACTTCGCCGACGCCACCGACCCCGACCGCGTGACGCACGTCCTCACCGAGCACGGTGTCGACGCCGCGGGCGCCCTGCGCCGCGGACAACTGCTGGTGACCACCGCGGGCGAGACGTACCTGGCCGGATCCGGCTTCGACCCGGACGCCATGATCGGCCTGTGGCGGCAGGCGGTGGACGGCGCGGCCGCCGAGGGCTACCACAACCTGCGGGTCATCGGCGAGATGTCGTGGGGCACCCGTCCCATACCCGGGGCGGAACGCCTGCTCGAGTACGAGATGCGCATCCACCACGAGGTCTTCGAGCGGTTGCCCCTCACCGCGTGGTGCTTCTACGACCGGCGCCTCTTCCCGAGCGACGCGCTGGCGGCACTGGCCGCGGCGCATCTCAACTGCGCGGGCACCACCGCCCCGAGTGCCGGTGTACCGGCCCTGTCGGCGACCCCGCTGGCGGACCGGCCCGGCTTCAGTCTCTCCGGCACCGGCGGGTACGAGAGCCGCCGCGTCATCGCCGCGGCCGCTGCTTCCCTCGCCGCCTCACCGGCCCCCGACCTCGTGCTCGACCTGTCGGACCTGGACCACCTGGACGTGGCCGCCGTGGCCGACATCGCCCGCGCCGCACAGGGGCGACCCTCGACGTCGCCGGTGCGGCTCCTGAACGCCCCGCCCGCCTTCCACCGCGTGCTGGAACTCTTCCCGGAACTGGGTGCCGGCCTCGAAGAGGTGGGGTCGTGACGACGTACCCGCGACCGTCGGCCGTCCGCAGCCAGGACTCCGCGTTCCACCACCCCGCCGTCTTCTACGGCACCGACCAGGAGTACCTGAAGAGCGTCGGCGAGTTCGCCCGCGCGGAGGAGGCCCTGGGCAGGCCCGTGCTCGTCGCCGTGCCGAGTCCCCGGCTCAGCCTGCTGCGCGACGTGCTCGGGGACCTGGACGTCACCTGGGTCGACATGGGCCAGGCCGGACGCAACCCGGGGCGCATCCTGTCGATGCTGCAGGAGTTCGCCGACCGGCACGCCGAGCGGCACCCGTCCGTCGTGGGCGAGCCGATCTGGGTCGGCCGCACCCCGGAGGAGGCCCGGGAGGCCACCCGTCACGAGGCGCTGATCAACCTGGCCTTCGCCGGCCGGCAGGCCACGATCCTGTGCCCGTACGACACGCGCCTGCCCGGCTGGGTCCTCTCCGAGGCCCACCGGACGCACCCCGTCCTCGGGGTCGCCGAGGACTGCCGGCCCAGCGCTCGCTACACGGACCCGCGCGCGGTGGACCGGGACTGCGACGCACCCCTGCCCGAGCCCGCGGACCCGGTCGTCCTGCACTTCGAGGAGCAGGACCTCGGTCAGGTCCGCGACGCCGCCGCCGAGTGGGCGCAGAACGCCGGCATGACCGCGCGCCGCCGCACCGACTGGCTGCTCGCCGTGAACGAGGCCACCGGCAACTCGGTGCGGCATGGCGGCGGACGCGGCACCCTGCGGCTGTGGCGGGCCGGCGGCACCTTGATCGCCGAGACGAAGGACCGCGGCCGGCTCACCGATCCGCTGGTCGGCCGGCGCCGTCCCGACCCCTTGTCCCCGGCCGGCGGGCGGGGAGTCTGGATGATGCACCAGCTGTGCGACCTGGTGGAGATCCGCACGCCCGCCTCGGGCCTCGTCGTGCGGCTGCACCTGACCCTGGACTGAGCGCCCCGAGATGGCGCACTGCGTGTTACCGGCGGTCACCGGCTTCTCCGTACCTCTCGATCTTGCTCGGGCGGGAATGCCCGGGCCGTTCCGGTGCATACGACCATGGATGCGGCATGACTCATGCCGGACGAACGTGATGTCGGCTCTCCCCGTGTGTGGGGCAGGTGGCCGGCTGGGGGGACGAGATGACGGCCGAGCGTGAACGGAGGTCCATGAGCGGCACCCGCCGGTCCGGGACCGTGCGTGACGAGGACCTCTCCGTGCTGTTCGGGACGTCGACCGCGCTGTTCGCGTCCATGGCGGGACCCGCCCACGTCCTGGAGGCGGCCAACCCGGCCTTCTTCACGGCGATCGGCGGCGGCCGGCGGGAACGCACCGGGCTGCCGCTGGCCGAGCTCATGCCCGAGCTGGCCCCCCAGGGGTTCATCGAGCTGCTGGACCAGGTGTACCGCACGGGGGAGCGGCACGTCGGCCGGGACGCCCGGGTCGTGCTCGGCACCGGTGAGCAGACCCGCGAGGCGTACTTCGACTTCACCTACGAGGCCCGCCGGGACTCCGGCGGCAACGTCATCGGCGTCCGCATGATCGGCGTGGAGACCACGCAGGCCAAGCAGGCCCGGCGCCTGGCCGCCGAACAGCGCGCACTGCTGGAGCAGATCGCCCGCCAGGCCCCCCTGCCCGAGGTGCTCGAGGGCATGTGCCGGACGATCGAGGAACTGTCGCCCGAGGTGATCGTCTCGGTCCTGCTGGCCGACGAGGACGGCCGGCACCTGCGCCACGGCGCGGCGCCCAGCCTGCCCGTCTTTTACAACCAGGCCATCGACGGCATCGCCACCGGAGAGGGCGTCGGCTCCTGCGGCACCGCCGCCCACCGCCGCCGCACCGTCGTCGTCAGCGACATCGCCACCGACCCCCTGTGGGCCGACTTCCGCGCCCTCGCCGGGCAGGCGGGGCTCGCCGCCTGCTGGTCCACGCCGATCCTGGCGCGCGACGGCCGGGTCCTCGGCACCTTCGCGATGTACCACCGCACCCCCCGCCACCCCCAGGACAGCGACCTCGCGCTGGCGCGGGTGTTCGCCGACACCGCGGCCCTCGCCGTCGAGCGGCACCAGGCCGAACAGGCCCGGCAGGCCGCCGACGCGCGGGAGAAGGCCGCCCGCGAGGACCTGGCGTTCCTGCTCACCGCCAGCAGCGCCCTGTCCGGGCGGCTGGACGAGAGACAGACCCTTCAGCGCCTGGCCGCCCTGTCCAGCCCCACGCTCGCCCCGCTGGCCGCGGTCGACATCGTGGACGGCGGACGCGTCCAGCGGGTGGCCGCCGCCGCACCCGGCGAGAAGCAGCGCGCGCTCCTGGCCTCCCACACCCCCTC
The DNA here is from genome assembly GCF_055567995.1 of Streptomyces sp. NPDC026246. Lineage (NCBI taxonomy): Bacteria > Bacillati > Actinomycetota > Actinomycetes > Kitasatosporales > Streptomycetaceae > Streptomyces > Streptomyces sp. NPDC026246. Next base: position 367,170 of record NZ_JBVHPJ010000006.1, on the reverse strand, counting down.
CCGCGACGCCGAGGACGACGCCGTCGCCCGGGTCCTGGCCTCCGGCCTGACCGAAGTGGCCCGCCGCAGCCCGACGGGCAGCGGCCCCTGGCGGGAACTGGGCGTCACCGGCTACGTCTGCGTGCCCCTGGTGGACCGCGGGCGGCCGTTCGGCGCGCTGACCCTGCTGTCCACCGGCAAACAGTCCTTCGACGGCCACCGGGTGGCCCTCGCCGAGGAACTGGCCCGCCGCGCCGCCTCGGCCGCCCGCAACGCACGCCAGTACGCCCAACGTGCCACGCTCGCCCGCGACCTGCAGACCGGCCTGCTGCTGCCCGACCTGCCCGACATCCCCGGCGCGCGCCTCGCGGCCTTCTACCACCCGGCCGGTGAGGGACTGGAGATCGGCGGCGACTTCTACGACGTCTTCCCCCGGGAGGACGGCAGTTGGGCCTTCATCCTCGGGGACGTCTGCGGACGCGGAGCCACCGCGGCGACCACGACCGCCCTGGTCCGCCACACCGCACGCGCCGTCACCTCGCTGCTCGACGACCCCGTCGACGTCGTCAAGGCCGTCGACAAGGCCCTCAACGACCGGCACGCCCACCAGAACAACGGCTTCGTGACCCTCGTCTACGGCCATCTCACCCCGTCCCCCGACGGGATCGGCGTCCACCTGGTCCGCGCCGGTCACACCCTGCCGCTGGTGCTGGACGGCGACCACCGGGTCGAGACGGTCGAGGCGTCGGGCGGGCTCATCGGCATCGGCATCCCGCCGACGCTCACGGCGAGCCGCTTCACCCTGCGCCCGGCGGAGAGCCTGCTGCTCTACACCGACGGCATCACCGAGTGCCGGGCCGCCGGCGCCGAACAGTACGGCGAGGCCCGGCTGGTCAAGGCCCTCGGTTCGGCTCCGCTCCGGCCGACGGCGGACGACGTCGTCGCCACGGTCGCCGAGGACATCCGCACGTTCATGGGCGGCCGGACCGTGGAGGACGACCAGGCGGCCCTGGTCATCACCGCCGGGGAGCCCGCGCCCGACCGCGGCTGAGCCGGCCGGATCCCGACCGGATCCCGGCCCGCTCCCGGCGGGATCACGGCCCGCTCCTGACCGATCCCGCGGTTCGCGCCTGCCGTGTCCTCCTTCCTGCTGTCCTCTCTCCCGCCGTCCCACGCGCCGTACGGGGCGGTCCTCCGTGTTCGGTACGTCGTCCCTGCCCGGTGCACGAGACCGGTGACATTGCCGGTCCCGCCGGGCCGGCCGGTCCCCGACAGTGGCACGGCCAGCCCGACGGCGGTGCCCCACCGCGGGCATGCGGAAGACACCCCAGGTCCCGCATGCCCGCGCGGTGGGCCGTCCGCCACGACCGAGAGGACGACTCGTCGTGCACCTCGACCCCCACACCGACTCACCCACCCGCGCCCGCGGCACCCTCGGACGCCGCGCCGGGCGACTGGCCGGCGCCGCCGCGGCGCTCGCCGCCGTCATCGGCATCGGTCCCCTGACCGCCCCCGGGGCCCACGCCGCCGACAACCCCTACGAGCGGGGCCCGGCGCCCACCCAGTCCAGCATCGAGGCCCTGCGCGGTCCGTACGCCGTCTCGCAGACCTCCGTGTCCTCGCTGGCCGTGACCGGCTTCGGCGGCGGCACCATCTACTACCCGACCAGTACCGCGGACGGCACCTTCGGCGCCGTGGCGATCTCGCCGGGCTTCACCGCCTACGAGTCGTCGATCGCCTGGCTCGGCCCGCGCCTGGCCTCGCAGGGCTTCGTGGTGTTCACCATCGACACCAACACCACGGTGGACCAGCCGGACTCGCGCGGTGAGCAACTCCTCGCCGCCCTCGACTACCTCACCCAGCGCAGCTCCGTGCGCGCACGGGTCGACGCCACCCGGCTCGGCGTGATGGGCCACTCGATGGGCGGCGGCGGCAGCCTGGAAGCGGCCAAGGACCGGCCCTCCCTCCAGGCCGCGATCCCGCTCACTCCCTGGAACACGGACAAGACCTGGCCCGAGGTCCGCACACCCACCCTGATCTTCGGCGCCGACGGCGACACGATCGCCCCGGTCTCCAGCCACGCCGAGCCGTTCTACCAGAACCTGCCGTCGTCGCTGGACAAGGCGTACCTCGAACTGAACGGAGCCACCCACTTCACCCCGAACAGCAACGACACGACGATCGCCAAGTACAGCATCAGCTGGCTGAAGCGGTTCGTCGACAACGACACCCGCTACGAGCAGTTCCTGTGCCCGCTGCCGAGGCCGAGCCTGACCATCGAGGAGTACCGGGGCAACTGCCCGCACACCTCCTGACCGCCTCGCCGCCTCCGGCCCGTGCGGCCGGAGGCGGCGCAGCCAAGCGGCGGCGGACGCTCCGGGGCGTCCGCCGCCGTTGCCGTGCGCGAGCACGCCCGCGAGGGCGTTCCGTTGGGCAGCCGCACAATCCGGCCGGTGACCGCACCCGGCCAACTCGCAGGTGAGCACGTCGATCACCCCGTCGGGCGGCACGGACGGGAGCCTTCCGGTCCTCCTTACGCGCAAGTAACCTCCATGGGATGACCGGAGAAGGAAGCAGCGTGTGGCCGGCTTCCCGCACGGGGGCCGGACCCGAGGCCGTACGGCCGTCCGCCGCGCACCGCGGCCACGCCGAGTTCGCCCGCGGCAGGCGCCAGTTGGCCGGCGGGCCGGTGGGCGACGCGCGCGAGTCCCTGATGCTGGCCGCGTCCCTGCTGGCGTCTGCCGACCCGGACGGCGCCGAGGCGGCGCGCCTGTGCGCGGCGGATGCGGCCTGGGCGACCGGGGACGTGCACGTCTGCCTGGCCACCCTGGACGGGCGGTCCGCCGTCCGGGCCGCCCCGGCCCCGCCCGGCGAGGACGGGGCCGGCCGGGCGGGGGCGGGCGCCGAACGGCCCGGGGTGCCCGTGACGGTGGCCGCCATCCGTCCCGCCTCCGCGGACGGCCCGCCGGATCGGCCCGGTGCGGGGCGCGATGGACCGGAGGCGACGGCCGATCCCTTCTTCCGCGACTACCGCGACGGCATGCGGGCCCTGCTGGCCCGGCACCCGGCGGACGCCGCGGCACCGCTGCGGCGCGTGCTGGACCGGGCGCGCGGCGACGACCGGCCCGACCGGCTGCTGCGTGCCGCCGCTGCGGCCCTGCTGCTCGGTGACGTCCACGCGGCCCGCGCCGCCGGGGCCCGCGCCCTCGCGGCCGCCCGCGGCACGGAGTGCACCGCTCACGAGGCGCGGGCGCTGGAGTACCTGGCCTATGCCGAACTCCGCGCCGGCCGGCACGCCCAGGCCCGCGCCCACGCCGAGGAGGGCGTACGGGCGGCCCGGGCGGCCGGGCACCACAACACAGCGGCCAGTCACCACGCGATGCTCGCCCTGGCCGCCTCGATCGAGGGGGACACGGCCGCGGTCGCCGGCTACGCCTCGGCCGCCCTCGGCGTCGCCCGCCGCCACGGCCTGGCCCAGGCGGCGACGCTCGCCGAGTGGGCCCTGGCCCGCGCCGACCTGGCCCGAGGCCGGCCGCTGGAGGCCGCCGACCGGCTCGGCCCGCTCGTCGGCCCGGGCCCCAGGCGCGGGCACTTCGCCGTGTGGATGCTGGCGGTGCCCTGTTTCGTCGAGGCCGCCGTGCTCGCCGGGCAGCCGGAGGACGCCCACGGCGTCATCGACGACCTCGCCCAGTGGGCGGCCTTCGGTGCCGACCCGCACGCGCCGGCCCAACTCGCGCGCTGCCGCGCCCTGCTGGCAGCGGACGAGGGGACGGCCGACCAGCTCTACCTGGAGGCGCTGGCCCTGCACGACGAGTCGGGCGGCGACTTCGAGCGCGCCCGCACGGAGCTGCTGTACGGCCGGTGGCTGCGGCGCCGTCGCCGCCTGCGGGAGGCCCGGGCCCGGCTGGGCGGCGCCCTGGTCGGCTTCGAGCGCTGCGGGGCGGGCGCGTGGGCGGAGCAGACGCGCGGTGAACTGCGCGCCAACGGCGTCGCCTCCGGGAAGGAACCGGCCGGAGGGCTGTCGCGGCTGACACCCCAGCAACTGCGCATCGCCCGCCACGTCGCCGAGGGCGCCACCAACAGGGAGGTGGCCCGGCGCCTGGCCGTCAGCACCCGTACGGTCGACTACCACCTGCGCAACGTCTTCGCCGCGCTCGGCGTGCGCTCCCGCATGGAACTCGCCCGCATGGTCGGCCGGGAGGAGCGCTGACTCCCACCGCGACCGGCCCGCCGCCCCCACGGCCGGACCCGCTGACCTGCCGCCCCGCGGAGCCGGATCCACGGCCCCCGCCATCCGGAACCAGGACCTCCACTCGCAGAAGATGACCGCACGACCCTGGGGACCGACCGGACGGTATGCCATTCTTCGGAGCAGGAGTACTGGGTGACGACGGCCGTCCCGGCGCCGCGCCCGCCGAAGTCGTCGATCCGGCGGCACACGGGGTCGCCGGGGGCCGGAGTTGGGGGAGGACCGCGATGCATCCTGCCGCACGCACACGCACGACCTTGCGGACCGGGCCGCTGCCCGTGCCGCAGCCGCGGACCCGGAGGGTCCGGTCGCTGATCGACGCCGACGCGCTGCGCGTCCTGCACCGCGCGGCCCGTGTCCTGCTCGACGACCTGCCGGAGCTGACCGACCGGCTGCTGGCGGTCCTGCGCGAGCAGGAACCGGCGTACCGGACCGCCCTGGAGAACGATCACACCGGCACCTGGCAGGAGGCCTACCGCTCGCTGCGGCACAGCGTGACCTCACTGCTCGACCCGCGCGGCAGCCGGGAGGCGGCCCACCGCTGCACCTGGCGGATCGGGGTCGCGCGGGCCGAGCAGGGGCTGCCGCTGGACGCGCTGCTGCACGCCTTCCGGCTCGGCGGGTCCCTGGTGTGGCAGCGGCTGGTCGAGGAGACCGCCCGGGCGGAACCGGAGGACATCCGGCTGCTGGTCCATGTCGCCACCGACGTCTGGAACTTCGTCGACGAGCACTGCACGCTCGTCGCCGACGCCTACCGGCAGGCCGAACGGCAGCTGGCCTGGCGGCGTGAGAACCGGGTGCGCCTGCTGGCGGCGGCCCTGCTGGAGGGCGCCAGCCGGATCGCCGACCTGCCGGAGACGGCCGAAGGGCTGGGCCTGCCCGAGCACGGCCGCTACGTCGTCGTCGCCGTCGCGTGCGGCCGGCCGCAGGACCTCACCGGCGTCCGGGCCGCGGCCCCCGCACACGGCGACCGCACCTACTGGCACACGGGTGTCGAGGCCGACTACGGCATCGTCCTGCTCGGGGACGGCTCTCCGGACGGGGTGGACGGCGGCGCACCGGCCGGCGGGGGCGGCGCCCCCGACCGGGACCCGCTGGCCGCACTCGGCCTGCCCGCCGAGGGGGCACCCGGGCGCCGGGTCGGCATCGGCGACGCTGTGACCGGGCTCGCCGCCGTCGGCGACGCCCGGCGCACGGCCGATCTGGCCCTGAGCATCTGCCGGCCCGAGGGAGGCACCGTCCGCCTCGCCGAGCATCTGCCCGAGGCCCTGGTCGGCTCCTGTCCCGAACTCGGCGCGACCCTCACCGAGCAGGTGCTCGGCCCGCTGCTGCGGCTCGAACCGGCCGACCGGGACGTCCTGCTGGAAACCCTCGTCGCCTGGTTCGCCTGCGAGGGCTCGGCCCAGCGTGCCGGTGAACGCCTCTACTGCCACCGCAACACCGTCCTGAACCGGCTGCGCCGCTGCGAACAACTGATCGGCCGCTCCCTGGCCCGCCCGCACGACGTGGTGGAGATCAGCCTCGCCCTCACCGCCCGCCGCCTGCGGCACGGCTGACCGGGGCCGCTCCCCGCGCGCGGCCGGCGGCGCCCCCCTGGGCAGCCGCACAGTCTCCGTCCGGCGGGGTTGGGACCGCGCAGCATCACGGCCCGCACGCCTGTACCGCGCCTCCGCGCCCGTGCTGTCGTGGGCTGCCCTTCCCCCGAAGCACCCGTGCCCGACGGCACGGACCCGAGGAGCCGTGATGCCCGAAGCACCACCGGACGAAGAGCCCGCCCTGCACATCGAGGGCGTCGACGTGACCTACGGCCGCGCCCTGTCCGCCCTTCGTTCCGTCTCCCTGACCGTCCCGCACGGCACGGTCGTCACCCTGCTCGGCGCCAACGGCGCGGGCAAGACGACCCTCCTGCGGGCGGTGTCGGGCACCCTGCGCCTGCACCGCGGCGCGATCACCGCCGGACGCATCCGCTACGGCAGCACCGCACTCGACGGGCGTGACCCGGTCGCCGCCGTGCGTGCCGGAGTCGTCCAAGTGCCCGAGGGGCGGCGGGTCTTCGCCGGCCTCACTGTCGACGAGAACCTGCGCAGCGGCGGTCTGGGCCTCGGCCGCCGCCGCCCGGACCAGGTCGCCGAGGCCCGGGAACGGGTCTTCACGCTCTTCCCGCGCCTGGCCGAACGCACCCGCCAGGCCGCCGGGCTGCTGTCCGGCGGCGAGCAGCAGATGCTCGCCATCGGCCGCGCCCTCATGGCCGCGCCACGCCTGCTGCTCCTCGACGAACCGTCCCTGGGCCTCGCCCCGCAGATGGTCCACCGCATCGCCGACGTCATCCGCGAGATCAACGCCCAGGGCACCGCCGTGCTGCTCGTCGAGCAGAACGCGGGCATGGCACTGTCCCTGGCCGACACCGCGCACGTGCTGGAGGTGGGCGAGGTCCGGCTCTCCGGGCTCGCGGACGAGCTGGCCCGTACGGACGCGGTGCGCCGGCTCTACCTCGGCGAGACCACCGGCACCGCCGACGGCGCCGGGAGCGGCGGGACCGCGCGGACCGCCGGAACCACCGAGGGGCAGGGAGCCGCGTGACCGTCCGCACCACCGCACCGCCCGAACTGGCCGTCACGGACGTGACCGTACGGTTCGCCGGACTCACCGCCCTGGACACGGTGTCCTTCACCGTCGCCCCGGGCACCGTCCACGCCCTCATCGGACCCAACGGGGCCGGCAAGTCCACCTGCTTCAACGTGCTGTCGGGCCTGTGCCGCCCCGTGACCGGAACCGTGCGCCTGGGCGACGCGGACCTGACCCGGCTCGCCCCGCACCGCATCGCCGCCCTCAAAGTCGCCCGCACCTTCCAGAACATCGTCACCACCCAGGGCACCGTCGCCGACAACCTGATGCTCGGCCGCCACGCCCTGTCCCGGGCCGGATTCGCGGCCAGCGCCCTGCGCCTGCCGCATGCCCGGCGCGAGCAGCGCACCCATCTCGACCGGGCCCGCGAGATCGCCGAACTCACCGGTCTGGCCGCCCACTTCCACAGCCCCGTCGCCCTCCTGTCCTACGGCGACCGCAAGCGCGTCGAGTTCGCCCGCGCCCTGTGCCTGGAGCCCAGCGTCCTGCTGCTGGACGAGCCGGTCGCCGGCATGAACGCCGCCGAACGCGCCCGCACGGTGGAGGTCGTGCACGCCGTACGGGCCGAACTCGGCCTGTCCGTCGTGCTGGTGGAACACGACATGGGGCTGGTGATGCGGCTCGCCGACGAGGTCACCGTCCTCGACTTCGGGCGCGTCATCGCCCACGGCACCCCGGACGAGGTCCGCCGTGACCCCGAGGTGCTGCGCGCCTACCTCGGCACGGGCACCGAACAGGAGGACGCGGCATGACCACCCTGCTGGACAACGTCTTCAACGGCCTCGCGCTGGGCTCCGTCTACGCCCTCGTCGCCCTCGGCTTCGTGATCATCTTCAAGGCCTCCGGCGTCATGAACTTCGCCCACGGCTCCCTGCTCCTGCTCGGCGGCTACCTCACCGCCGTGCTCCACGACGACCTCGGTTTCGCCGGGGCACTGGCCGTGTCCGTCCTGGTCACGGCAGCCGTCGCCGGCGCCATGGACCGCTTCCTGCTCCAGGCGGGCGGCGGTGCCGACCCGCACGCCGCCCACGTGCAGACCATCGTCACCATCGGCGTCGACATCCTCATCCTCACCGACCTGTCGCGGCGCATCGGGGGCGACCTGCTCTCGCTCGGCGACCCCTGGGGCGACGCGGTGAGCGGACTGGGCCCGGTGACCGTCGCCGACAGCCGCATCGCCGCGATCGTGGTCTCGGCCGTCGTCATCGCCGGTGTCTTCGCCCTCTTCCGTCACACCTCCTGGGGGTTGTCGCTGCGGGCCTCGGCGGAGGACGTGGAGGCGGCCGCCCTGATGGGCGTCCGGCTGGTGCGCATCCGCATGCTGGCGTGGTGCCTGGCCGGGGCGCTGGCCGCCCTCGCGGCGGTCTTCCTCGCCGCGTTCCCGGCACCCGGCCTGGAGCGCACGACCGGGCAGATCGCCCTCAAGGCGTTCCCGGCGGCGATCCTCGGCGGGATGGCCTCGCCGCCCGGCGCCCTCGCGGGCAGCCTGCTGATCGGGATGACCGAGGCGCTCGTCGCCGGCTACCAGTCCGATCTGCACGTCCTGGGCGAGGGCTTCGGCGACGTCGCCCCCTACGCCGTGATGGTCCTCGTCCTGCTGGTGCGGCCCACCGGTCTGTTCGGCGGAAAGGCGGCGGTCCGTGTCTGACCGGCTCCCCGGCTCCCGTGGCGTACACCTCGGCCTGACCCTCGCGGCCGTCGTCGTGCTGTGCGCCCTGCCCTTCTACCTCGGCGCGTTCTGGCTGCGCATCGGACTGTTCTCGATGGCGGCCGCCGTCGGCGCGGTGGGCCTGGGCCTGCTGTCCGGCACGGCGGGCCAGCTCTCCCTCGGCCATGCCTTCTTCCTCGCCGTCGGCGCCTACGGCTACGTGTGGCTGGCCGGCGAACCCGGCCCCGGCCTGCCGACCGCCCTCGCGGCCGTGCTCGCGGTCCTGCTCGCCGGGGCGGCCGGCGGCCTCTTCAGCCCCGTCGCCGGCCGCGTCCGGGGCGTCTACCTCGGCGTGGCCACCCTCGCGCTGGTCTTCCTCGGCCACCACGTCCTGCTCACCGCGGACTCGGTCACCGGCGGGTTCAACGGCCGTTCGGTGGAGCCGCTGGAACTGGGCGGCTTCTCCTTCTCCGCTGACTCCGAACTCACGGTGCTGGGCGTGCCGTTCGGGGCGGAGGAGCGGCTGTGGTACCTCGGTCTCGCCCTGTTCGCCCTCACCTGGGTCACCGCCCGCGGGCTGCTCCACGGCCGCCCCGGGCGGGCCCTGGTGGCGCTGCGGGACAGTGAGACGGCGGCCGCGGTGATGGGCGTGGACGTCTCCCGCTACCGTTCGGCCGCCTTCGTCGTCTCCTCGATGTACGCGGGCCTGGCCGGGGTGATGCTCGCCCTCGCCTTCCGCCGCGTCGTCCCGGACTACTTCGGGCTGGTGCTGTCGGTCGACTACCTGGCCATGATCGTCATCGGCGGGCTGGGGTCGGTCGCCGGCGCCACCGCCGGTGCCGTCTTCGTCACCGCGCTGCCGCTGCTCATGACCCGCTACGCCGACCAACTGCCCCTGGTGGCCGCCCCGGGCAGCACCGACGGCACGGTCGGCCCCACCGAGGCCGCCCGCTACCTCTACGGAGCGGCGATCGTGCTGATCCTGCTCTTCGCCCCCGACGGCCTGCACGGCCTGGTCCGCCGCCTGCGCGCCCGCCTGCCCCGCCGGGGGGCCGCCCCACCGCCCTCGTCCGCCCCCTCGCCCCGACCCTCACCCGCGTCGTCCGCACGAGCCAAGGAGCCCACCCCGTGAAGTCCACGCACCACACGCACCGCGCACGTCCGACCGCGCTCCTGGCCGGCGCCCTGGCGGTCCTGCTGCTCACCGCCACCGGATGCAGCTCGAAGGCCGACTCCGCCAAGAACCCGGGCGCCGGCGCCGACGGCGTCAAGGCCGGGCCCGGGGTGACCGACAAGGTCATCAGACTCGGGGCCCTGACCGACCTCACCGGTCCCTACGCGACCCTCGGCAAGAGCATCGTCCAGGCCCAGCAGATGTGGGCGGACGAGGTCAACGCCGACGGCGGCATCTGCGGCCGGCGCGTCGAGATCGTCGTCAAGGACCACGGCTACGACGTCCAGAAGGCCGTCACCGCGTACGCCGACCTCTCCTCGGACGTCGTGGCGCTGCCGCAGGTCATCGGGTCGCCCGTGATGGCGGCGCTGCTCGACGACGTCGAACGGGACAAGGTGCTGACCTTCCCGCAGGCCTGGGCCGCCTCCCTGCTCGACCGCGACGCCGTGCAGGTCCTGGGCACCACCTACGACATCGACATGATCGCGGCGGTCGACTTCCTCACCCGCAGCAAGGGCCTGGCGAAGGGCGACACCATCGGCCACGTCTACTTCGAGGGCGATTACGGGGCGAACGCCCTGGAGGGCTCGCGGTGGGCCGCGAAGAAGGCGGGTCTGAAGGTCGCCGGCCAGAAGATCAAGGCGACGGACACCGATCTGTCCGCCCAGGTGTCCGCCCTGCGCAAGGAAGGCGTGAAGGCCGTCCTGATCAGTGCCGGGCCGGCCCAGACCGCCTCCCTGGTCGGAGTGGCGGCCTCCCGCGGCCTGAAGGTGCCGGTCGTCACCAGTGCGCCCGGCTACGCCCCGCAGCTGATGAAGACCCCGGCCGCCCCCGCCCTCGCCGCCCTGCTCAACGTGGTGAGCGCCGCCCCGGCCGTCAGCTCCGAGCTGCCCGGGGTGCGCAAGATGGTCGCGGCCTACCAGAAGAAGTACCCCGGTGCCCTCCTCGACTCGGGCGTGCTCTCCGGCTACAACGCCGCCCGCCTGATGGGCAACGACCTGAAGAAGGCCTGCGAGGGCGGCAGCCTCACCCGTGAGGCCGTGGTCGAGGCACACCGTTCGCAGTCCAGCGTCGACGTCGGCCTCGGCACCGCGCAGAACTTCTCCGACAAGGCGCGGCCCGCGAGCACCGAGGCGTACATCCACAAGCCGGACGCCAAGGCCGTCGGGGCCGCGGTGAACGTCGAGGACGCGCACACCGCACCGGGCGTGAAGGAGTACCTCGCCTCCCGCGCCTCCTGACCCCGGACGGAAAGGGCCGTGGCCGGCGGCCGCCGCGTCTGTCGGCGGCCGCCGGCCACGGTCGTGCCGCTGCGGCCTTCCGCGAAGGGCTCGTGCGGCTCTTTCCGGTTGCTCCACATGGGTGAGGCGGGCGGGGGCACTCGTGTGTGCGTCACTCAGTGAAGGGAGCTCGATCATGGTGATCGCCGCCGTCATCGGCGTATGTGTGGTCCTGGCCGTTCTGGCCTTTCTCGTCCCCCGTCTGTCCCGTCACCCGGAGCGCGGCACGCAACGGACGCTGGGCGCCGGCGCCCGGGCGGGCGGCAAGGCGCCCGGCGTGCTGGGCCGGATCTTCAGCAAGCCCTTCCACTCCAGCTCGCGAGCGGTGAGCCGCAGCGGAGCGGCGGGCCGCCGTTCCCGCGGCCGCATGCCGTTCTGACCGCATGACGGAACGGACCGAACGGGGAGCCGGACGATGAACGCCGAACACGCCCGAGACGCGGACAAGTTGCTGGAAGGGCTGACCGTCGACGACAGCCGGCAGGAACAGCCGATCGTGCTGGACTCCGACGGGCGTCCGATCCGGACGTGGCGCGAGAACTACCCCTACGACCGCAAGATCGGCCGGAAGGAGTACGAGCGGACCAAGCGTGTCCTGCAGATCGAACTGCTCAAGCTCCAGCGGTGGGTGAAGGACACCGGAGCACGCCTGGTCGTGGTGTGCGAAGGACGCGACGCGGCCGGGAAGGGCGGCACGATACAGCGGTTCACCGAGCGGCTGAACCCGCGGGGCGCCCGCGTGGTCGCCCTGGACAAGCCCACCGAACGCGAGATGGGCCAGTGGTACTTCCAGCGCTACATCGCGCAGTTGCCGACGGCCGGCGAGATCGTCTTCTTCGACCGTTCCTGGTACAACCGGGCGGGCGTGGAGCGCGTGATGAACTTCTGCTCCAAGGACGAGTACGAGCTCTTCCTCGCCCAGTGCCCGGCCTTCGAGCGGATGCTCGTCGAGGACGGCGTCCTGCTGGTGAAGTTCTGGTTCTCGGTGTCCCGCTCCGAGCAGCGCACGCGCTTCGCGATCCGCCAGGTCGATCCGGTGCGCCAGTGGAAGCTCTCACCCACCGACGTGGCCTCGCTGGACCTGTGGGACGACTACACCGAGGCGAAGGTCGACATGTTCCGCGCCACGGACAGCGCCCACGCGCCCTGGACGGTCGTCAAGAGCAACGACAAGCGGCGTGCGCGGCTGGAGACCATGCGCAGCCTGCTCTCGCGCATCGACTACGCCAACAAGGACCAGGAGACCGTCGGCACCCCCGATCCGCTCATCGTCGGAGCCGCCGACACCCTGCTGGAACCGGGGGAGGAGGACACGAAGCTGTCGCCCACCCCGTTGTCCCCGGGCATGGACGGCCCGGGCAACCATCCGCGGACCGCGCCCTGAGGTTCCCGCGCCCTCACGCAGTGACGAGGCCGGGCCCCCTCCTCCACGGAGGGGGCCCGGCCTCGTCGTGAACGGCGTCCGGCCCTCAGCCCTGCCGGGCGGCGGCCCGGGACCGGGTGCGGTGGTCAAAGTACGCCCACACGGTCACCGCGACCAGAGCGGTGAGACCGACCGTCAGGACCCGCAGCGCGCCGCTGGTCAGGTAGGCCACCGCACCGGTCAGCCCGGCACCGCAGAACATGATCGCGCGGCTGGCGAGACGGTACTCGGGCGGCTGGGGATCCTCCCGGTCCTTCAGGTCGTGCACGGCGTCCTTGGCCGGGTGCGAGGAACCGCGCCGGGCCCGGGCCCGGTACGCCAGCCCGTAGCTGATCACGGCGTAGAGCGCGAGCGCGCCCAGGACCCAGAGCCAGACGTACGGGTCGTCACTCGATCCTCGTGCCAGGTACACGACATTCTCTCCTTCTGGGGCGAGCCCGCCGGTGGGCGGGGATCAGACGCTGCCGCCGCCGTGTCCCCGGGCATCGCCGTCGCCACCCTCCGGGTCCGCGGGACGGAAGCACGCCATCACCGTCTTGCCGTGCCGCTGACACCTCATGCCCCACTCGTCGGCGAGCGTCTGCACGATGGCCACTCCGCGCCCGGAGACCTCGCCCGGCTGGGCGTCACGCTGGCGCGGCAGCGTCGGGTCCTCGTCGTGGACGCTCACGTGCAGGCAGTCGCCGTCCCAGGTGAGCACCAGGTGCGCGTCGCTGTGCGCGTGGATGTGCGCGTTGGTGATCAGTTCCGACACGGCCAGCACGACCGAGTCCACCGTGTCCGGTTCCTCTGCGGCCCAGGGCAGGGCCGCGAGGCGCCCGCGTGTCCATTCCCGCCCGGCGCGCACTCCCTCCGACATGGGAAACGAGTGCGCCCACCCCATCGCCTTCACCGCCACGGCCCCGACCACCTCTCTTCCGACCACACGGGCTTGTCGCCCCAACCGACTACCCGGCACCCGCCCCGGCAGACATGGGCGCCGGGGCGGCCCACCCCATCGAGCGGTCCGGCTGCGACGGTCCGGAGTCCCGCCCGACTCGTGCGGCGCCCGTACGCGGGGCGTACGCGGCCGGTACGGGCACGGGTCTAACATCGCAGGTGGAGGTGCTGCATGTCGGAGCTGTTCGACGCCGTCGACGCGCTGGTCGCGTCCCGCTCGCCGCTGCCGCCCGCGCAGGAGCGAAAGCGGCTGCGCCAGGCGCACGGGCTGACGCTGGACCAGGTGGCCGCCGCGCTCAAGGTGCGCCGGGCGACCGTCTCCGGCTGGGAGTCGGTGAAGAAGCCGACCGAGCCCCGTGGCCCGGAGCGCGAGGCGTACGCGCGGCTGCTGAAGCAGCTGGCCGATCTCTACCCGGCCTCACAGGCGCCCGCCGCCCAACCCCCGGCCCCTGCACCCGCCACGGCGGCGACTCCTGCCCCGGCGCCTGCACCCGCCACGATGGCGACTCCTGCCCCGGCCCCGCACGCTCCCACCGCCGCTGCCCCGGCCCCGCCCGCTCCCCCTGCCGCTGCCCTGACTACCGGTGCAGAGCCCGCCGCCCCGGGCAGGGCGCCCGCGCCTGCGGGGCGTACCGCCGGGAAAACGCCGGCGCCTGCCGCTCGGGGCCCGCGGAAGCCGGCCCAGGCCGCCGCGCGCTCCGGCGACCCGCGTTTCGAGAACGGCCCCCTCGCCGTGGTCGACGTGGACGCCGACGGGCGGACCCTGGCGTACTGCCCCGGAGGCCTGGTCCTCGACGTACCCGCCAGGAGCATTCCCGCCCTGGTCGCCTGGACCCTGGAGGAGGCGCGTCTCGGCCAGCCGAGGCTCGTCGGCGCGGGTAAGGACGGGGATCCGCTGCTGGTGCTGACGGAGGCCGCGCTGGAGCGCTACGGCCTGCCGGTCGCCCTGACCGACGAGGAGCGGCGGACCGGCCGGCTCCCCGAGGACCACAAGGTCGTCGGGCAACTCGCCCGCGCCGACTGGAAGCTCACCAAGCGCGGGTTCGGACCGTGGGCGCGGATCCACCGCCCCGCCACCGGTGCGGAACGTGCCTGCGTCCAGCTCTGCATCCCGTCGTGGCGGGCGCTCGACCCGCGCCACTGGGGGGACGCCGCCCAGCTCCCCCCGGCCGAACTGGCCCGCGTCCTCGGCCTGTACGCGTCGCGGGTGATGACGCCGCGCGGCTCCACGGCCGTCACCGGGCTGGAGCTGATGACCGCGCTGCACCCGCCGACCCGCGCCTCCGAGCCGGACGCCGACGGCCGGCGGCACTCCGAGCACAACCCCGGCAGCCTGGGCAGGGAACCGGTCGACTGCGCCCCGTGCGAGGCGCCCGACGGGCACCCGCTCCTGGCCGACCTGCCCCGCTTCCACATCCGAGGGCCCCACGAGAAGCTGTTCGAGGAGGCGTACGACTGGGCGCGACCGATGACCGACGACGAGTGCGCCCTGCGGCATCTGGTCGGCATCGACGTGAACATGGCCTTCGCCGCCGGAGCCAACGGCCTCGTCGTGGGGCTCGGTGGGCCGACACATCTGGAGGCGCCGCAGTTCGACGCGAAGCTGCCGGGCTCGTGGCTGGTCGACCTGTCGCACGTCGACCTGTCCCGGGTGCGGATCGGCAAGGACCGGTGGGCCGACCTCGACGCCGAGCTGCTGCCCAGTCCGTTCACCCCGAAGGGCGAACGCCCCGAGGGCCCGGCCTGGTACGCCACACCCACCGTCGCCTACGCCGTGGAACTCGGCTACGAGGTGCGCCCGCTCGAGGCGTACGTCCGCTTCGACAACGGCCGTTACCTGGACGCCTGGTACGACCGGCTGCGGGACGCCTACCTGGCCACCATGGCCGACCTCGGGGTGCACACCGACATGGAGCCGGCCGCATTCCTCGCGGCGATGGACGGACACCGGGGCCGGGACCCGCAGGCGGCGATCGTCGTCGACGCCGTCAAGGCGACGGTCAAGGGCGGCCTCGGCAAACTCCGCGAGCGGCCCCGGGGCGAGGGCTGGCGGCCGGGCAGTCCGTGGCGCGCGCTGTCCCGCCCCACCTGGCGACCGGACATCCGCGCGGCGGTCATCTCCCGTACGCGGATCAACCTCCACCGCAAGATCGTGAAGCACGCGGCGTTCACCGGGCAGTACCCGGTCGCCGTCCTGTCCGACTGCGTCGTGTACGCCGCGGAGGGGACCGGGCCGCTGGACTTCCTGCCCTACCGTGACGGCAAGCCCCTGCCCGGTGGGTTCAGGCTCGGCGTGAATCCCGGGCTGGTGAAACACGAGGGCACGCAGACCGTGCTGTGGGGCGAGGAGGTCCGCGAGCGGTTCGGCGCGCCGGAGCTCAACCTCGCCCGGTACATCAAGGACGGCACCGTCACCGACGTCGACAGCGGGGAGTAGCAGCCGATGAGTACGTTCGGGGACGGGCTGGACGCCGCGGTGCGCCGCGCGTTCACCCGTCCGGCGCCCAAGACCGCGCCCGCGCAGATGCGTTACCTCGTCCGGCAGCTCAAGGGCACCCGGCAGGTGGCCCGGTTGCTGCGCGTCTCCCAGCGCACGGTCGAACGGTACGTGAAGAACCAGATCAAGAAGCCTCGGCCGGACCTCGCGGCGCGGCTGGAGCGCGAGGTCAACAGGCGGTGGCAGCCACAGGTCCGCGCCAGGGCCCGGCGGAGAGCGGCGACGACCGACGGCATCGTCATCGACACCCGGGCCCGGATCGGCTACACCGCGCCCATCGGCACCACCGACGAGGACCGGCTGCGGCACCTGACCGTGGCGCTGCCGCCGCAGTACGCGGCCCGGCTCTTCGAGGCCCAGGAGCAGGGCGCTCCCGACCAGCGCCTGCGCGAGATCACCGCCGAGGGCCTCAAGGAGATCTACTTCCAGGACGGCGGCCGCCGCGCGGGTCAGCTGGAAGAGGTCCGCTTCACCGACATCGAACACGTGGAATTCGACTTGTAGCGGCCCCAACTCGTTTGACTTTACCTCCCCTTTGCGATTGGCTGCGCAGCACTGTTCCAAGATCCGGGGGGATCCTCATGAACCGCTTCTTCCGTGCCGCCGTGTGTTCCGTCGCCGTCGCGGGCCTCGCGCACGGCCTGACCGCCTGCTCCGAGGCGGTCGACCAGGTCGACAAGGCGGTGAACGAGACGTACCAGGTCACCTACGAGGTGACCGGGAAGAACGTCGACTCGATCGAGTTCCACGGGGGCGGCGGCAAGGCCATGGACCCGAGGATCGAGTCGGTGTCGAAGCCGGAACTGCCCTGGAAGAAGACCGTCACCCTGCGCGGCATCATGCCCGCCGCCGTGATGCCCGTCGCCCTGGACCCCGAGGGCGCCGAGGTGACCTGCAAGATCACCTACAAGGGCGAGGTGATCGAGGAGCAGAGCGCCGAGGGCCTGGTGGCCTCGGGCGGTTGCACCGCCGAGGCCCCGATCGGGGGCTGACGGACGGCCCTCGACCCGCGGCTCACCGCAGGCGCAGCAGGAGCAGGGCGATGTCGTCCAGGTGGGCGTGTGCGGGGAGGGCGTGCCGGATCAGGTCGTCGGCCAGTTCTTCCAGGGGCCGTTCACCGGCCGTGGTGAGGTACTCGGCGACCGTCGCGATGGACTGGGTGATGTCGGAGCCCGGTGCCTCCACGAGGCCGTCGGTGTACAGGGCCAGGAGAGCGGAGCCCGCCGGCAGGGTCATGGTCGTGACCGGGTAGGTGGCCTCGGCGCCCGTGCCGATCCCCAGCAGCGGCCCGGGCTCCACGTCGAGCACCCTGGTGCGGGGCTCCGGCTCGGACGTCCGCAGCAGTGGCGGGGGATGCCCCGCGCTGGCCAGGTGCAGACGCCGTTCGGCGAGGTCGACGTGGAGGTACAGACAGGACACGAACAGGTCGGTCTCCAGGTCGAGCAGAACCCGGTCGGTGCGCATGAGGACCTCGTCGGGCCGCGCACCGGCAGTGGCGTGCACGGCGGTGCGGACCTGGCCCATCAGGGCGGCGGCGTTGATGCTGTGCCCCTGCACATCGCCGATGACGGCCGCGGCCGACGTGTCGTCGAGGCGGATGAGGTCGTAGAAGTCGCCGCCGATGTCCATGCCGTGCGCGGCGGGGAGGTAGCGGGCGGCCACGCCGAGCTGCGGGACGGCCGGCAGGGTGACCGGCAGAAGCGTCTTCTGCAGCCCGTGGGCGAGGTCGTGCTTGGCGTCGTACAGGCGGGCCCGGTCCATGGCCTGGGCGATCAGCCCGCCCAGGGAGACCAGCACGGCGCGTTCACCGGCGCTGAACGTCCGCGGCCGGTCGTAGGACAGCACGCAGCAGCCGACGCGGCGGTCGGAGACGACCAGGGGCAGGAACGCCCAGGCCTGCTTCCCGCTGACCACGGTCGCCCGCGGGTGGGCCCGGGCCATCTCGCCGCGGTCGGAGAAGAAGGCGGGGACGCCGCTCTGCAGGATGTGGCCGGCGGGCGTGAGGTCGGTGTCCAGGGGCAGGCCGTCGAGACGGGCGATCGTGCGGGGGTCGTACCCCCGGTGCCCGATGATCCTCAGCCGGCCGGCGTCCGCCACGGAGACGACCATGCTCTGCGCGTCGAAGGCCGGCACGATCTGGTCGCCCACGACGTGGATCACGTCGGCCACGGTGACGGTCTGGCTGAGGGCCGCCGCCAGATGGATCAGCTGGTGCACCCGGCCCGTGCCGGCGCCCTCGGGTGCGGCGGGCCCTCGCGCCACGCGAGGCGGCGCGCTGCCCACGGGGCGGTTCTCGCGGTGCGGTTGCAGCAGTGCGCTGATCCCGCTGCTGCTCGGGTAGAGCTGGATGTCGAGCCACGTGTCGGGCGGGCGCAGGGCGGTGTAGGCGACGGGCTCACGGCTGAAGACCGCCGTGCGGTAGTTGTCCTCGTGCACGGGAGTGTCCAGCCAGGGCACCGCCTGCCAGGGCAGGGTGCCCAGGAGGCGTTCGGGCCGCATGCCGAGCAGCCGGGCGGCGGCCTCGTTGACGTAGGTGACGCGTCCTTCGAGATCGAGACCCAGGGCCCCGAGGGGCAGCCGCTGCACCAGGTCGGCGGCCGCCAGACCGGCTTGGGCCGTGTCCGGTTCCGGCGGATGCAGCGGCACCGCGCGGGGCTGGTCGGGGACGATCGACGGAGTGGGCGACTCCTCCAGCGCCTGGGTGAGGCGCTGCGCGCTGGACAGGATGTGCCCGCGCTCGCGGCGGGTCAGGGACGGCGGGTGGCTCGTGGACCAGACCAGGGCGAGTGCTCCCCAGTGCCGGACGCCGTTGAGCGGGGCGAAGGCCAGGGCGAACCGGTACGGCAGCCCCGCCGCGGCGTTCGGGTACAGCCTGGCCAGGTCCTCCTGCCGTCCCACCCACACCAGGTGGTCGTCCCGTACCGCCTCGGACAACGGCCCCGCGGCCGACAGGGCCACCCGCCACCAGGGCGCGACGGTCATCACCGGAACCCCGCACACCAGTGTCAGCCTCAGGACCGGCTCGGACGGCGACAGCAGGTACACGCCTCCGGCGGAAGCGCCGGTGCGCCGGACCGTGGCGCTGAGCGCTTCCTCCAAGGACGAGCCGTCGGGGAACTCGCCGTCCTGAGCGGTCACCTATCGACCATATGTGACAAAAGGGGCACGAGGAGGTCGGGGGAGAGGACAGAGATCCCGGGGCTCGCTCCTCGGACGCCGCTGTCCGCCGCGGACGGTCGGTGTGTGGAAGGGTGGAAGCAGGCCGATCCGGCGAGGTGAGCACCATGCCGTTCCACTGCCGGGCGACCGGGCCGCCGGAACGATCGCCGTGCGGCGTCGCCCCGGCGCGTCCTCTGGCCGTCCTCAGCCGCGTGCCGCAAGGTGAACGGGTCGCCGAACAGCGGGGAAGCGGTGGATCCGTCCACTGAGACGCGGCGAGGCCGACAGGCGGAAGGGGCGAATGCGATGAGCCGAGCGGATCAGCACGCGGAGCCTTCGGAGCATCCCGACGGGGCCGCGTCCGGCCCGAGCGGGCTGCTGGACCTGCTGGGCGTCGCCGCGGTGCTCGCCGAGGCCGACGGCCGGATCGACATGTGGAGCCCGCAGGCCGAGGAACTGTTCGGCTACACCCGTGAGGAAGCGGTCGGACAGTACGCGGCCCAGCTGCTGCTGAGCCCCGAGCACCGGGAGGCGGCCGTCCGGCTGTTCGCCGAGGTGATGGTGACCGGCCGGGGCTGGGCGGGATCCTTCCCCGCCCGGCACAAGGACGGCAGCAGCCTCGTGGTGGAGTTCCGCAACATGCGGCTGACGGACAACGTCGGCGACCACTACGCCCTGGGGCTGGCCACCGACCGCGCCCTGCTGCGGCAGGTGGAGCGCAAGGTGGCCCTCTCCAGCCTGCTGGTCACCCAGGCGCCGGTCGGGCTGTCCGTCCTGGACACCGAACTGCGGTACCTGGCCGTCAACCCGGCCCTGGCGTCGATGCACGGCGTCTCCGAGGCGGGGCACGTCGGGCGCAGCTTCCGGGAGATCCTTCCGGGCGCGCCCTTCGAGGTCGCCGAGAACCAGATGCTGGAGGTGCTGGAGACCGGTCGGCCCGTGGTGGACCGGCAGGTGGTGGGCCGTACCCGGGCCGACCCCGACCAGGACCACGCCTGGGCCGTGTCGATCTACCGCCTCCAGGACAACGGCGGCAACGTCCTGGGCATCGCCAACGTCGTCATCGACGTGACCGACCGGTACGAGACGGCCAGGGAGGCCGAGCGGGCCCAGCAGCGCCTGCGGATGATGGCCGACGCCTCGTCGCGCATCGGTACCACCTTGGAGGTGGAGCGCACCGCGCAGGAGCTGGCGGACGTGCTGGTGCCCGACCTCGCCGACATGATCGCGGTGGACGTGCTGGACTCCGTGCTGCGGACCGGCCGCCCGGACGTCGGTGAGAAGCCGCCGCTGTTCCGCGCCCTCGCCGTGAAGACCGCCTACCCGACCGACGCCTCCGAGGCGATCATCGCGCCGGGCCAGCTCACCACCTACCACGCCGACCACCCGGCGGCCCACTGCCTGCGCACCCGCCAGCCGTTGCTGATCAAGCACCTGGACAGCGGCGAGCTCGGCCGGGTCGCCGCCGACGACGCCGCGGCCGACCTGCTCGCGCAGGCCGGGGTCCACACCGACATGGCAGTCCCGCTCATCGCCCGCGGCCAGATCATCGGCGTGATGGGCCTGGCCCGCGCGCGCAACCCGGTGCCCTTCGACGAGAACGACCTCACCCTCGCCTGCGAACTCGCCTCGTCCGCCGCACTGAGCATCGACAACGCCGTGCTGCACCAGCACATCCGCAGCGCCGCCGAGACCCTCCAGCGCAGCCTGCTGCCGCAGCCCTCGCCCCGCCGCCCCGGCCTGGAGATCGCCGCCCGCTACCGCCCCGCCCAGGCCTTCAGCGAGGTCGGCGGCGACTGGTACGACGTCATCCCGCTCAGCGGGGACCGGACCGCCCTCGCGGTGGGCGACGTCATGGGCAGCGGCATCCCGGCCGCCACGACCATGGGCCGGCTGCGGACCGCCACCTCCACCCTCGCCGCTCTCGACCTCGACCCCTCCCGCATCCTCGGCCATCTCGACCGGATCACCCAGGGCCTCGACCCCTTCATCGCGACCTGCGTGTACGCGGTGTACGACCCGCACCTGCGCCGGCTGCAGGTGGCCGGCGCAGGCCATCTGCCGCCGGTCCTGGTACGGGACGGCGCGCCGCCCGAACTGCTCGACCTGCCCACGGGCACCCCGCTGGGGGTGGGCGGTGTCCCGTTCGAGACCACCACCTTCGCCATGGGGCCCGGCGACCAGCTCGTCCTGTACACCGACGGGCTGGTGGAGACACGCGACGACCCCATCGACCGGCGGCTGGGCGACCTCCTCCGCCTGCTGTCCCCGCCGTACGGCTCCGCGGAGGAGACCTCCGACCGGCTCCTCGAGCGGCTGCGCAAGCCCGCCGACCACGACGACGTGGCCCTGCTCATCGCCCGGGCGCAGCCGCTGGACGCTTCCGCCGGCGGCGCCTGAACGGGCCGGCGTCCGCCGTGCGAAACGGCCCGGCCCCCTGTGCGGGGGCCGGGCCGGCCACTGTGTGCGGTGGAGGGTCCGTCAGCCCTGGCGGGCCTTGAAGCGCGGATCCTTCTTGTTGATCACGTACGTCACGCCCTTGCGACGCACCACCTGGGCGCCGGGCCTGGCCTTGAGCGCGCGCAGCGACTTGCGTACCTTCATGTCGTCTCCTTCCGGGTCGGGCGTCCGGTCAGCGGCGGGCGCCGTCGCGGCCGTAGCGCCGCTCGAAGCGCTCCACACGTCCCGCGGTGTCCACGACGCGCGAGGTGCCGGTGTAGAAGGGGTGGCTCGCCGAGGAGATCTCGACGTCGACCACCGGATAAGTGATGCCGTCCTCCCACTCGACCGTGCGCTGGGAGTCGAGGGTGGAGCGGGTCAGCAGGGCGAAGCCGGCTGCCCGGTCACGGAAGACGACGGGACGGGAGACGGGGTGGATGGCGGTCCTCATGGCGGTCCTTTCGTCGGGGGGCCTCCCGCCGCCGGGCGGCGGGAGGCAGGCGGTCAGCGCTCCTCGCGGAACGGGACGTGGGCCCCGGCGACCGGGTCGTACTTGCGCAGGACCAGCCGGTCGGGGTCGTTGAGGCGGTTCTTACGGGTCACGTAGGTGACGCCGGTGCCGGCCGTCGACTTCAGCTTCACGACGGGCCGCGCGCTGCTGCGTGCCATGAGGACTCCTTTCCGCCCGACACACGAGCCTGGGATTGACTCAGCCATGTCAGACATGGGAGTCAACCGCAGGCACCGGCTCCGCATTCCCGGCAGCGGGACGAGACCGGCGAAGGGCCCGCCGGGCACAGGACGCGGCCGGAGTCCCCGGCGCCTAGGGGCGGGGAACTCCGGCCGCTCGTGCCGGACGGGGCTACTTCGCGCCGAGGCCGGCGTCGTCGACCGCGGGCTTGCCGTCCGCCTTGAGCACCTTGTTGAGGAGCCTCAGGTCGTAGATGCCCTTCAGGTCCGGCTTCTCCAGCAGGCCCGCCGTGACCGCGTGCTGCGCCTCCGTGTTGAGCGTGGAGGCCAGCGGGTCGTCGAGGAAGGTGACCGACTTCCACGCCGGGTCGAGGACGTCGGCGGGCAGCGCCTTGCCCGACAGCTCCTTCAGGGCCTCGTTGGCGGACTCCTTCGCCTTGCCGGGGTTGGCGTTGATCCACTCGTTGGTCCGCACCGAGCCGCGCAGCACCGCTTCGACGACGTCCGGGTGATCCCGCAGGAACTTCTGCGACACGATGATGTTCGTGATCACGAACTTCTTGTCCGGCCACAGCGTCGACTCGTCGAGGAGGACCTTGCCGCCGTCGGCGACCAGCTTGGACGCGGTCGGCTCCGGCACCCACGCGCCGTCGATGGAACCGGACTTGTAGGCGTCCGGCGTGATCTTGTTGTCGGTGCGGACGACGGAGACGTCACCCGCTCCGCTCTCGGCGTCGACCTTCCACCCCTGCTCCGCGATCCAGTTGAGGAACGCGACGTCCTGGGTGTTGCCCAGCTGCGGTGTGGCGATCTTCTTGCCCTTGACGTCCTTCAGGGACTTGATCTTCTTGGGGTTGACGACCAGCTTCACGCCCCCGGAGGCCGAACCGCCGATGATGCGCAGGTTCTTGCCGCCCGACTTGGTGTAGCCGTTGATCGCGGGGGAGGGGCCGATCCAGCCGATGTCTATGGCACCGGCGTTCAGCGCCTCGATCTCGGACGGCCCGGCGTTGAAGGTGGACGCCTTGATGGTGGTGCCGCCGAGCTCCTTCTGGATCAGTCCCTCCTGGACGCCCACGAGCGCCGTGGCGTGCGTGAGGTTGGGGAAGTAGCCGATCTTCACCTGGTCGACGGAGAGCTTCTCGGCGCCGGCCGCGACCTCGCTCTTCCCGCCGTCGTCCGTGGACTCGGAGCCGTAGCCGCAGGCGGTCAGCAGAAGGGGAAGCGCCGCCAGGGCGGCGAGGGTGCGCAGGCTGGTGAACGGTCTTGCGGCAGACACGGAGGTGTCCTCTCGGAGAATGAGGGATCGGGAAGGGTGGGCGACGGCGTGGGGTGACCGGGGCCGTGTGCGTCGAGAAGCGCTCGCCGGCTCAACGGCACGGGACAGCCGTACGTGAGCCGCTGAACACGGCGTGGGGGAGGGGGTGGTCGCTCCGGTGCAGGTGGCCCCGGCCGCCCTGGACGGTCGGCGGGGTGCGCGGAAGCCGGCGGCCGGGACGTGCCGGGGACGGCGAAGTGTCAGGCCGGACGACACATGGCGCTCGACGTGCGCGCCAGGTCGATGTGGCGGCGCGAGGTCAGGAAGAGCAGCGCGAGGGCGGTGGAGTGGAGCACGCGCACGGCCGCACCTCGCAATTCCCTAGTTTTCCTACCTGGCTGCTAGGGATCGTGGCAGAAGACGGCGTCCGCCCCAAGGGGGTGTCCGTATGGCGGGCAGTTACCTCTCGAATCGCGAGATGTGGAGGCGAAGTGCGTCAATTGCCCTGGTCTGCTGCCGGTCTTCGCCCTGCGGGCGGGTCACACCGGCAGGACGAAGGCAGGGTGGGCGCCGTTGAGGCAGTAGTCCCCGACCTCGCGGAAGCGGTGGGCGACCGGCTCGTGCAGGGTGTGCGTGCGGACGTTGCGCCAGAAGCGGTCCAGCCCCAGTCGCGCGGAGGCGGCCCTGGGGCCGAGCACGTCGAGGGCGCGAGCGGTGGACTCGTGCGCCGCCCGGGAGGCGGCGGCTTCGGCCATGGCGACGAGGACGGAGATCTCCGCACACTGCTCGAAACCGAGGTCGTCCCCGGCCGCGAGCCCCTCCCGCACGGCGTCCAGCGCCTGGCCGGCTAGTGCGGCCGCGGAGCGGGTGAGGACGGTCAGTTCCCCGTACGCGCTGAGCGCATGGGGATCGGTGGGTGCGGGGACCTGGGAGGTGGCGGGCCACGGCGCGCGGCCCGTCCTGCTGTACTCGCGCACCTCCGCCAGGACGCCCTCCGTCATCCCGAGCAGGAGCTCGACCGAGACGAGGCGCCCGACCGGCGAGGCGAGGGCGGCCGAGGGGGACAGGGACTCCTCGTCCGGGGACAGCGGGCCGAGCACGTCATCGCCGGTGACCGTCACGGCGTCGAACTCCACGCTCCCGCCGGCCGCGAGCCGCTGGCCGAAGCCGCCGGTGTCGCCGTCCACCTGCACACCGGGGGCCGCGGGGTCGACCAGGACGGCCACGGGCTCGTCCGAGCCGGCGCGGACGGCCCGGACCGCGAGGCGGTCGGCGACCAGGACGCCGGTGGCGTAGCTCTGCCGGCCGTCGAGTACGTGGCGGCCGGGCTTGCCGGTGAGGAGCGCCGGGGCCTCCTGGCGGGCCAGGCCGCCGCCCCAGCACCACTGCTCGGCGGCCGCCCGCAGCTGGACGCGTGCGGCGAGATCGGGCGGGGAGAAGAAGCGGGTGCTCCAGGACAGGAAGTAGTGACAGCCGAGCAGTCGGCCGATCGCTCCGTCGGCGGCGGCGATCTCCCGCAGGACGGCGCAGGCGGTCGCCCAGTCCGCGCCGCCGCCCCCGGACTCCACCGGCGCGAGGAGGGTCAGCAGCCCGGCCTCGCGGAGCCCGGCCACCTCTGCGAACGGGACTTTGCCCGCCTGCTCCCTGGCCACGGCGTCCGTGGCCAGGTCGTCCGCCACCTCGCGGGCCACGCGCAGCCAGTGTGCACGGCCGGGCCCGGTCCGCTCGGCTGTCGGGGCGGGGTCGGCCGGTGCGATGGCAAGGCCCATGGCGGGCTCTCCTCAAGGTCGGTGGCGGGGTGTGGCGCCGGGGCTGTGCTGGTCGGGCACGTACTTGTAGCCCACGCGCCGCACCGTGGCGATGGTGTGCCGGTGGGCCGCGCCGAGCTTGCGGCGCAGCCGCGCGATGTGGACGTCCACGGTCCGTCCGTCGCCGACGTGGGCGTAGCCCCAGACGGCGGCGACCAGGCGCTCGCGTGTGTGCACCTGGTGCGGGTGCCGGACGAGGTGTGCCAGCAGTGCGAACTCCAGGTAGGTGAGGTCGAGTTGACGGCCGTCCACCTCGGCGACCCGGCGGGCCGGGTCGACCTGGACGGCGCCGTCGCCGATGCGCGGGGCGGCGGCCGGGGCCGTCGCCTCCACGGGCCGGATCTCGGGCCGCGGGCCGTCCTCGGCGAACAGGTCGCCGAGGTCCGTGCCCTCCGGGACCAGGAGGAGGTAGCTGACGAGGCGCGGGGCGGTGGGTGCGGTGGCGCCGTCGAGCCCTGCGTCACCGACCAGGTGGAGGCGGCGGGTCTCGACGGGCTGGGCTGCCGGAGGGGTGGTCCGGGTGGGGAGTGCCGTGGTCATGGGGATGTCCCTCGGTGTGCGCGGGCCGCCGGGCTCCGTGTACGGGCGCGTCCGGCCGCGGGAGATGGAGGTGAACTGAGCCGAGTGGCACGTACGGCGGGTGAGCCGGGTGCCTTCAGGCGCAACAGCAGGCGGCGCTGACGACGTGACCGAAGTCGACATGCCGACGGCGAACGAGTCGCTGCTGTGTACGGGACATGGGCAACATCCTGTGCATCCTCCACGGACACCGTCAAGGGTTTCCTAGTAACTCGATAGGAAACGTGGGGAATGCCTCAGAGGTGAACCGCTCAGGGTGCGCAGCAGCCGACGGGCCACCGAGTCGTTCTGGCGGAAGGCGGGAGCGTCGGTACGGGGCCGGGCGAAGGCGGCGACGGCCCGGCTGTTCGTGGGGGCGCCGAGCGCGAGCCGGCGCGGGTGCGGTCCGCCCAGGGCCGGGTCGAGGACATGGGCGTCGCCGGGGGAGACGCTCAGCAGGCCGGAACGGTGGGTGCGGGTGGCGTCCGCGACGACCTCTTCGCTGAGGGAACCCCGGCGGTACAGGTCGCGCAGCAGGGGGTCCTCGGTGCGGGCCAGCGAAGGGGCGGGCAGGTACGCCTCGATCAGCGCCGTCGCGCGGACGGCCCGGCCGGGGACGGTGGGGCTGGTGGCGGTGAACGTGCCCGTGACCTCGTCGGTGCCGACGCGCATGCCGGCCCCCACGAACCGGACGACACCCGCCCGGGACAGCGCGTGCAGTTGCCGCAGCCGGTCCCCGGGCGGACCGGAGGCGAGGAAGCTGAAGAACCCGTGCCACCAGCCGTCGAGGTGGTCCGCGACCGAACGGGCCGTGAGCCGCCCCGAGGCGACCAGACGCGGAAGCCCGCCGTACACCGACAGCAGGGCGAGGAACGCCCCGAGGTCGGCGCTGAACTCCCCGTCCTCCCGCCGTGCCACGTCCTGGGCGATGTGGTCGCGCAGGAAGTCCTGGAAGGCCTCGGGCGTGGGGAACGTACGGCCGTCCAGGGGGCGGTCTAGAGCCTCGAAGTCCAGTCGGTCCGCCGGGTCGGGCACGGCCGCGGCGACGAGGGCGGTCATCCCCTCGGCGTACCAGTCGAGGCCGTCGTAGGCGGCGGCGAACTCGCGCCAGGGGAGGGCGGTGCGGCCGGGGTGGGCGTGGAACAGCTCGTGGTAGTGGCCGAACCCGATCTCCTTGGCCATCAGCGGCCACACGTCACGGCGCAGGTCCAGCGGTCCGGGCCGGGCGAGCAGCAGGTCCACCGCCTCGGGGCCGAAGTACCGGGGCAGGGCGGGGCGCGGGCCGCGGAGCCGGTAGCGGGTCTTGGAGTGGTACGGCACGCCGCGCCGCGACCCGACGTGCAGGACGGGCTCACGGCCCGACGGAACGTAGGTGAGCGTGCCGTCGCCGCCGGTGCGGTACGTACCGCCGCGCCCCTCGGTGAGCAGCACCAGCAGATCGATGAAGGCCAGTCCGAGGCCCCGCACCACGACGTGTTCGCCGGGGCGCAGTCCGGAGAGGTCCGCGTCGGCGGAGAACTCCGGAGGCAGGTGGAAGCGCCCGTGGCGGCGGGCGAACGCGGCGAGCGTGCGGTGTTCGGCCGGCGGGGCGGCCCCGAGGTGCCCCTGGGTGAGGACCACCAGGTCGGCCGTGAGCGGGGTGGGCCGCCCGGCGAGGTGCACGCACTGCAGGCCGTCCGGGGGGCCGGTGACGGAGGTCGCGGTGGTGCGGTGCACCTCGACGGTGACCGAGGTGGGCAGTTCGGCCACCGCCCGGCGGAACACCCAGTCCAGGTAGGCGCTTTGAGCACGGCGCGTCGGGAAGTCGGTGCCGCTCAGGGAACGCAGCTCGGCCAGGACCCCGGGGTCGGCGGGGGCGGAGTGCGGTGCGTGACGGGGGCCCCGGCCCGAGAACCCGGCGGCCCACTCGGCCAGTGAGGGTCCGGGCCGCACCGGGCCCTCGATCGTGGAGGACTCGTCGGTGAACATGGTGACGTCCTCCGCCATGGAGTTCATCCGCAGCAGCGGGGACTGGTCGTGCCGCCAGACCCGCCCCGGCCCGGGCGGATACGGGTCCACCAGGTGGATGTGCAACTCGCGTTCCCCTGACCACAGTTCGTCGGCGTTCGCCGCGATGCGCTCGAGCAGCCCGGTGGCGCGCGGGCCCGCGCCCACGACGACCAGGACGGCCGGCGAGTCGGTGCCGCCGGCGCCGCTCACCGGTGACCGCCGATCGCCGGTCGGGCGTCGGAGGCCGTCGCCGTTCCCAGCCGGACGCGGGCGGACGCCACGCGCGCCCGCAGCCGTTGCAGCGGAGTCGGCGGCAGGGCGCGGGAGTCGCCGCGCGCGTAGTGCCGTTCGACGTAGTACTGGCCGGCCCCGAGCACGCTGGTGACCGCGACGTACCAGAGGGTGGCGACCAGCAGCAGCGGGATGACCTGGTACGTCTGGTGGTAGATCAGCTGCGTCGAGTACAGCAGGTCGTGCACCGCCAGCACGCTGACGATGCTGGTGCCTTTCAGCGTGCCGATCAGCATGTTCCCGGCCGTCGGGACGATGGAGCGCATGGCCTGGGGGACGACGACGCGCCCCAGTGTGCGGCGCCTGCCGAGACCGAGGGCCTGCGCGGCCTCGGTCTGGCCGGGGTCGACGGAGAGGATGCCGCCGCGCACCACCTCGGCGGCGTAGGCGCTCTCGTGGAGGGTCAGGCCGACGACCGCGGTGAGGGTCGGGCCGAGCAGGTCGACGGTCCTGACGGTGACGAACTCCGGGCCGTAGGGGACGCCGAGGCCGAGCGTCGGGTACAGGGCGCCGATGTTGAACCAGAACAGCAGCTGGACCAGCAGGGGAGTGGAGCGGAAGATCCACACGTAGCTCCAGCTCAGGGTGCGCAGCACCGGATTGCCGGACAGCCGCATCACCGCCAGGACGGTGCCGAGCGCGAACCCCAGCACCATCACGGCCGCGGTCAGCCACAGGGTCAGCAGCAGCCCGTCGAGCACGGCGGGCGTGTTGAAGTACCGCCCCACGACGCCCCATTGGAAAGCCGGGTTGCGGACGACGGAGTCGAGCACCATCGCGCACACGGCCAGCGCGGCGACAGCCGCCGCCCAGCGGCCGGGGCGCCGGCGCGGCACGATCCGCGGCGGGCCGGAACCGGCCTCCTCCGCGCGGACCGGACGTTTCGTGACGGGGACGGACGTGACGTCGGACGACGTGACCATGGGGAGGCTCTCCGGGAGAGGGAATCAGGCGAGGGCGACCGCCCGGGGCACTCGTGGCCGCGCGCGGCGCACGGGCGCCGGGCGCGAAGACCGAGTGGGGCCGGGAAGCGTGCGTCGTCACGGTCGCCGCGTCCCTCAACGCGGCTGCGGAAGCGGGCTCACGCGAGGCGGAGCCGTCCGTCCTCGATCGTATGGGTCCACGGCACGGATGTGTCAACAAGGCCCGACGGCAGGCACGGACGAGGGGTCCGGCATCCGGTCGCTCCTTGACGGGACGCTCGATGTCCTGCTCAATTAGGCGCATGAACGCCCAGCAGCGCTTGGTCTCGCGCGACCACATCGACTTCGGTCGAGTGTGGTCCGCGGCGTGTTGCGCCTGACTCGGCAGCGGGCCGTCCGACCGGCCCTTCCCTCCTTCGGTGACCCCGTCTCTTCGGTGATCCCGTCGCGAGCCGGTCTTCCCCTTCGCACGCGCTGCCGCACCCGTTCCTCCTGACGCGCGGCGTCGTCACTCGCGTACGCTCCGGCCCCTCGGCCGGCCGGTCATCTTCCCCCGCACGCACGGCAGTTCGTGCTGCCCGCGTGCGGTCACTCCCGAAAGGCCTCTTCCCATGCCCGTGGAGTTCCTCGGCATCGCCGCCACCAACGACGGCTCCGAAACCACCGCGCGCTCCGGCGCAGCCTTCGACAAGGACTACACCCTCCGCCTCGCCCGGGCCCACGAGGAGCACGGTTGGGACCGCGTGCTGTTCGCCTACGGGTCCGGTTCGCCCGATCCGGCGCCCGCCGCCGCGTACATCGCGAGCCGCCTGGACCGGTTGCAGATCCTGCTCGCACACCGGCCCAACGTGTCGTACCCGACGTTCGCCGCGAAGACCTTCGCCACCCTCGACCAGATCAGCGAGGGCCGGCTGACCGTGCACTTCATCACCGGCGGCAACGACCACGAACAGGGCCGCGAGGGCGACACCCTCACCAAGGACGAGCGCTACGCCCGCACCCGCGAGTACATCCGCATCGTCAAGAAGATCTGGACCACGCACGAGCCCTTCGACCACGAGGGCGAGCACTACCGCTTCCACGACTTCGTCAGTGACGTCTTCCCCGCCCAACAGCCGCGCCCGGGCGTGTCCTTCGGCGGCTCCTCGCCCGCCGCCCTCGCCGCAGGCGGGGCCGAGGCCGACATCTACTGCCTGTGGGGCGAGCCGCTGGCGAGGACCGCCGAGCAGATCGAGCACGTGAAGGCCGCAGCGAAAGCGGCGGGACGCACCGACGTCCCGCGCATCCAGGTGGCGTTCCGTCCCATCATCGCCCCGACCGAGGAACTGGCCTGGGAGAAGGCCCACCGCACACTCGGCGCCATCCGGGAGCGGGGCGCGGCCGGGCTCACCCGGCGCCGGCGCGTCGACGCCCCCCAGAACACCGGCTCCCAGCGGCTGATCGCCATCGCGGAGCAGGGCGAGCGCTACGACCGCGCCCTGTGGACCCCGACCGCCGCGGCGACCGGCGGCGCCGGCAACTCCAACGCCCTGGTCGGCACCCCCGAGACCGTGGCCCGGGCGCTCCTCGACTACTACGACCTCGGGGTCGACATCCTCTCCGCGCGCGGCTACGACCTGCTGGACGACGCCATCGACTTCGGCCGGTACGTGATTCCCCTCGTCCGTGAGGAGGTCGCCAGGCGCGACGCCGAGCGGGCCGTGCACGAGGACCGGGCCGGGGCGGTGGTGGGCGCGTGACGTCGGCAGCCCCCGTGCCGCCCCGGGCGGCGCAGCAGGCCGTCGTGCACGTCCCCGTCTCCGACCCGCGGGTGAGACCCCTGCTGCGCGAACTCGGTCACGAGTACACGACGCGGTACGGCAAGGACGCGCACGCCGAGATCGCCCGCTACCCCGACGAGGAGTTCACCCCGCCGCACGGCGGCCTGCTCCTGCTGCTGCTGGAGCACGGCGCCCCCGTGGCGGGCGGCGCCTTCCGCCGTCACGACGCCACCACGGCCGAGCTGAAACGGATCTGGACGCACTCCGCCCACCGCCGGCGCGGACTCGCCCGCCGGGTGCTCGGCGAACTGGAACACGAGGCGGCCGCACGCGGCTACCGCCGGATCCACCTGACCACCGGGCCCCGCCAGCCCGAGGCCCGCGCCCTGTACCTCGCCACGGGCTACACAGCCCTGTTCGACACCGCGGCCGACCCGGAGACCATCGGCCCGCTGCCCTTCGAGAAACACCTGCCACCCCTCCCGCCCACCGGAAAGGCCACGGACCTGTGAAGCTTCCCGGCACCCGAGGCCGCCTGCGCAGCGCCACCGCCCTCGCGCTCCTGCCACTGCTGGGACTGACCGCCTGCGGCTCCGGCGACACCGCCGCGGCCGGCGCCCAGGCCCCTCCCGCGCCCGCCGGCGATCCGGTCGCCGCCGTGCGCGAGGTGGCCTCCGTCGCCGCGCTGCTGCCGCCCGACGTCCGCCGGTCGGGCACCCTGCGGATCGGCAGCTCGGTCGGCTTCCCGCCGGGCGCCTACTACCCGAACGGCCCGGACGAGGCACCCGCCGGGCAGGACATCGACATCGCCGACGCGGTCGCCAAGGTCCTCGGACTGCGGCTGCACCGCCAGGACGCCTCCTTCGAGACGATCCTGCCCGCCCTCGGCAGCGGCAAGTACGACGTCGGTACGGGCAACTTCGGTGTCACCACCGAGCGTCTGAAGACCATCGACTTCGTGACGTACATCAACGACGGCCAGGGCTTCGCGGTGAAGAAGGGCAACACCGCGATCCGCAAGGTGACCGACCTGACCCAGCTGTGCGGGCTGACCATCGGCACCGGCGCCGGCACCACCTTCGAGACGACACTCACCGCCCGGAAGGGCGTGTGCGCCGAAGCGGGCAGGAAGCCGTACGACGTGAAGGTCTACTCGGAGAACGCCGCGACGCTCACCGCGCTCCAGCAGGGCCGCATCGACGTCGTCATGTCGACCATCAACGGCCTGCGCCACCAGGCGTCCCGGGCCGCCTCGCAGACGACGTTCCTCGGCGAGTACCGCCGCCTCGACGTCGGCTTCGCCTTCAAGAAGGGCTCGCCCCTCACCAAGGCCTTCCGGGCCGCCGTCGACGAGCTGATCGAGGACGGCACCTACGCACGGATCCTCAAGAAGTGGGGCACGTCCGCCTCCGCGATCGAGACCTCGCGCATCAACCCGCCCGAGCACCCCTAGCCGAGCAGGAACACCACGATGGCATCCACCACCGGCGCCGCGCCCCCCGGCACGGCCACAGCGGACACCCGCCCCGACCCGCCGGCCGTCCCGGACGGCCCGGCCTCGCTCAAGGTCGTCCCGGCCCGCCACTACGGCCGCTGGGTGGCGGCCGCAGCCGTGATCGTGCTGGTCGTCCAGTGCGTGCACGGGCTGGCCACCAACCCCGTGTGGGAGTGGGACGTCTTCCGCGCCTACGTCCTGTCCGAGACGATCGTCGAGGCGGTCTGGGTCACCCTTCAACTGACCGCCTACGCCACCGTCCTGGGCTTCCTCCTGGGCACCGTCCTGGCCTTCATGCGGCTGTCGCGCAACCCGGTGCTGCAGACCGTCGCCTGGACGTACATCTGGGTCTTCCGGTCGATCCCGATGATCGTGCAGCTGGTGTTCTGGTTCAACCTGAGCGCCCTGTACCGCGAGTTGGGCGTCGGGATCCCCTTCGGCCCGGTGTTCTGGTCGGTCGACAGCAACAGCCTCATCGGCACCATCGGCGCCGCCGTCATCGGGCTGACACTCCATCAGGCCGCCTACGCCGCCGAGGTCGTCCGCGGCGGCGTCATCTCCGTCGACCCCGGCCAGCTGGAGGCCGCCGCCGCACTCGGCGTCCCCCGGCTCCGGCAGATCCGCCGCATCGTCCTGCCCCAGGCCATGCGCGCCATCCTGCCCACCGCCGGCAACGAGATCATCGGCCTGCTGAAGGGCACCTCGGTGGTCTACGTGATGTCCATCGGCGAACTCTTCTACCAGGTCCAGGTCGTCTACGGCCGCAACGGCCGCGTCATCCCGCTGTTGCTCGTCGCCACCGCCTGGTACGTGCTGCTGACCACGCTGCTGTCGGTCGCCCAGTACTACGTCGAACGCCACTACGCCCGCGGCAGCGACCGCACCCCGCCCCCCACCCCGCTCCAGCGGCTCCGGCGCCCGTTGCGCACCCTGCGCGCGGCAGCCGCCCGGCGCGAGCAGCCCGCCGTACCGCCGACCATCCTCGGACCCCTGGGAGCACGCCGATGAGCGAGGTCATGGTGGACGTGCACGGCGTCCACAAGAGCTTCGGCCCGCTGGAAGTGCTGCGCGGCGTCGACCTGCAGGTCCACGCCGGCGAGGTCACCGTCGTCCTCGGCCCGTCCGGCTCCGGCAAGTCCACCCTGCTGCGCACCATCAACCACCTGGAGAAGGTCAGCCGCGGCTGGATCACCATCGACGGCGAACTCATCGGCTACCGCCGCTCGGGGAACCGACTGCACGAACTGAAGGAGAAGGACGTCCTGAAGCAGCGCACCCACATCGGGTTCGTCTTCCAGAGCTTCAACCTCTTCCCCCACCTGAACGTGCTGGAGAACCTGGTCGAGGCCCCGGTCTCCGCGCTGCGCCGGCCCCGCCGCCAGGCGGAGGAGACGGCCCGGCGGCTGCTCGACCGGGTCGGGCTCGCCGACAAGGCCGACGCCTACCCGAGGCAGCTCTCCGGCGGCCAGCAGCAGCGCGTCGCCATCGCCCGTGCGCTCGCCCTCGAACCCAAGGTGCTGCTCTTCGACGAGCCCACCTCGGCCCTCGACCCCGAACTCGTCGGCGAGGTCCTCGACGTCATCAAGGACCTGGCCCGCACCGGCACCACCATGATCGTCGTCACCCACGAGATCGGCTTCGCCCGCGAGGTCGCCGACACCGTCGTCTTCATGGACGGCGGTGTCGTCGTGGAGCAGGGCCCGCCCTCGGCCGTCCTCGACGCCCCGCAGCACGCGCGCACCCGCGCCTTCCTCTCCAAGGTCCTGTGAGCCGCGCCGCTCCGAGTCCCGTCACAGACCCTCGTCCACGCCCGCAAGGAGCACCGCCATGGCCACCGTCCGCACCGCACGCCGCACGACCGCCGTCGCCGCACTCGGTCTCGCCGCCGCCCTCGTCCTCACCGGCTGCGCCGATCCCGACGAGGGCGCAACGACCGAGGTCGCGGCCACCTCCGGCGGCACGACGAAGATCGACACCAGTCCGGACCGGAAGCGCGTGACGACCGCCGAGGTCGACGCCATCGCCGCCCGGGTCCCGGAGCGCATCCGCAAGAGAGGAACCCTGGAGCTCGTGGCGTCCTCGGGCTCCGCGGCCCCGCTGACCTTCTACGCCACCGACAACAAGACCGTCATCGGCGTGGAACCCGACCTCGCCCACCTCGTCGCCGACGTCCTCGGCCTGAAGCCGCACCTCACCATCGTGTCCTGGGAGAACATCTTCGTCGGCCTCGACAGCGCCAAGTACGACGCCGCACTCAGCAACATCACCGTCACCGAGGAACGCAAGGACAAGTACGACTTCGCCACCTACCGTGAGGACAACCTGGGCTTCGAGGCGAAGAAGGGCAGCGGCCTGAAGGTGACCGGCCCCGCGGATGTGGCGGGCCGGACCGTCGCCGTCAGCAGCGGCACGAACCAGGAGAAACTCCTGATCGAGTGGAGCAGGGAGAACGAGAAGGCCGGCCGCGAACCGGTGGACATCAAGTACTACCAGAACGACAGCGACACCCGACTCGCCCTGCGGTCCGGCCGCATCGACCTCTATCTCGGCCCCAACCCGACCGCCGCCCACCACGCGGCCACCACCGGCGAAACCGAGGTCGTCGGCACCCAGTCGGGCGCCGGCGCCGGCCTCCAGGGGCTCATCGCCGCCACCACCAAGAAGGACAGCGGCCTCGTCGAGCCGCTCGCCGACGCCATCGACCATCTCATCGACAACGGCACCTACGCCAAGGTGCTCAAGCGCTGGGGCCTGTCCGACGAGGCCGTCACCACCTCGCGGATCAACCCGCCCGGCCTGCCCAGGACCGGCACGTAGGCGACCGTCCCAGGCGGCCGCCATGTCCTCACCGGCGAACTGCCGCAGCCCACCAGGTACTTCCGAAAGGACCCCCCGACCATGGCCACCATCCTCTCCGTCTCCGGCAGCCCCTCCGCCACGTCCCGCACCGCCCGCCTGCTGCGCCACCTCGACCAGCGGCTCATCGCGCAGGGACACCGGGTGATCCCCTTCGACGTCCGCACCGTCCCGGCCGAGGCCCTGCTCGGCGCGGACTTCCGGCACCCCGCCATCGTCCGGGCCACGGCCCTGGTCGAGCAGGCGGACGGGCTCGTCGTCGGCACCCCCGTCTACAAGGCCGCCTACTCCGGGCTGCTGAAGTCACTGCTCGACCTGCTCCCGCAGTTCGCCCTGGCCGGCAAGACCATCCTCCCCCTGGCCACCGGCGGCTCCACCGCCCATGTCCTGGCCATCGACTACGCGTTGCGCCCCGTCCTCAGCTCCATGGGCGCGACGCACATCGTCCCGGGCTGGTTCACCCTCGACAAGGACATCACCACCACCGAGGACGGCACCCTGACCGTCGCGCCCGGCTCGGCCGAGGCCCTGGCCCAGGTCACCGACCAGTTCTCCGCCGCGCTCGGCGGCCGAACGACCGTGCTGGCGGCCACCGGGTGACTTCCGCCCGGCCTGCTCGACCCGAGCCGCCGGCGGGTCCAGGCCCATGGGCCGCCCTGTGCCGGACGGCACCCGGCCGCCGTGGCACGCCCGAACGGACGACCCGACGCACCAGGCCGCTCCCCACACATCCCGATCGGAGACCCGCGTGTCCCTCACCTTCCACTGGTTCCTGCCCACCAACGGCGACAGCCGCCATGTCGTGGGCGGTGGCCACGGCACCCCGGCCACCGCGACCGGCCGCGACCGGCCACCCACGGTCGCCTACCTGAGCCAGATCGCCCGCGCCGCCGAGGACCTCGGCTTCGTCGGGGCCCTCACGCCGACCGGCGCCTGGTGCGAGGACGCGTGGCTGACCACCGCCATGGTCAGCCGGCAGACCGAGCGGCTGAAGTTCCTCGTGGCCTTCCGGCCCGGCTTCGTCTCCCCGACACTCGCCGCGCAGATGGCCTCCACCTTTCAGCGGCACACCGGCGGCCGGCTGCTGCTCAACGTCGTCACCGGCGGCGAGAGTCACGAACAGCGTGCCTACGGCGACTTCCTCGACAAGGACGCCCGTTACCGCCGTACCGGCGAATTCCTGGAGGTGGTACGCGCGTTGTGGGCAGGCGGGACCGTCGACCTGCGCGGTGAGCACCTCCAGGTCGAGGACGCGCGCCTGGCCCGGGTGCCCGATCCCGTGCCCCGGGTGTACTTCGGCGGCTCGTCACCGATCGCCGGCGAGATCGCCGCCCGGCACGTCGACGTGTACCTCACCTGGGGTGAACCGCCCGCCCAGGTCGCCGGGAAGATCGCCTGGATCCGGGCGCTGGCCGCAGCGCACGGCCGCAGCATCCGTTTCGGCATCCGGCTGCACGTCATCACACGCGACACCGCCGAGCAGGCCTGGGCGGAGGCGGACCGGCTGCTGGCCGGCTTCGACCCGCAGACCGTCGCCTCGGTCCAGGCGGGGCTGGCCCGCAGCGAGTCGGAGGGGCAGCGGCGGATGCTCGCCCTGCACGGCGGCGGCAGCCGCGAGCGGCTGGAGATCCACCCCAACCTGTGGGCGGGCATCGGTCTGGTGCGCGGTGGCGCCGGCACCGCTCTGGTCGGCAGCCACGAAGAGGTCGCCGACCGCATCAGGGAGTACGCGGCCCTGGGAATCGAGGAGTTCGTCCTGTCCGGGTATCCCCACCTGGAGGAGGCCTACTGGTTCGGCGAAGGGGTGCTGCCCAGGCTCGAGGCGCTCGGGCTGTGGCAGCACCCTTCCGCGGCGCGTGCCACGCCCGCCGCCCAGGTGCCGTTCGCCGGGGCCCGGAGTGCGTGACGACCGGGCGGCCGTGCCGCGGGGCGAAACGGCAAGACCTCGGCGGCAAGACCCCGGCCGGACGGCCCTCTTGACGGGAAGGGCACACGGTCCGAGACTCCATGACGGGAACCCTAGTGAAAAGGTAGGGCAATCATGGATCGTGCCGGCCGGGCACGCGGCTCCGACGCCGCCCTCCTCGCCCTCCGGCAGTCCCCCCTGCTGACGTCCCGCCGCCACATCGATCTCCTGCGGGTGTGCAGCGCGGCCGGTTCCCCGGGCGACGGCGGTTCCGTCCCCGCCTGACCCCTCCGCCCCGAGGACCCCGTCCGGCCGTGCCGATGCCGCCGCGTGCCGCCGCCTTCGTGCCTGTCCGCCAGGCCCCTCGTGCCTGTACGTCACGCCCGTACGGCACGCCCCTCGTGCCTGTACGTCACGCCTTTCGTGCCTGTACGCCAGTGAACGAGCACCCCAGGGAGACGCATGTCCGCTCCATCCCCGACCGCCGTGCCGTCCTTCCGCGGCCGGATCGGCTGCGACGCGCGCAGCGGCTACTACGCCGCACCGAACCGCTACCGGCTCCACCTGTCGCCGTCCTGTCCGCACTGTCTGCGGATCGCCGTCACCCACAGCCTCCTCGGCCTCGAGGACGCCCTGCCGGTGACGCTGCTCCCCGCGGTACCCGACACGCCCGACGGCGGGCACACGGCCCTGCGCCCCCTGTACGAGGCCAGTTCCCACCAGCACCCCGGGCCGGCCGTGGCTCCGGTGCTCAGCGACAGCTGGACCGGCACGATCGTCAGCACACACACCCCCGGCATCCTGCGTGACATGGCCCGGCGCTTCGGCGGCGACGGACCCGACCTCGTGCCGAGCGGGGCGGAGGAGGAGATCGAGGCCGTGGCCCGGCTCTGCGAGCAGGGCATCACGGCGGCCGCCCAACGCGCCGGCCGCGCCGGGGCCGTCGCGGCGGAACGGGACGCGGCCCTGACCACGCTGCTGGACACCCTGGACCTGCTGGAGTCGCGGCTGGCCGCCCGGGACCACCTGCTCGGAGCCGGACTCACCCTCGCGGACGTCCACACGTGGGTGACGCTGGTGCAGCTCGACACCGTGCACCGGCACCACCTGGACGCCTCCGCGGTGCACCGGATCACCGGCCACCCGGCCCTGTGGGCCTACGCGCGACGCCTCGCGGCCCGTCCGGCCTTCGGCCCGCACCTCGACCTGGACGGCATCGCGCGCCGGCACCACGCCCACTGCCGGGGCCAGGAGGCCGCGGGGTCGGCGGTGCAGATCGTCGACTGGGCCGCGTTCACGCGGGGGCGGACTCCTCCGCAGGCGGGGTGAGGTGGCCGCGCCCCCGGGCCGGGCACCCTTCCGGTGCCCCGTAGGCCCGCGGGCACCGAACGGGTCAGCCCACCAACTCGGTCACGAGCGCGGCGATCTGCTCCACCTCGATGAGGAACCCGTCGTGTCCGTACGGTGATTCGACCACCCGCACGCGGTCGGCCCCACGCAGCCCGGCGGCCAGCTCCGCCTGCTGGGACAGCGGGTAGAGCCGGTCGGAGTCGACCCCGGCGACCAGGGCGGGTGCGGTCACCCGGCTCAGGGCGGCCCGCACACCGCCCCGGCCGCGTCCCACGTCGTGGCTGTTCATGGCCTGCGCCAGGGTGACGTAACTGCCCGCGTCGAAGCGGCGCACGAGCTTGTCGGCGTGGTGGTCGAGATAGGACTCCACCCGGTACCGGCCACCGCGCCAGGGATCCTCGACGCCCTGGGGCGCGCGGCCGAACCGGGCCTGGAGCTCCGGTTCACTGCGGTAGGTGACGTGTGCGAGACGCCGGGCGAGACCGAGTCCGGCGTGCGGGCCGAGCCCGGCGGCGGCGTCGTGGTAGTCGCCGCCGCGCCAGTACGGGTCGCTGCGGATGGCGTGCAGCTGGATGTTCGCCCAGGCGATCTGCTCCGCGCTCGCGGCGGCCGCGGTGGCGAGCAGCAGCAGCGCCCCGGTCCGCTCCGGGTGGGACACCGCCCACTCCAGCGCGCGCATCCCGCCCATCGAACCGCCGATCACGAGCGCCCAGCGGTCGACGCCCAGCAGGTCCGCCAGACCGGCCTCGGCCGCCACCTGGTCCCGCTGGGTCAGGAACGGGAAGGCGCCGCCCCAGCGGCGCCCGCCGGGCGCCACGGACGACGGTCCGGTGCTGCCCTGACAGCCCCCGAGCACGTTCGGCGCCACGACGAACCAGCGGTCGGTGTCCAGCGCCCGCCCGGGTCCCACCAGCCCCTCCCACCAGCCGGCCGTGGGATGGCCGGGTCCGGCCGGGCCGGCGACGTGGCTGTCACCGGTCAGGGCGTGCAGGACGAGCACCGCGTTGGACCGGTCCGGCGCGAGCCGTCCCCAGCTCTCGAACGCGAGCCGCACGTCCGGCAGTTCACCGCCCGCCTCCAACGGCAGCGGTGCGGTGCGCCGGTACCACTGCCGGCGCCCGGGCGGATCCCCCTCCCGCCAGGCCCCGGAGGCCGGAGGGAGGGGGACCTCGGACGGCGTGAGCACGGTGCTCAGGACGCGGCCTTCGCCGCGCGGAAGCCCGCCTCCAGATCCGCCTTGAGATCGGCCAGGCTCTCGATGCCGACCGACAGGCGCACCAGGCCGGGCGAGGCACCCGTGGCCGCCAACTGCCCCTCGTCGAGCTGGCTGTGCGTGGTCGACGCAGGGTGGATGATCAGGCTGCGCACGTCACCGATGTTGGCGAGGTGACTGAAGAGCTCCACGGCGTCCACGAACCGCTTGCCCGCCTCCACACCGTCACGCAGCTCGAAGGACAGCACCGCCCCGGCTCCGCGCGGCAGGTAGCGCTGCCCCGCCTCGTACCAGCGGTTGGACGGCAGCCCCGGGTAGTGCACGGCGGCGACTTCGTCCCGCTGCTCCAGCCACTCGGCCAGCGCCTGGGCGTTGGCCGAGTGGCGCTCGATCCGCAGGCTGAGCGTCTCCACGCCCTGCAGCAGCAGGAAGGCGGAGTGGGGCGAGAGCGCGGGGCCGAGGTCGCGCAGCAGCTGCACGCGCAGCTTGACGGCGAAGGCGCCCGGGCCGAGCGCGGGCCAGTACCGCAGGCCGTGGTAACTCGGGTCGGGCTCGGTGAAGTCAGGGAACCGCTCGGGGTGTGCACCGAAGTCGAAGGTGCCGCCGTCGACCACCACACCCGCGATGGTGGTGCCGTGCCCGCCGAGGAACTTGGTCGCCGAGTGCACGACGATGTCCGCCCCGTGCTCGATGGGCCGCAGCAGGTAGGGGGTGGGCACGGTGTTGTCCACGATCAGCGGCACGCCCGCCTCGTGCGCCACGTCGGCGACCGCCCGTACGTCCAGCACGTTGCCGCGCGGGTTGCCGAGCGTCTCGGCGAAGAGCGCCTTGGTGCCCGGTCGCACGGCACGGCGCCAGGCGTCGATGTCGTCGGGGTCGTCCACGAAGGACACCTCGATGCCGAGCCGGGGCAGTGTGTGCCGGAACAGGTTGTAGGTGCCGCCGTACAGGGACGTGCTGGAGACGATGTGGTCGCCGGCTCCGGCCAGGGTGAGGATCGCCAGCGTCTCCGCCGCCTGCCCCGAGGACAGCGCCACGGCCGCGACCCCGCCCTCCAGGGCGGCGATGCGCTGCTCGAACACGTCCTGGGTGGGGTTGTGGATCCGGGTGTAGATGTTGCCCGGCTCGGCGAGCGAGAACAGGTCAGCGGCGTGCCGGGTGTCCCGGAAGACGAACGACGTCGTCTGGTAGATCGGCGTGGCCCGGGCCCCGGTGACCGGGTCGGGCACGGCACCGGCGTGGATCTGCCGGGTCTCGAAGGACCACGCGGACGTGTCGGACCCGGCGGTGTCGTCGGCGGGTGTGTGTCCGGCGGTGACGGAGTCGATGGGCTGGCTCATGGTGGTGCTCCCAGGTACGAGGGCAGGGCAGGGCAAGGCACGAGACGGACGGCGGGGGACGCGCGAAGGCCCCGCGGCGGAGGCTCGGCGGCGGCTCGGCACGACGGCGCGGCCGGACACGGGGACGGGACGTGACCGGACCCGGTCCAGGAGAGGGGACGAGGCGGTCAGTCCATGGGGGGACAACACATGGCGGTGACACGCACGAAGTCCACGTGGCGGCGGGTCACGAGCATGGTCATGAGCTCAGAGAACCACGACGAACGCCGCCGTACCAGCGGAACCTGCCCATTTCACACAGCGGACATGTGGGGGACACAGTCGCGCCCGGCCTGCACCGTCGGCCGGGCGGACGCGCTCGGTTCGAGGGTCAGGAGGAGCAGCCCGAGTCGGCCAGGACGTAGTGGGCGGGTGCCGTCTGCTTGAGGGTGTGGGTGACGAACGCGTTCCACAGGCCCATCGCCTGGCCCGAGCCCTTGGCGTAGGTGTAGCCGCCGCTCTGGTAGGCGCGTCCGGCGGCCGTGTGGTCGTAGTTGCTGGCGGTGTGACACGTCGGCGTGAACCCCGAGGTCGTGGCCGTGACGCCGGGGGAGACGCGGCCGACGGCACCCGAACCGTCCACGGCCGCCACGGTGTAGCCGTAGCCCGTGCCCGTGGCCAGACCGGTGTCGGTGTACGTGGTCGACGCGGCCGTGCCGATCCGCGTGCCGTCCCGGTGGACGACGTACGAGGCCGCACCGGCGACCGCGTCCCACTTCAAGGAGACGGTGTTGTCGGTGGTTCCGGTGACGGACAGCCCCGTCGGAGCGGGCAGGGACCCGGTGCCCTGGTCCTGATCGAGTCCCCAGAAGCGGGCGGTGTGGTAGCTGGAGCAGATCGTGTCGAGGTAGTACGCGCCCGTGCTGCCGCACTGCTGCGGGCCGCTGCCCGGGTCGACCGCCAGGCCGTGCGCCATGCCGGAGACGGAGTAGACCTGGACGGCAGGCCGGCCCGAGGGGTCGTCGTAGACACTCAGCGTGGTGCCTGCGCCCAGGCTCTCCGTACGGGAGGGTGTCTGCCCGATGCCCCAGACGTTCGTCCACTGGTCGCGCAGCTCGGTGGCGTTGGCCGGCCGGACGGTGGTGTCGGCGGTGCCCTGCCAGATCGCCACGCGCGGCCAGGAGGCCGTGCCGGCGGGGGCGGCGGAGCGCACCAGGTCACCCCACTGGGCGGGGGTCCTGTCCGGCGGGCTGTACATGCAGGTGTACGCGGCCGACACACTGGTCGCGCAGCGTGCGGGGAGCCCGGAGTCGACGGCGCCGCCCGCGAAGACGTCCGGGTAGGCGGCGAGCATGTTCGCCGTCATACCGCCGCCCGCCGACAGGCCGGTGATGTACACCCGCCGCCGATCGCTGCCGTACAGCGCGACGGCCTTGTCCACCATCTGCCTGAGGGACAGCGCCTCGCCCTGGCCCCGCGCCGAGTCGCCCGGCTCGAACCAGTTGAAGCAGGAGTTCGCGTTGTTGGCGCTGTCGGTCTGGGGGAGGACCAGGGCGAAGCCGTACGCGTCGGCGAACTTCGGCCAGCCGGAGTGCGTGTAGTAGTCGTTGGCACTCTGTGTGCAGCCGTGCAGGGCGAGCACCAGAGGCGCGCCGGCGGGCAGCGCGTCCGGGGCGTAGGCATACATGGAGAGGTTGCCGGGGTTGGTGCCGAAGCCGGTGACCTGGGTGAGGCTCGCTGCGGAGGCCGTTGGGCTGACGGTGATCAGTCCGGCGGTCAGGGCGAGGGCACCGGCGGCGGCGGCGACACAGCGGCGGACGCGGGCGCCGAGAGTGCGGCGGCGCGGGGCGAGGGGGGTCGCGGAGCGAGAGGGCGGCTGTCCCATGGCGGTGGCCTCCTGGTGGGGGAGTGGGGGAACGCGTGGCAGGCAGGGAGCTGGTGGGGAGCGCTCGCGTGGCCGGTGCCGAGTGGAATCGGCCACCGATCTGGCTGCATGGTGGGGGTGCGCCGGTCGGTGCGGACATGGGCCCGGGGGCCATGGTCGGCGCGAACATGTGTGACGGCGCTATATGGCCTGTCGAGTGACGCGTCGTGTAGGCAGAGCGATTCGGGAGGGCCGTCCCGGCCCTGTACCCGGGGCGAGGTGGGGCTCGAAACCATGACCAGGCGCCGGAAGATGGTCCGCCACCCCATATGTAGCGGGCACACGGACGCCCTAGCCTCCCGCAGGTCCCGGTAAGCGATGTACGTGCCCCGCAGGCGCTGTACGTGATCGTGGAGGCGTCACCCATGCATCTCTCCGTCCGCCCACGTCCCCACCCCCGCCCTCCGGCCCGGCCCCGTTCGGGCTCCTGGCGGCGAGGCGTGCCGGCGGCCCTCGCAGTGGCGGCCCTCGTCCTCCCCACGGGCCCTGCGACCGCCGTGAGCCCGAAGGACCCGGGGAGCCGCCACTGCGCGCACCCGCAGAAGGTGCGCGTGCCCGGCGCGGAGCGTCAACGGGCCGCTTGCCTGAGCGAGTTGACCACCGCCGGCACGGTCGCCTCCGGACACACCGACCCGGCCGACTGGGCGGGCCTGACGCCCAAGGATCTGGCCGTGCCCAAGGGCGTGCCCGGCATCCAGATCGACGGCTACTTCCCGGACACCTCCACCACCAACACCAACCACGGCTGGAACCATGACGCCCAGTTCGTCGTGCGCCTGCCCGACCGCTGGAACGGCGGGCTGGTGGTGGCGGGAACCCCCGGGAACCGCGAGCAGTACGCCAACGACCGCGCCATCGCGGACCATGTCCTCTCTCGCGGCTATGCCTACGCCGCCACCGACAAGGGCAACACCGGCCTCGCCTTCCACCGGGACGGCAGGAAGCCGGGGGACGCCATCGTCGAATGGAACCACCGGCTCACCCAGCTCACCCGGGCCGCCCGGGCGACCGTCGCCCGGCGCTATGGCCGGCCACCGGCGCGGACGCTGGTCACCGGCATCTCCAACGGCGGATACCTCGTCCGCTGGCAGCTGGAGAACCACCCCGAGCTGTACGACGGGGGAGTGGACTGGGAGGGCACGCTGTGGCACCCGGACGGGCCCACGCTGCTGGACTTCCTGCCCGGGACGCTCCGCAACTACCCGGTGTACGCGACCGGCGGTGAGGGAGCGGACGCGGCGCGCGCGGCCCTGCACACCGCCGGGTTCCCGGCCGGTTCGGAGTTCCTGTGGCAGTACCACCACACCGTCTACTGGGACCTGACGCAGCGCCTCTACCGCGAGGAACTGGATCCCGGCTACGACGGCCCGACCGAGGCGGGAACGCCGTTCTGCACCACCGGGACGCCGGCCTGTGACGCCGACTACGACTACGCGGCGCGGCCCGCCGAGGTCAAGAAGGCCGTTCGCAGGATCGGGCTGACGGGACGCATCGGCAAGCCGCTCGTCACCCTGCACGGCACACTGGACGTGCTGCTGCCGATCAGCAGGGACTCCGACGTCTACGCCCGCATGGTGCGCGAGTCGGGCCGCGGTCACCTCCACCGCTACTACCGCATCGAGGGCGGCACCCACGCCGACGCCCTGGCGGACACGCACCCGGACCGCCTCCGCCCGCTCGCCCCCTGCCACCACACGGCGACGAGGATCCTGGAGGACTGGCTGACCTCGGCGAAGCAACCCCCCGCGTCCCACACGGTCCCCCAGCCGGCGGACCGCACCGCGGCGCGCCTTGCGAACACATGCTCGCTCGAAGAGACCTCCGGCGGAGGAACCCGGCACTGAACCGGGCCGCTCGTCAGGCAGGTACTGCCGGTCGTGGCCGCGAAAGTCCCGCGCGGGCAGGGCGGCGACGGGGCAGGATGTGTGCCGTGGGGGCGGACATCGAGCAGCAACGCGGGCATGTGCGTTACGCGTTGACGGATTCGGCGAACGGTCATGTGTGGGGCGTCTGCGCCGAGGTGGAAGGGCTGTTCGCCGAACCGTCCCGCGGTACCTACGAACTGTTCGGCT
This sequence comes from Streptomyces sp. NPDC026246, assembly GCF_055567995.1. Lineage (NCBI taxonomy): Bacteria > Bacillati > Actinomycetota > Actinomycetes > Kitasatosporales > Streptomycetaceae > Streptomyces > Streptomyces sp. NPDC026246. Next base: position 322,346 of record NZ_JBVHPJ010000006.1, on the reverse strand, counting down.
GGGCGCCGGAGGGGGCCTCGCTGGTGGGCTGGGTCGGCACCCGGGTGTGGCTCGTGCCGGACGACGCGACATGCGAACCCTGGCTGCTGGAGGACGTCGACAGTTGTGGTCGGCATCCGGGGACGGACGGTCTCGTGCTGACCGGTCTCGACGAGTACGCCGGTCCCCCTGAGGGGTACCGAGGTGGCGTCAGGATGCACGACGAGCAGCGATGGCTGGGCTCCTGCCGGGAGTTCGCCCGGATCCTGCCGACGGACGCCCCGGCGCCCCGGCTCGTCCTGCGCGGGCTTGCGCCGAGCGACCGGCTGACGCGTGCGCTGGAGGCCGGCACCCGGCGCGCCCTCGACCTGGAGGAAGCCTGGTTGGAGATACGGGACGACCGAGGGGCCCCGCTGGGCGGGCGGTTGCTGCATCCCCGCATCCGCAGCTGGACCGTCTCGTCCCACGGGCACCGACTCGTCGACCTGGAACTCGACGGCGCGTTCGAGCCGGTGCCGCCCCACGCCCGTCCACTGTGGGAGCGCTGGCTGGCCGGGCCACCGGACGCGCCCGGCGCGTGGACCGGCCTCGGCACCCGGCAGCGCGACGCGTGGCTCGAACTCGTCGGCGACCGGGGCAGCAGGCACGGACACGTGGATCGGCCCGCGGGGCAGGTGTACCGGCTGGACGGCCGGCACATCACCGATCAACCGGGCCTGTATCTGGCGCTGGGCGAGGCGGTCAACGGACCCGGCGGCTACTTCGGTGCGTGTCTCGACGCCCTGGAGGACTGTCTGCGCGGTGGCTTCGGCCACACCTCACCCGCCACCCTGCACTGGGCGGACGCCGAGGTGGCCCGCGGCTGTCTGTCCCGCCGGCTGACGCCCCAGGGCGAACCCCGCGACGTGTTCGCCACCGTGCTGGAGATCCTCGGCAAGCACGGGGTGCGAACCGTCCTCCTGTGAAGGCGCGAGGGGGTGCGGAGCCGGTCCGGGAGCGCTGACCGGGCTCTCTGCCCGCGCAGCGGTTGCTCGGTGAACCAAGCGTGTATGGCCGGACGTTGACCGGGCATACGGGCTTCACCCCTTCGAGAGGAGCTCGTTCCATGCTTGGCATAGTCGCGGCAGTGCTGTTCTTCATCTCGTTCCTGATCAACGCGGCGGAGATCGGCACCAACGATGTGTTCTCTTCGACGAACGTGATGCTGCTGGGTCTGATGTGTCTGGCTCTTCACGTGGCCGGCGTGGGCGGCGGCTGGACGGCCCGCAGACGCTGACCTCACGCACGGCAGGCCACGGACGCCTGCCGGCCCGCCCGACCCGTTTCCACGGCATGTGGAACGGTCGACACGGCGGCCGGCAGGCGTCCTTCGTGCCTCCTCGGGGCGCCGGTGGCGCAGCGAGCGCACGCCCCGGTCACCCGCAGAACGCCGTGTCCACGGACTCCATGACGGCCCGGGCCCCCGCTTCCGCGTCACCGAACGTGCCCGGCAGCGCGGTCACCGCGAGCCCGACGGAACGCCCGTCGTCCGTGGCGCCACCGCGGGTCTCGTACCCGTCGATGTCACCGCCGTGCCCCCAGTAGACGCCCCCGCAGCTCAGCGGCACGCTGAACAGGCCCAGCCCGTAACGCCAGCCCGGCATCAGCGGGGCGTCGACCGTCTTGCGCATCTCCGCCAGCTGCGCGGCCGGGAGGAGCCTGCCGTCGATCAGGACCCGGGCGAATGTCGCGAGGTCGCTCGGGGTCGAGATCAGCTGGCCGGCGGCTCCGCCCCAGGACGGGTCCATCTCCGTCACGTCGATCACCTTGCGCGAGCGGGGATCGTCCAGGGCGTATCCGTGCGCGTGCGGTTCCCTGGAGGGTCTGGTCGCCCGGCCCCGGCCAATAGGTGTGACGCAGCCCCGCCTTCCTGATCACGCGCTCGGATATCTGCTCCTGCACGGGACGTTCGGTGACCCGCTCGATCAGCAGCCCGGCCAGCAGGTAGTTGGTGTTGCTGTACTTCCACCCGGTCCCGGGAGAGAACTCCGCCGGGTGGGCCAGCGCCGTCGCCAGCAGGTCGTGGGGGTGGAAGACCCTGTGCTGGACCTCGCTGAAGTTCTCCAGGTCCATGTGGTCGGTGTAGCTGGGCAGACCGCTGGTGTGCTGCAGGAGTTGGCGGACGGTGATCTTCCTGCCGTCCATGCCCTCGCCGCGCACCACCCCCGGCAGGTACGTCTCGACGGGCTCGTCCAGCCGGACCTTGCCCTCGGCGACGAGTTGGAGGACCACGACCGCGGTGAACGTCTTCGTGTTGCTGCCCGCCCGGACGTAGCCGTCGTGAGGGACGGGCACCTGGCGGCCCAGCCGGGCGGATCCGGACACCAGCGATGTGGTGCGGCCGTCCTGGTGCACCCAGGCCGTCACGGCGGGGTACCTCTCCTCGCTCACCAGTGAGTCGATGCTCCTCTGGAGCGGTGAGACCGAGGGCGCGCCCGCCACCGCCGTGCCCGCCGCCGCGCTACCCGCCACCGCCGTGCCCGCCACCGCGGTGCCGGCCCATCCGGCCGCCGCCAAGACCACCAGTGCCTTGCGCAGCCTCGAGGCGTTCTTCCTCTGCATCCGCGTTCCTCCTCGTCCGGTTCGTCCACCACGACGGTTTCAGGACCGGACGAGAAGATCAGTGGGGCTGGGCGCCGAAAGGGAGGTGTACTTGTCACCACCCGGGGGGCATCCCGGGCAGGCGCCTCAGGAGCGTTCGGCCTCGCGGGCGCGCCGGTCGGCACGGCGCCGCAGGTGCAACGGCAGCGCGTACCAGCAGATGCCGAACCACACCATGACACCGGCGACCAGGATCTCGGCCAGCACACCGGACACCACGAAGCGGAGGATCAACAGGAGAGTGCAGCCGATGGTCAGCGCGAGCAGGACCATGCCGCACATCATCAGGCGGCCGGCGGTCTCCACCAGCTCGTCCTTCATGCGCTGGCCGGACAGGAAGCGGTGGATGGAGACGGGGGCGATGAGCGTCCCGGTGGCGGCGGCGCCGAGCACCACGGTCGTGACGTAGATGGCGCGGTCGAGTGTCTCCAATTCCCTGAAGAGCGGGGTGAAGGCCACGCTGAGCAGGAATCCGAAGAGGATCTGCACGCCCGTCTGGGACACGCGCGTCTCCTGCAGGATCTCGTTCCAGCGCCGGTTGACCCGCTCGTGCGGTGTCTCGGGCCCCTTGCTGCCCCGTCTCTTCTCCGGTGCGTCGTCGTCGCGCGCACGGTCGGCCTCGTTCCTGTCTTCCGGTTCCACGTGCTGTTCCGTCATGGTCACGGCATCCTCCCCATGTCAGAGGGACCGCTTGCCCGCCTGGGCGTTCTCCATGCCCGGGACGCGACAGCCCACGCGCAGAGCCGCCCCCACCGCTCACCCGGCGCCTCAGCCGTCCCGCGTTCACCGGCAGCCGACCGGTCGGGCGTCTTTCCCGTCACGCCCTCCTTGCGTGGGTCCCCGTCCCCGGCGGGCCGGTCTCGTCCTCACTGTCCGTGGTCGCGGGACGCTGCGCTGGTGTGGGCGTAGCGGCCGTCGGTGTTATTGAATGAGGTGTGCGACAGGGAGCTCGGGGCCCCGCGCGCACGGGTCCGCATACCGAAAGAGCCGCATGGACTCCACACCCTCGCCCTCGTCCCCGTCCTCCTCGGCATTCGACCTGGTCAGCCGCGCGCTGGGGCGTTACATCCCGCACGGCGAAGAGGAAGCGGCCGCCGGTTCGGCCGAGGCGCGGGACTCCCGTGCCGACACGGCGCAGCGGACGGCCGACGCCCCGGCGAACAGCCGTCAGGAACAGATCCTCGGCGCGCTCAACCTGGACACGGACCTGATCATCACCCGCTGCAAGCTGGACGCCCCCGTGTTCGCGGGTCTGGACGCCGCTCGGGGCAAGCCGTTCGTCGACCTCCTGCCCCCCGGTGACGTACCGACGGTCACACGCCGGCTGCGGCAGGTGGTGGAGACCGGCGAGGCGCACGTGGCCCGGATCCAGCGCCTGCGCCGCACCGACGGGTCGGAGGTGGTGGTCTCGATGAGCATCCTGCCCGCCGCCCCGCCCGAGGAGGGGCTCACGGTCTCGGTGATCGCCATGGCCAGGAGGCTGCACCTCTACGCGGCCGAGACCGCCATCGGCACCTCGCTGGACATCGGGGAGACCGCGCAGTCGCTCGCGCAGTCCCTGCTGGCCTGGGGGGACGTGGCCGCCGTCGACCTCGACTTCGCCGTGTGGACGGGCGAGGGGGTCACCGGCACGCCGCGGGGGCGCATCCGGCTGCGTCGCGCGGCCCTGGTGCCGGACCGCGCATGGCCCGCGGGCTACGTCACCCCCGGCAACGACCTGCCCGCGGACGCCGGCCGGCTGCTGGCGCAGGCGGTGATGCGGGACGACGACCCGCAGACGATCGTCATACCCGACCGGGAGGCCGTCGAACGGGTCTTCGGCAGCCCGCGCGTCATCCGCGCCCTGGTGCCCAGCGACCGGTCGGCGGGGGCGGCGTGCATCCCGCTGGTCCTGGACGGCACGCCGCCCGTCGTCCTGGGCGTGGCGGAGGTCTGGCGGCGGGCCGACCACCCCTTCCGCGACAGCGAGCTGTTCGACCTGCAGGAACTGGTGGCCCGGACGGCCCACCACGTCGATCTGGCCCGTCAGCACCAGCGCGAGCACACACAGGTCCTGGCGCTGCAGCGCCGGCTGCTGCCCCGGACCGGCGGCGACACGATCGAGATCGCCAGCGTCTACCAGCCCGCGACCCCCGACAGCGCGGGCGTCGGCGGCGACTGGGTGAACAGCTTTCCGCTGCCGGACGGCCGTACCGCGCTGGTGGTCGGGGACGTCGTGGGGCACGGCCTGGGGGCGGCGGCGACCATGGGCCAGCTGAGCATGGAGGCCCGGGCGCTGCTCTCCGCCGGCCTCGCGCCCGACCAGGTGCTTGAGCACCTGGACGAGACCGTGTCCCTGCTGGACGACGCGGAATCCGGACTGACGGCCGGCTACAGCGCCCTCGGGTCGACCTGCTGCATCGCCCTCTACGATCCGGTCAGCCATCGGGTGACCATGTCCAGCGCGGGTCACCTGCCGCCGATCCTGGTCTCCCCGGGCGGCCGGGCCGAGCTGCTCGCGATCCGGCCCCACCCCGGGCTCGGCGCCGAGTTCGCGCTGCGCGAGCCGTTCGACGTCCACACCTTCCCCGCGCCCTCCGGCTCCCTGCTGGCCCTGTACACCGACGGCCTGGTGGAGGACCCCGCGCTGTCGATCGACGACGGCATCGGCCGGCTGGCGGACGCCGTGGCCGCGGTGCACCCGTGGGACACCCTGGAGCAGGCCGCACGGCACGTCGCCTCCTCGCTCGCCCCCGCACACCAGCGCGACGACGTGACCCTGCTGCTCGCGCGGATGATCGGCTACCGCAAGGGGGACACGGCGACCTGGCGGCTGCCCGCCCGCGACGACGCCCCGGCCCGCGCCCGGGCGCAGGCCGACGCGCTGCTGAGGCGCTGGCGCACCGGGGACCGGACCCGCTGGGCCGTGCTGCTGCTGGTGAGCGAGCTGGTCACGAACGCGGTGCGGTTCGCGACGGGACCCATCACCGTACGGCTGATCAGGACGGGTCGCGGCCTGCTGTGCGAGGTGGGCGACACCGGGAACGGCCGGCCGCGCCTGCGGCGCAGCGACGTCCTCGACGACGGCGGCCGCGGTCTGGGCATCGTGCACCGGCTCACGACCCGCTGGGGAGTGCGGTGGACCGACGACGGCAAGGTGGTGTGGGCGGAGGTCGCGAGGTCTCGCGGCTGAGCCCCGCGGCGGCGCGCCGGCTGCCCGCAGGGCGGCGGGAGCGGCATGCGCGGGCGCGGCACGGCCTGGTGGCGCGGATGCCGCGGAGGCCGAGGGCTTTGATGTGCGGGGCCCGAGGGCCTATGCGTGCCGGGACTGCGGAGCGGAGGACCTGGTTGTGCGCGGGGACTGCGGAGCCTGATGACCTGGGCGTGCGGGGCCCGCGGAGACCTGAGCCTGGCGGCGCGGGGCCTGCGGAGCCCGGGGGTCTGTACGCGCGGAGGCCCAAGCCTGGCGGGTGCGGCGCCCGCGAGGCCCGAGACCCTGTGCGCCTGAAGCCCGCAGCGCCTGGGAGCCTGGGCTGCGGGGCTTGCGGAGCCCAAGCCTGGCGGTGCGCAGGCCGCGGAGCCCTTGCCTCGCTGCGCGGGGCTCGCGGGGGCCGGAAGGCCGGACCTGCAAAGCCGCGGATGCCGAGAACCCGGACGTGCGGGGCCCGCGGAGCCCGAGGGCCCGCTGCGCGTGCTCCGGGCCCGCTGCGCGTGCTGCGGGCCCGCTGCCGGGCTAAGCAAGCGGCGGGCCGCCGCTACCGGCCGGTAGCGGCAGCGCTGCGGCGTCCTACAGCCACTCGCCTTCCAGGGCGGTGGCGGTCAGCCCCGGCGCCGCCGCGTACAGCACGGCGCGGTTACCGGGCTTCTGCTGCCCGGCGTCGTGCGCCCGCCGCAGGATGTCGAACACGGCGGCGCCGCCGCGGTTGCCGGTGGTGTAGCTCTCGCGGCTGTAATCGAGCAGCCCGGACGGCCACGAGTCGGGCATCGTCTGCTCCATGTACTCCAGCACGCGGGTCCCGCCGGGGTGCGCGAGCAGGACGTCGGGGTGCCAGGCCTCGGGGTCGTCCTCGTAGCGGGTGCGCAGCCAGTCCCACATGGCGGTGACGGTCTCCTGCACCGCGCGCGGCCCGCGCCGGTCCATGACGAAGTGGGTGCCGTCGGCCCGCGTCCGCAGCCGGTGCAGGTCCTGGGTGCCGGGCAGCGTGTGGTGCCACGAGGCGTCCAGGCGCAGCACCGACTGGGACCGCTGCCGTCCCGTGACGACCGCGGCGACCGCGGTGTCGGCGAACAGCAGCCGGACGATCAGGGACTCCAGCGTGTCGTCCGCGGGCTGGTAGGTCGTGCTGAGCGCCTCGGAGATGACGACCAGGACGACCCGGTCGGGATCGGCCGCCACGAGGTCCGCCGCCAGCGCCAGGGAGCGGGTGCCGGCGATGCACGCCCACTGCGTGGCGGGCAGCAGCATCGCGTCCGGGCGCAGCTGCAGGCTGTTGGCCAGGGACATGTCCAGACCGGGCAGTGCCGGGGTGGTGGAGTGGCTGGTGATCAGGCAGTCGACGTCGGAGACGTCCAGCCCGGCCGACTGCAGGGCCCCGCGAGCCGCACGCTCCCCGTAGGACTGCACGGCCTCCCAGGCCGGTGCGGTGCGCTCCTCGATCGTCTGGGAGACGGGCACGGCCTCCAGCGCGGCGATGGCGCGCTCGACGTCCTGCTGCGCGAACCCCTCGGCGGCGAGGGCCTTTTGGGCCGACTCGAGGCCGACGGCGTCCAGCGCGCCGCCCTTGCCGGGCGCGACGGCGGTCTCCAGCGGCAGCATCCAGCCACGGGACTCGATGCCCGTACTGGCTGCGATGGAGTCAATCCGGGGCGCCCAGGCGGCGTCAGGGTGCCGGTCACGCACCTCGGCCACGATCTCGCTGGTCTTCACGGTGTGCTCGCCGTGTATGACGGTCGGGGGGCAGAGGTATGCGGCCATGTCGGGGAGCCTTCCGGGGGAGCGGGTGGTGGGGTCGGGCACCGGCCGGCGGACGACCGTCACGAGGGCTGTGTCGGGGGTCACTTCCGCGACCCGGCGCCCAAGGAGGCGCCGGGGGGCTCCACTTCGGGAGAGTCGGTACCTGCTTCGAGCATGGCGGCCAAATGGACATTTCCGCTGTGATGCAGACAACTTAGGCCAGCTCGGGATGCGTGATACCGCACACAGATCAACCGGAATGTCCGGCGCTCCCGACCGGCCGGACGCCGCAACGGGTAACCGGATCAAGGGACTTCGACGCGCGCCCGGCCTACGATCCGCGGCGGGCCGGGACGCGGGACGGTCCTGCGGCCCTACGGCGTGCCGTTCCGGGGGAGGCGGACCGTGACGAGCGGACCACCGCCCGGGCGGTGGCGAGTGCGAGGCGGCGCGAGTCCCGGTGGCGGCGCCCGGCCCGTGTTCTCGACGTGCGGCACGCCCCGTCGCGCCGTCCTGTCCAAGGTGCGGACGGTCACGGTGCCGCCGGAGGGCAGGGTGTGGACGTCGATGAGCGTCCGTGAGGCCGTCGGCGGGGTGCGCAGTCAGTGGGAGGCGTCAGCGGCGGACCGCCACTGCTCGGCCACCTGGGACTCCAGCCGATAGTCAGGCGGTCAGGCGGTCAGGCGGTCAGAGCCTGCTCGGTCGTGGGATGGCAGGGGATGACCGTGTCGACGCCGACCAGTTGCAGCACGCGCAACACGGACTCCTGGGCCCCCGCGATGCGAACCCACCCGTCCGCCACGCTCACCTGCTGGTGGGCGGCGACGAAGACGTTGATGCCGCTGGAGTCCATGAACGTCACACCGCTGAGGTCGGCGACTATCCGGGGCGGCTCGGCGGCCTGTCCACCCAGCAGCGCCTGGCTGAGCACGTCCTGGACGTCGTGGTCGATCTCGCCGCGCAGGGTCACGACACGGACGCCCTCGACCAGGTGCTGTTCGGCGCGCAGCCGGTCCGGCCGGTCCGCGGGTTGGAAGTGGGCCACGATCTCCTCGATGCGTTCAGGGCTCGTCCTCGGGTCAGGACGGGGATGATTCTGCCCCACCGGTCCTTCCGGATGCACCCCGCGGCTGTATCGAACATCACCTGTGAGGTATGTATGGCGTCAGTGGGGGTACTGGCGGGCACGTAAACGGGGAGTGAGGGCGAGGCCAGTGGAATGTCGTGACGAAGGTGACGGTGGTCCGGCGCCGGACGAACATCTGGCGCAGGCCGGCTTCGCCTTGGGCGGGGACGACGGCTGCATCGCCGATGCCCGTCACCACGCTGTCGGCTTCCTCGACCGGGCCGTCGACGACCATCACGTGCCCGTCTCCGACCGGGTCCGGGACCTCACCCAGCTCGTGGTGAGCGAACTGGTCACCAACGCCCGCAAGTACGCCCCCGGCCCCGTCTTCATGGAACTGCGCCTGACCGCGCGCACCGTGGACGTCGTCGTGTGGGACAGCGACTCCGCGCTCCCGGCGGCCCGCGCCGCCGACCCGGGCAGGATCGGCCAGCACGGTCTCGAGATCGTCAAGGCGGTCACCGAGAGCCTGTCGGTCGAACGCGAAGCGGTCGGCAAGCGCATCACGGCGCGCATCCCCCTGCACCACCTGCCGGGCGGGTCCGCCGGCGCCTCCGCGACCCGGGACGTGTCGACGGGGTCCGGCGCCTGCCGGCCGTGACCGGCCCGGCCCGCCGAAGCACGCCCCCGCCGATCCGCCGCCCCGGTCCACGACCCGCCCTCCGCACGGGTGCGGCTCCGACACGCGCCCGAACGGGTGGTTCGCGCACCCCGACAGCCTAGGAGCACGCCGCAGGCAGGGCGGCGGGAGCGGATCGCGCCGGAAGCTCGCGGGAGGAGCCGGCTGTCGTCGGCCCCGGCACAGGGACGGGACGGCCCGCCCTCCGCAGCAGCCCACGGCCCGGGAGCCCGCATGTCCCGCACGACCCCTCCGCGCGTCAGCGTGATCATCCCGGCGTACAACGCGATGCCGGAGGTCACCCAGTGCGTCAGGTCCGCCATGGAGCAGACCCTCGACCCGGACGACCTCGAGATCATCGCGGTCGACGACGGCTCGACCGACGGCACCGGTCGGGAACTGGACCGCCTGGCCCGCACCTGCTCCCGGCTGCGCGTGGTCCACCAGCCCAACAGCGGCGGAGCCGGCGGCCCGCGCAACACCGGTCTCGACCTCGCCGTCGGCGACTACGTCTTCTTCCTCGACTCCGACGACTACCTCGGCCCGGACGCCCTGCGCCGCATGGTCGCCATGGCCGACGTCAACGGCACCGACGTGGTCCTCGGGAAGATGGTGTCGGTCGGCGGACGCGCCGTGCCCACGGCGGTCTTCTCCCACAACCAGCCCCGCACCGACGTCTTCTCCTCCCACGCGTACCGCACCCTGGGCTGCTGGAAGCTGTTCCGGCGGTCGCTGATCGAGCGGCTGGGTCTGCGGTTCCCGCCGTACCGCAACTGCGAGGACAAGCCCTTCACCGCCGCGGCCTACCTCAACGCCGACGGCATCTCCGTCGTCGCCGACTACGACTGCTACTACTCGCGGAACCGGCAGAACGGCAACAACCTCACCCTCACGGCCGCCGACCTGGTCCACCGCATGGACGGCACCCGGCTGTGCTTCGAGACGGTCGCCCGCTACCTGGAGCCCGGACCGCGGCGGGACCGGATCATGCGCCGCCATGTGGAGTGGGAACTGTGCGGCCCGCTACGGGCCTTGCTGCCGCGGGAGAGCGAACAGCAGGCGCGGGAGCACTACTACCCGCAGTGCCGGCGGTGGGCGCTCGACCACGTGACCGACGGTGTCTTCCAACTGCTCGCGCCGCAGGACCGGTTGATCGTCCACCTCCTGCGCGCCGACCGCTACGACGACCTCATGACGGTGGCCCGGCGCGCCCGGCGGGACGCGACGCGCGGACACGTCGTCGACAAGGGCCGTGTCTACTGGGCCCACCCCTTCTTCCGCGATCCGGCCAAGGCGGTGCCGGACGCCTGCTTCGACGCCACGGACCGGATCCCGGTCCACCACGAGCTGACCGAGGCCGTCTGGACCGCACAGGGCGACGTGCTCCGGCTGTCGGGCCACGCCCGCATCGACGGCCTCGGCCCGCTGCAGCCCGGCAGCCGGCTGATCCTGCGCCCGAGCGGCTTCCGGCACCCGGACGTCCACATACCGGTGACCCTCGACGCCACCCCGCCGCACCCCGGCACGGACACCCGCGAGCAGGCCCGCACGGACGGTGCCGGGAGCGGGACGAACCGCTACACCGTCGACGTCGACCTGGGCACCGCCGCCTCGGGCGCCCCGCTCGGCGTCGGGACGTGGAACCTCCGACTCGACCTGCGCGCCCAGGGAGTCAGCCGGACCGTCGGAATCCGGCAGGCCCGGACGGACCCGGACGGCCCGGCACCCACCTCGCCGGTCCGCGAACTGACCACCGGCTCCCGCCCGGAGCCCGCCACCGCACGGCTCCACTCCACTCCGGAGGGGCACCTCGCGCTGGAGATCCGGCGGGCCGGGACGGCGGCCGCGCCGGCGTGCCGCGTGACCGGGATCGCCTGGGACGCCTCCGCCCCCGGCACCCTCGTCGTCAGCGGACGGCTGACCGGCGAAGCCGCCCGCCGTCCCGTCGCCCTGCGCGCCGAGGAGGACTCGGGCCGGGTACGGGAGGCGCCCCTGTCCTACGGGCCGGACGGGCGCGGCTTCACCGCCTGCATGCCGCTCGCGCGACTGCGACCGGGCCGGTGGGCGCTGGCCCTGCGCACGAACGAGGGCGGCGCGCCGATCCCCGTCCCGCACACGGACCGACTGGGCGGCACACGCTGGTTCCGCGCCTCCCGCCTGGGCCGTCCCGCCTACGCCAAGCCGCTTCCGCGCCCTGCGAGAGGCGTCCTGACGCTCCGCATCGCACCGATCAGGCTCACGACGGCGCTGCGCCGCCGCCTGGCGCGAAGCGGCAACAGGCACGGCAGCCGCCTGTTACTCCCGGCGGGATGCCTGCCGGGCTCATCGGCGAGGGGTGCTCTCCCCGGCCCCGTGCAGCCCGCCCGGGCAGCCGGTGGTCGTGCGCCGCTCAGGCGGCCGGCTCGTCCTCCAGTGCGATGCCCAGCCGGTCCGCGACCGTCGTCAGGGCGGAGCCCAGCGGCAGGGCGACCCTGGCGACGGCATGCTGGTCCCCCCGCGTCCGGTCGCGGTTGACGATCAGCACCGGCTTCCCGTCCTGGGCCGCCTGACGGACGAAGCGGAGCCCGGACATCACCGTCAGCGAGGAGCCGAGGACCAGCAGCGAACCGGCCGCGCGGACCAGTTCACGGCAGTGAGCGACCCGCTGCGGCGGAACGGCCTCGCCGAAGAACACCACGTCGGGCTTGAGGACACCGCCGCAGACCGCGCAGGGCACCACGCGGAAGTCGCCGACCTGTTCGTCCGTCAGGTCGGCGTCACCGTCCGGGTTGATCCCGGCCGCCACGGGCGCGAAACCCGGATTGGCCGCCTCCAGACGCCGGGCGAGGTCGCGGCGCGGACTGAACGCGCCGCAGGAGAGACACACGACCCGGTCCAGCGCCCCGTGGAGTTCCACGACGTCCTCGCTGCCGGCGGCCTGGTGCAGACCGTCCACGTTCTGCGTGATGACACCCGACAGCAGTCCGTGCCGCTCGAAGGCGGCCACGGCCCGGTGCCCGGCGTTGGGTCGGGCCCGGCCGAAGGTGCGCCAGCCGAGATGGCTGCGCGCCCAGTACCGCCGCCGGGCTTGGGCGTCGCCGGTGAAGTCCTGGTAGGTCATCGGCGTGTGCCGGCTCAGGCTCCCGCCCTCGCCCCGGTAGTCGGGGATGCCCGACTCCGTGGAGATGCCCGCTCCGCTGAGGACCAGCACCCCGCCGGCACCGAGCGCGTCGGCGACCGGCCCCAGGTCCGAGGTGCCCGGCGGCACGTCTCCGACAGGGGTCCAGCTCAGGGTGGGGCGCATGCGCATGCCGTCAGGGTACGGAACGGCGGCCCACGATGCGCCGGCCCGCGAGAGGCCGGGCGTGCGGGGCCTCAAGGGCTTGGCGGCCCCCGGGCGGGGCACGGCCGCCGTACGGCCGCGGTGCGCGCCACTCACACCCAGCAGGCCGCCGCCCCGCTCTCCACGCCCGCCCCCGGGCCCTTCGGCCTCGGCGTGCGGTTGCGGGTCCTTCCGCCTCGGCGCCCGCCCGCGGGCCCCTCGGCTTCCGCGTCCGGCTGGGGGCCTTCGGCTTCCGCGTCCGGCTGGGGGCCTTCGGCTTCCGCGTCCGGCTGGCGGGCCCCAGGGCCCCGGCGTCCGGCTGCGGGCCTTCGGCCTCCGCGTCCGGCTGCGGGTCCCAAGTCCCTGGCGCCCAGGTGCGGCCGCTCGGCTTCCGCGCCCGCCCGCGAACCCCTCCGCTTCCGCGCTCGCCCGCGAACCCCTCCGCCTCTGCGCTCGCCCGCGGACCCCTCCGTCTCCGGGGCGGCGGGCGTGCCACGCCACCGGCGTCACCTCACGAGCCGTCGAGCGCCTTGCGGAAGTTGCCGCCGCGCTGCAGGGCCCGTTCGATGCTCTCCAGCGATCTGCCCCGGGTCTCCGGCACCTTCGCGAGGACGAACGCGATGCAGACGACGTTCATCAGCGCGTAGACGAAGAAGGTCCCCGACCGGCCGATCGTCTCGATGGCGGTCAGCGCCGTGAGGGCGATCAGCAGGTCGACGCCCCACACGGTGACCGTGGCGAGGCTGGTCGCCGGGCCGCGCACGCTCAGCGGGAGGATCTCCGGGCCGATGAGCCAGACCACCGCCTGCATGCCCACCCCGTTGAAGAGGATGTAGGCGAACAGGGCGACGATCACCGTCCACCGCTGGGCCGCCGAACCACCCGTCCCGAGGAACGCAAGGGCCATCACGGCCATCGCCAGGCCCGAGCCGGGCAGGAACCACAGCATCGTGCTCCGCCGTCCCACCCGGTCCACGGCGACGGCCCCCACCACGCCGGCGACGACCAGCATGACGCCGATCCCGACCCCCGTGAGCAGCGCCACCGAGTCACCGAAGCCCGCGTCGACGAGGATGGTCGGCGCGTAGTAGACGACGGCGTTGATGCCGGTCAGCTGGCTGAACGCGGCGATGCCCACGGCGATCAGCAGCGCGGGCCGCACCCACCGCTGCCGCAGGTCGCGCCAGCCGCCGGCGGGGAGGCGCGCGGCCACGTCGGCGATCTCCCGGATCTCCCGGTCGACGTCGGTCCCGGCCGGCCGCAGCCGGGTGAGGACCTCGCGGGCCCGGCCGGTCATGCCCCGCTCGATGAGCCAGCGCGGGCTCTCCGGCAGGAACAGCATGCCGACGCCCAGGGCCACGGCCGGCAGCACGGCCAGGGCGAACATCACGCGCCAGCCGCCTTCGCCGGACAGCGCCCAGCCGCACAGGTAGGCGACCAGCTGCCCGGTGGCGACCATGAGCTGGAACAGCACCATGAGGCGGCCGCGGATCCGCGCGGGCGCGACCTCGGCGATGTAGACCGGCACCATGTTGGACGCGCCGCCCACCGCGAGCCCGAGCACGAAGCGCGCGGCGATCAGCGTGCCCACCCCGGGTGCGACCGCCGCCGCGGCCGCACCCACCGCGAAGACCACGGCGACGGCGACGACGATCCTGCGCCGCCCGTGGCGGACGGCGAGGCGACCGGACAGCAGCGCGCCGACCATCGCGCCGAGCAGGATCACGCTGACGACGATCTCCTGCTCGCGTGAGGTGAGGTGCAGGTCCTCGCGCAGGTGCAGCAGCGCCCCGGAGATGATGCCGGTGTCGTAGCCGAACAGCAGACCGCCCAGGGCGGACACGGCCGACACCGCGTAGACCGCCGCCGGGATCCGGGCCGGGGTGCCGGGGTCGGTGCGCCGGGGCTCGGCGGTCAGCTCAGGCATCGCCCATGACCAGACCCTCGATGGTGTGCTTCTGCGTCACCGGCTCCAGGACGTCGACGACGGGGCAGTCCAGGTGGCGCCGGACCCGCTCGGGCAGTTTCTCCCAGTAGCCCCGCGTGACCGCGGTGTCGTGCCGGTCGCCGTTGGTGGCCTCGGGTCCGTCGACACCCAGCACCAGGACGGGACGGGACCTGGCGGAGTGGTTGCGGGTGCCGCGGTGGATCGTCAGCGCGGTGCGCGCCGAGATGTCGCCGCGCTGCGGGTACTTGCGCACGGCCCGCTCCTCGTAGCGCGGGTAGTGCGAGCGGGGCGGGAACATGCCGTGCTCGAACTCCGGGCTGTCGTCCCACTGGGTACCCGGCGCGATCTCGAAGGGGCCCATGTCCTCCTCCGTGTCGACGGCCGTCACGTTGAAGGCGAGCGACGTCAGCCGCCGCTCGGCCCGGGTCTCCTCGGGCAGAGGGAAGTCCCGGTGCCAGGGCTGGTTCACCGCGCCCTCCAGCGGTACGTCGAAGCCCAGCTCGACGATGCGGTAGTCGGGTCCGAGCACGGCAGTGCAGACCGAGCGCACCCAGGGGTGGTCGACGAGGTCCACGAAGCCGCGCAGCTGCTCGGGGTGGATCTCCACGTAGTAGCGGTTCGGGCCGCGTCCCACCGCACCGCCGGGCCGCTGTCGCGCTTCCTCGAAGGCGACCTCGACGTCCTCGCGGAGCCGGTCGGTCCACTCCCTGGTGAACGCGCCCTTCCGGGCCGTGATGCCGTCCGAGTACAGGGCGTCAACGTCGGCCGTCACGTCGACGTCGAGGCCGGCCGGCGCGATACCGGGGTAGGCGTACGGGCTCATGCGTGCCTCCTTGCAGCAGAACTGTCCGAGCCATGTTGCATCGTTGATTTCAACGTGGCAATACCTTCTTGCGGGGATCTTGTCCCGGCGCGATCGGCGCATGCCACGATGTGCGGGTGAGGAGCAGCCTGAAAGACGTCGCCGCCCGCGCGGGAGTGTCCGCGCGCACGGTGTCGAACGTGGTCAACGGATCCGCCCGGGTGTCGGCCGAGACCCGGCAGCGAGTGCAGGAGGCGATCGACGAACTGGGCTACCGGCCCAACCTCGCCGCCCGCAGCCTGCGCGCCGGCCGCACCGGCATCATCGGACTCGCCATCCCGGAGCTGCACTCGCCGTACTTCGCCGAGTTGGCCGGACTGCTGGTGGACGAGGCGCGCCGCCGCTCCTGGACCGTGATCATCGACCAGACGCAGGGCGACGCCGAAGCGGAGCGGCGGCTGCTCACCGGTGACGGCGGCCGCGTGATGGACGGGCTCATCATCAGCCCCTGGGCCCTCGGCGCGCGCGACCTCACCGACACCGCCCGCGCACTGCCGGTCGTCCTGCTTGGCGAGCGCAGCCCGCAGGGCCTGGCCGACCGGGTCGCCGTGGACAACGTGGCCGCGGCGGACGAGGCCACCACCCATCTGCTGGCGCGGGGGCACCGCCGCATCGCCGCCATCGGCCTCCAGCCGCACCTGGAGAACGGCACCGCCGAGCAGCGCGCCGAAGGCTGGCGCCGGGCCCTGCGGCGCGCCGGCCTCACACCCCGCCCCGACTGGGAGCTGGCCGTGACGTCGCTGCACCGCTCCGACGGCGCCCGGGCCATGGCACACCTCCTCGACGGCGACACCGTCCCCGACGCGGTGTTCGCCTTCAGTGACGAACTGGCCCTCGGAGCCCTGCACACCGCGCACGCCCGCGGCGTGTCCGTACCGCGCGACCTGGCGATCGTCGGCTTCGACGACATCGAGGACGGCCGCTTCAGCAACCCGTCCCTCACCACCGTCTCGCCCGACAAGCGCCAGATCGCTCAGCGGGCCCTGCAGTGTCTCGCCGACCGCATCTACAGCCCGCGGAACGATCTGCCGGCCTCCGACCTCACCATCGCGCACCGGCTGATCGTGCGGGGCACCACGGACCCTGCGGCGACAGCGGCCCCCTGACCCGGTGGCCACCGGCGCCTCCCTGCTCGCCGAGGGGCGATGAGGCAGGCGTATCGCGTACGGCCCGGGTATCAGCACAATGGAGAAGTGGCCACGGGTTCATGCTGGAGGAGGTGACGGGCGGTGAACCGGCCGGATCAGGAGCGGCGCGCCCTGGACATGATCGACTGGCTGCTGGAGACCGACACGCTGCGAGACTTCCTGCAGCACCTGGTCGCCGAAGCGGTCGCTGCCTCGGCGGCGGACGGTTGCGGGGTGACGGTGCAGCGCAGCGGCCGCCCGCTGACCGTGGTCAGCACCGGGGGAGTGGCGGACAAGCTCGACGAGAAGCAGTACGGCCAGGACGACGGGCCCTGCCTGCAGGCCCTGCGCACCGGAGAGATCGTCCACGTGCCCGACATGCTGGAAGAGGGCCGCTGGGCGGCCTACCCGCGCTTCGCCGCGTCCCTGGGCGTCCGCTCCGCCCTGTCGGTGCCGATCCCCGTACGCAGCCACACCGCGGGCGCGCTCAACTTCTACGCCGAGGAGCCCGACGCCTTCACGGCCGACGACCGGCACGCGCTGGCGTTCTCCGCGGCCCAGGCGGGCGGTGCCATCGCCCTGGCCCAGCGGCTGGCCGACGCGGAGGAGTTCACCCGGGACCTGCAGAGCGCACTCGCCTCCCGCCGGGTGATCGACCAGGCCATCGGCGTCGTCATGCAGCAACGGCAGTGCGCCGAGGAAGAGGCGCTGGGCCTGCTGCGCAGTCTGTCCCAGCAGACCAACCGCAAGCTCCACGACGTCCGTACACACGTGCTGACCGAGATCGCCGGCCGCCCGCCCACACCTCCGCCGCCCCTGCGGCCCCGCCCCTGAGCGGCCCGCGGGAAGCGGCACGACGGGGCGGGACGCCGAACGCACGGCTTCCCGCCCCGCTCACAGCGCCCTCATGGTGCTTCCGTCTCGTCGGAGGCCTCGGGCGCGTCGCCGTCTTCCGGCCGGCTCCCGTCGCCGGTGTCGGGCGGTGTCGCCCCTTCCTCCTCGGGAGGCACGTCCTTCTCTCCGGTGACTTCCTCCAGCGGATGGGACAGCTCGTGGTCGGGACTGCTCATGTCGGCTCCTTCCCTCTGACCGGCCGGGTGCCCCTTGTGCGGGGGACCGACGACCGCGATCGGGTACTCCGGCAGCGCACGGCCACGTTTCGCCCACCCCGCCCGATCCTCCCGGTCAGGCGTCGGGCAACGTAGGGTCCCGGTGGGCGGAAGCCCCTCGCCACCTGCACGGCGGGGGGCGAGCAACTCTGCCACCGCGACCCGAAGGAACGAGGAGACAGGGGCGGCAACGTGGTCCACGGCTTGAGGGAGACGGTCCGATGAGCACGGCCGAGGAACCGGTCCTCTTCCACACCACCGGGCACGCCGGACACATCACACTGAACCGGCCGAGGGCGCTGAACGCGCTCACCCACACCATGGTCCGCCGCATCGACGAGGCCCTCGCCGCGTGGGAGCGGGACCCGGCGGTGAAGACCGTCGTGATCACCGGCGCGGGGGAGCGCGGCCTGTGTGCGGGCGGTGACATCCGTGCCATCCACGACGACGCCCGTGACGGGGACGGCTCCGCGTCGGCGGCGTTCTGGCGCGACGAGTACCGCCTCAACGCCCGGATCTCGCGCTACCCCAAGCCGTACGTCGCGGTGATGGACGGCATCGTCATGGGCGGCGGCGTCGGTGTCTCGGCGCACGGGAACGTCCGCGTCGTCACCGACCGGTCCCGGGTGGCCATGCCGGAGACCGGCATCGGCTTCGTGCCGGACGTCGGCGGCACTCATCTGCTCGCCCTGGCGCCGGGCGAACTGGGCACCCACCTCGCCCTGACGGGTGCTCAGATCGGAGCCGCCGACGCCCTGTTGTGCGGACTCGCCGACCACTACGTGCCGTCGGACTCGCTGCCGGGCCTCCTCGACTCCCTGGCCGGCCTGCCGGCGGCCGAGGCCGTCGCAGGTGTGGCCCGGACGCCTCCGCAGGGCGTGCTGGCGGCCTCGCGCGACTGGATCGACGCCTGTTACGCCGCCGACCGTGTCGAGGAGATCGTGCGCCGGTTGCTCGCGCACGGCGATCCCGCGGCGAAGGAGACCGCCGAGACCCTGTTGTCGAAGTCGCCGACCGCCCTCAAGGTCACCCTGGCCTCCCTGCGCCGGGCCCGCAGGCTGGGCACGCTGGAACGGGTCCTGGATCAGGAGTACCGCGTGTCGTGCGCCGCGCTGACCATGCCGGATCTGGTGGAGGGCGTCCGTGCCCAGGTGGTCGACAAGGACCGCAGGCCCAGCTGGTCGCCGAGGACCCTTGCCGAGGTCGGCGACGCCGACGTGGAGCGCTTCTTCGGCCCGCTGGGCGAGCGCGAACTGGGGCTGGCCCTGGAGTGAGGGCGTCACCCGGAGGGGCGACGGGTCAGCAGGCCCGTCGTCCTGAGCCGTCTTTGGCTGCTGACGGTCTGGGGTGAGACGTCAGAGCATGAGCAGCAGGCGGGTGTGGGGCACCAGCTTGCGGTTGACGCTGGTGCTCTGTACGAAGATCGTGAAGTGGTCGTTGTGGTCGGGCTTCACCCGGACCTCGGTGTCCGGCAGGCCGAGCAGGGCCCGGGCCTCCGGCCCCGTGTACACCCGGTCGGTCTTCTTCTCCAGCACCGCTATCTGCTTCTGCGCCTGAATCTTCTCCGACTTGCTCAACTGGTAGAAGGCCCCTCCGGTGCGATAGGCGTGCCCGCATTCGATGACCCAGTCACGGATCGCCGCGTCCCGGGCCACCGGAATGAGCTGGTACGTCGACGGATCGACCGGTGTAAGACCGGCCGCCTTGATGGTGTTCTCATTCACCGCGTCGGCGCCCGTGGAGAAAACCGCCCGGGAGCCGCGAATTCCCCGCGCACGGCCCACCATGAAATTCTCGGTGGCCTGTTGGATGACCTGACCGGCCTCTTCCAGTCCCTGGGTGCTCGTGGCGTCCCACACGGCGATGTTGTCCTTCGGGAAACCGCACTGCATGGCCTCGCGCTTGCCCATCTGGTCGGGCACCAGGACGGCCAGCGTCCAGTTGTCCTGCTGGGTCTCGATCATCCGGGCCACCGCCCGGACCAGGTCACGCGCGTTCCTGCTCGGGGCGTCCGGGCAGCGGTGGCTGGCGTTCTCCTGCCCGTCCGTCAGCACGAACGTCAGGAAGCTGTGGTCCCCGTACAGCTGCGCCGTCTGTGCCAGCTCCCGCTGTGACGTGAGCGTGGCCGCGAGCAGGGCGGTCATTCCGCCGGTCCGGTACAACTGCTTCAGCGACGGCATGCGCAGGACGTCCTTGTCGTAGATGACGCACTCCACCTTGTCGGCGAATACGTACACCGTGACACGGGTTTCCTGGTCCAGCTCCCTCGAACGGCGGGCGAGATAGGCGATCTGCTGGTCGGCGACTTCCACGACTTTGCGGCTGAGATGCGACATGGACGAGCTGGCATCCAGCACGAGAGCAACGTGGTTGATGTAATTCTGAGTTCCGGACATCACAACTCCCCCTCGTTCCGGGCTTGGTGTTTCCACCCTCTCATCCACCACTGACAATCGATCTTGGTTCCGGGCCTCCGGAGGGCCCGAACGGCTCGGCGGTCGCCCCTCCGTGACCGTCGGCATGCTCATTCCTGCTCGCAACACCTCCCCATCGAGCATCTATTGACATGGCGATGACACTCCCTCCACAGTCGTCCCCACCGAGTGATGCCGATCCGCGGACCCGAGGAGCGTGCACCCCCATGCCCGAAATCCCCGAAGTCACCAGGCGTTTGCTCCTCGGAGGAGCACTGGCCGGCGGCGCTGCCGCGGCCGGTCTGGGCACGGCGCAGGCTGCTGCGGCACGGGACCGGCCCGACGTGCCGGCGAACCTCTCACCGCGTCGCGCGCCGGGCCAGAAGTCCATGATCAACGTGCCGTTCGACGAGCACCGGACCGTCCGCGTCGGCCTCATCGGACTCGGCAACCGGGGCTCGGGCATGGCCGAGGGCTGGTCCGCCGTCCCCGGCTGCACGGTGACCGCGGTGTGCGACATACGGGCCGACCGCGCCCGCCGCGTCGCCGACCGGCTGGCCTCCCAGGGCCGGCCGCGCCCCGGCGAGTACGGCGGCTCGGACGACGCCTACACCCACATGCTCCGGCGTGACGACGTCGACCTCGTCTACATCGCCACACCGTGGGAGTTCCACCACCGACAGGGCAGGGACGCCCTGCGGGCGGGCAAGCACGCCCTGGTCGAACTGCCCGTCGCCACCGGGCTCGAGGAACTGTGGGACCTCGTCGACACCTCCGAGCGCACCCGGCGGCACCTGATGCTCGCGGAGAACTGCTCGTACGGCCGCAACGAACTGGCGATGCTCAGGATGGCCCACGACGGGCTGTTCGGCGACCTCACCAACGGACACGGCGGCTACCTGCACGACCTGCGGGAACTGCTCTTCTCGGACACGTACTACACCGATGCCTGGCGGCGGAGGTGGCACACGCGCAGCACCGCCTCGCTCTACCCGATGCACGGTCTCGCGCCGATCGCGGCCGCCATGGACGTCAACCGCGGAGACCGGCTGACGACGCTGCGCGCCACCGCGACCGAGCCCAGGGGCCTCGCCGACTACCGCGAGCGGTTCGTTCCGCGGTCGCACCCCTCCTGGAAGGAGACCTACGTCAACGGTGACCTCGTCACCTGCCTGATCGACACCGCGAAGGGCCGCACCGTCCGGGCCGAGCACGACGTCAGCTCGCCCCGCCCGTACAGCCGGATCAACAGCCTCGCCGGCACCCGCGGCATCTTCGAGGACTACGCGGGCACCTCGGCGACCGGCGGCCGGATCTACGTCGAGCCCGACCACGGCGGGCACACCTGGCGCGACTTCGACGCCTACCGCAAGGAGTTCGACCACTGGCTCTGGACGAAGATCGGCGACGACGCCGGGAACAACGGCGGCCACGGCGGGATGGACTACGTGCTGCAGTGGCGCACCGTCCAGCTCATGCGGTCCGGGCTCGTCCCCGACATCGACGTCTACGACGCGGCCGTGTGGTGCTCGCCCGTGCCGCTCAGCGCACAGTCCCTGGCGGCGGGCGGGCGCCCCGTGCGGATCCCGGACTTCACCCGGGGAGCATGGGTGAACCGCCGCCCGGGACTCGACACCCGCCCCTCCGAGATGCCGCCCGTGCCCTGACGCCGCCCCTCGGACCGCCCGCCCGCGCCGACCGATCCGGGGCTCGACGCGGGCGGGCGGTGTGTCAGTGCCGGGCTGCGACGGCCTCGACCTCGAACAGCACCTCGGGCGTGGCCAGACCGGCGACGCCGATCAGCGTCTGCGCCGGGGGCCGCTCACCCCACCTCTCGAGCACGGCCGCGGCGATCGGCCCGAGCTTGCCGACGTCGTGGTTCACCACGTACGTCCTGAGCTGGACGACGTGGCCGAGCCCGAGCCCGTGGGCGGCGAGGGCGTGACCGAGGTTGCAGAACGCCTGCTCGACCTGCTCGGCGAAGTCGCCCGAGACGACCGTGCCGTCGGGACCCGACCCGAACTGGCCCGCCACGAACAGCAGTTCCGTGCCCGCCGGGACGAGGGCGGTGTGACTGTAGCCGAACGGGACCGGATCGTGCAGTTCCCGCGGATTGACCAACGTGTGCGCGACGAGGACCACCTCCTGCGTGCGGAAGGGACAGTGACGCAAGCAGCCTCGCAAGCCATACGTGACACCCTGTGTCACGTATCTCGCTAGGCTTCGCGGATGCGCGCCGACCGGCTGGTATCGATGGTGCTGCTGCTGCGGCAGCACGGACGGCTCTCCGCGACCGCGCTGGCCCGTGAACTGGAGGTGTCCACCCGCACGGTGCTGCGCGACATCGAGGCGCTGTCCGCGGCCGGGGTACCGGTCTACGCCGAACGCGGCCGGCACGGTGGCTTCGCGCTGCTGCCCGGGTTCCGGACCGAACTCACCGGGCTGACCCACGACGAGGCACTCGCCCTGCTGGTCGCCGGATCCCGCCGCGGCGCCCAGGCGTTCGGCCTCGGCTCGGCGCTCGCCTCGGCGATGCGCAAAGTGGTCGACGCGCTCCCCGAGGACTCCCGGGCCGCCGCCGCGGGCGCCGCCCGGCGCCTGCTCGTCGAGCCGGACATCGACCTGCTCGCACGCCGCTCGGACGCCGAGGAGGTACCCGACGCCGTGCTCGGCGAGGTGCGGCGGGCGGTCTTCGCCGGGCGCAGGCTGCGCATCCACTACGCGGCGGTGGACCGGGACCCCGCCTGGCGCACCGTCGACCCGGTCGGCCTGGTCACCGTGCGGGGCCACGGTTACCTCCTGGCCACCCGGTCCGGAGCGGACCGTACCTACCGCCTGTCCCGCATCCTCGCCGCCCGCGAGCAACCCGAACCGGCCCGCCGCGCCGACGGCGTCGACCTGGACCGCGTCTGGCGGGAACGCAGCGCGCGGTTCCGCGACGGCGGGGACCGGGTCACCGTGCTGCTGCGCGTGGCCGCGGCCCGGCGCAAGGAGCTGGTGGGGACGGCGGTGGCCGTCCTCGCCGAGGAGACCGAGACCGACGGGCGGTTGCGGATGGAGGTCGCCTTCCAGGACCCGAGGCACGCCGAGTGGGCGCTGTGGCACCTCGCCCCGGACGCGGAGGCCCTGACCCCGCAGTGGCTCCGTGACGCCCTGCGCACCCGCGCCACCGCCCTCGCCACCCGCTACTCGGGACCCTCCTGAGAGGTGCGGTCCGTCATCGGGCATGCCCGCGACGGTGTGCCGGTGCCCCGGTCGCCGCCCGGCTGCGTACCGCCGACCAGGCGCGCGCGAAGAGGTTCGATCCGAAGGACCGCGCGAGAATGATGCTTGTCGCGTCATTCGTGCCCGATCGGAGGGCGACCATGAAGGATCTCAAGTTCGAGCAGAAGCGCACACTGTCCCGTCGCGAGGCCGCCGACCAGCTCACCGCGCTCGCGGACGCACTGCGGGAGGGCGAGGACGCCGAGCTGAAACTCGGCTCCGGCACACTGACCCTGCGGATCCCCGACGGTCTGCGCAGCGAGATCGAGGTCGAGATCGGCGGTGGCGAGGTCGAGCTGGAGATCGAGCTCAAGTGGTCCACCGGGACGGGCTCGCGCCCCTCCGGATCCGAGAAGGAGACGGCGGCCTCCGAGACGGCCAAGGCGACCTCCGCGAAGCGGCCCAAGGACACTGCCGCGAGCGCCGGGCGCGGCGCCGGGCGGAGCAGGACCGCGAAGCGGCCCGCCGCCAAGTCGTCCTGAGCACGTCCGGCGGCACGGCCGACAGCCGGTGGGCACGCCGGACGCCTCCCACCTCCGCTCAGCGAGTTCCCGCGCAGGCCGGAGCGGCGGTCGTCGCGGAAGAGTAGCCTCGGTCGTACGCGGAGGTCGGTTCCCGGGAGCCCATCAGCGCGAGGCTCCCTCAGTTCGGCACAGAAGCTGAGGGAGCTGCCTCGAGTGTGCGGCAGACGCGCGGACGACCCGTGCACGCCGGCAGCGCGGGGTCCGTCAGCCGCCCGTCGGCGGTGGCACGACGGTGCCGAGCCTGCGACGCAGCGACGGGGCCTGGGACAGTACGGCGCCCACGCTCAGTCCGACCGCGATGGCCACGCACAGCACGATCAGCCACGACAGCAGCACGAAGACCGAACCGGCGGCCCCGTAGGCGTCCAGGGCCCGTTCGAGGGCGCGCGGCATGTAGAAGTGGGCGGCGACCGACAGACCGCTGACCGCGAGCGCGGTGACCACGGCCCCCGGCAGGAGCGGGCCCCAGCCGATCAGCCGGCCCAGCAGCAGATGCTGGGTCCACCACCACATGCCCGTCTGCATCAGCAGGCTGATCGTGAAGCCCAGGACCGTCCCCAGCTCGCTGCGCAACAGTCCCTGCACGAACAGGGCGCCCAGCCACAGGGCGATCCACGCCAGCCATCGCCAAGCGGCGACCGACGGGCCCGAGCGCGGCAGTTGCCAGGCCCGTCTGCACAGCCGCTGCACGGCCCGGCTCACCGCGGTGGCCGACAGCAGCACCATCAGACCGCCGATCAGGCCGGTCGCCTGCCGCAGCTCGGTCGTGGGCGGCTGGAACACCTGATGCATCTGGGCCTTCTCCTGCCCGGACAACCCGAACACGGCACTCACCGAGACCGCGACCTGGTCCTTCAGGGCCGACGGAGCGTAGGCGCCGAGCACGAAGAGCAACGGGATGACGGTGAGGAAGGACTGCGCCGCGATGCGGGTCGCCGAGTCGAAGATGTTGACCGCGACCATGCGCTCGATCAGAGCCGTGAGCAGGGGAAAACGTGCCTTCAGCCGAGCGGCGAGCGTACGCAGCCTGCTCGCCCACCCACCGGTCCGGGCCCGCCACCACGACGGGCCGGGCACCCGGGACGTCCGGCGTGACACGCGGGCCCCGCCGCTCACTCCGCCGGGTGGGGCGCGTGGCCCACGCCGACCGGCGCGCGCAGACACACGGCACCGGGACGGCAGGCGGCCCGACCGCACGGCGGGCACACGGGACCCGCACACGCCGGCCGTGTCCACGTCGCCGACGGCCCACCTGGAGAAGTCCCCATCACGCTGCTCCCTTCCTCACCCAGAGTGCGCGACGTCGCGGCTCACGGCACCCCGCCATACCGCCCGCGCGTGCACCACGCCCCCGGGACGGGGCGGCTGGACGCCGTCACACCGCTCGCCTCCCACCCCGCCGCCGGGTGCAGCCCGCGCGCCGGCCCGCGGCTCCGGCTTACCCTGTTGCCGGGGGCGTTCGGGTGAATCGCGCACCGGAAGGGCGGCCCGATGGACGACTACCCGCTGATCGAGAACCACGGACTCGTCGGCGACCTGCAGAGCGCGGCACTGGTCACCACGGACGGCAGCGTCGACTGGTTCTGCGTCCCGAGGTTCGACTCGCCCAGCGTCTTCGGCGCGCTCCTGGACCGGAACAAGGGCGGGCACTGCACCATCCGTCCCCGCCACCGGTCCTACGCCACCAAACAGCTGTATCTGCCCGACACGGCCATCCTGGTCACCCGGTTCATGACCGAGGCCGGAGCCGGTGAAGTGATCGACTTCATGCCCGTCACCGGCACTTCCGTCACCGAAAGTCACCGGCTGGTGCGGATGATCCGCTGCGTGCGCGGCCGGATGACGTTCGAGATCGAGGTCGATCCCCGCTTCGACTACGGGCGCGAGCCCCACCGGTTGCACATCGGCCAGCACGGCGCGGTGTTCGCCGGGGAACGCGGGGCGCGCCTCACCGTGCACCCCGTGCGGGAACCGGACGACGAGGAACTGCTCGACGTCCTCACCGACCGGGAGGACGCCCTGCACTTCACCCTCACCCTGGAGGCGGGCCTGGAGCGCGGGATGGTCCTGGAGTGGGCCGCCGACGGGCCGCCCCGGGAGATCCGACTGGCCGAGTACGGGCGGCTGTTCGACGACACGGTCGCGTTCTGGCGCGGCTGGCTGCGGCAGTCGCGTTACACCGGACGCTGGCGCGAGACCGTGGAGCGCTCGGCGATCACGCTGAAACTCATGACGTACGCACCCTCCGGTGCCGTGGTGGCCGCCCCGACGGCCGCGCTCCCCGAGCAACTCGGCGGCGAGCGCAACTGGGACTACCGGTTCACCTGGATCCGCGACGCCTCCTTCTCGGTGTACGCCCTGCTCGGTCTGGGGTTCACCGAGGAGGCCCGGGCGTTCATCCAGTGGCTCGGCGACCGGGTCGCGGAACGCGCCGGACGGGACAGCGACACCGGGCCGCTGAACATCATGTACGCGGTGGACGGCTCCCAGGACCTCGACGAGCTCACGCTGGACCACTGGGAGGGGTACGCCGGCTCCGCGCCCGTGCGGATCGGCAACGGCGCCGCCACCCAGCTGCAACTGGACATCTACGGAGAGGCGCTCGACAGCATCTCCTTCGCACACCGGCACGGCCTGCGGGTGGGACACCACGGCTGGAACGCGCTGCTCACGGACCTGGACTGGCTGGTCGACCACTGGGACCAGGCGGAGGAAGGCATCTGGGAGACCCGCGGCGGCCGCGAGAACTTCACGTACGGGCGCGTGATGTCGTGGGTGGCCTTCGACCGTGCGCTGCGGCTCGCGGAGTCCAACGGCAGACCGGCCGACGTCCAGCGCTGGCGCGCGGCACGCGACGCCTGCTACGAGCAGGTCATGGCGAAGGGCTGGAACGAGCAACGCGGGGCGTTCGTCCAGCACTTCGGCAGCGAGGTCCTCGACTCCTCGCTGCTGCGCATGGCGACCGTCGGGTTCATCACGCCCGACGACCCGCTCTGGACCTCCACCCTGCAGGCCATGGAGGAGGAACTGGTCAGCGACAGCCTGGTCTACCGCTACAACCCCGAGGCGTCCCCCGACGGTCTGCGCGGCGCGGAGGGGACCTTCTCGCTGTGCACCTTCATGTACGTGGACGCCCTGGCCCGCGCGGGCCGGACCGACAAGGCGCGGCTGGTGTTCGAGAAAATGATGGGGTACGCCAACCACCTCGGCCTGTACGCCGAGGAGATCGACCCGCAGGGCCGCCAACTGGGCAACTTCCCGCAGGCGTTCACGCACCTCGCGCTGATCGACGCGGCCATCACCCTGGATGCCGCCCTCAACCGGGCCTGAGCGGAAGGGAGTTCAGTCGGCCTCGGTCGGGGCAGGTTCCAGGACCACGAGGGTGTCGCCCGGGCCGGCGGCGAGTGTCCCGCCCTCGGTGGCGGGGTCCAGGCGGCCGTCCCGCCGCACGACGAACAGCGTCTCGTGCCCCGGCGGGAGCGGCGCGGACGCGGGCTGCACACGGAAGCGGGCACCACCGCCGTGCCGGGCCGCGACGGTGTGCCGGACCAGCTCACGGCTGAAGAGGGTCTCCCCGGGGGCGTAGGGCGCGACCACGCCCGGGGTGTCGGGAGGCGGACCGATCCGGTAGACCGGGCCGTCGACGCTGTCCCGCAGGACGACCGAGACGAGCGCGTTG
Organism: Streptomyces sp. NPDC026246; assembly: GCF_055567995.1. Classification (NCBI taxonomy): domain Bacteria; kingdom Bacillati; phylum Actinomycetota; class Actinomycetes; order Kitasatosporales; family Streptomycetaceae; genus Streptomyces; species Streptomyces sp. NPDC026246. The sequence continues at coordinate 294,821 of NZ_JBVHPJ010000006.1, read as the reverse complement.
AAGTCGTCGTCGTCCGTCAGCAGGAACACCGAGGTGACGCCCTCCAGCCGCGCCTCCGGGTCGGTGGCCGCGGCCAGGAGTTCCTCGGCGGCCGGTTCGACGCCGGCGGCCTGGATCCGGGCCCGTTGCCGCTCCGACGCCGCCCACATCAGCACGTCGGCACCCGCGGTGCGCAGGGCGTGGGCGAGGTCCACCACCCAGGGGTCACCGCCGAGCAGCAGCGGACGTACGCGGCGATCGCCAGCAGCAGGACGACGGCGATGACGTCGGCGATCACGGCCGGTCCCCGGGCGGCGGCGCGGACGGCTCGCTGCCGGGTCCCGGCCCGGCACGCGACGGTACTGCGGGACGCGGACCGTACGGCGCGTCCGTCTCCGGTGCGCGGGCGGTCTCCCCGACGCCGGCCGACGTGCCCGGCCCGGCGTCGGCCGTGCGCCAGCGGGTGCGCATCCTCAGCAGGACCGCGAGGAACGACCCGAAGACGAAGACGTACACCACGACGACGAGCGCGAACATGGTCCACAAGGTGGTCGAGCGCGTCGAGGTCACGGCGTCGGCCACCCGCATGTTCTCGTAGACGATCCAGGGCTGGCGGCCCACCTCGGTGGTGATCCAGCCGCACTCCACGGCCACCACGGAGGCGACCCCGGCCACCGCGGCGCACCGGTAGAACCAGGCGGAGGCCGGCAGCCGCCGGTGGCGCAGCCACACCAGGGCGTACCACAGGGCGAGCAGCAGCAGGGCGGTGCCGATGCCTACCATGATGTCGAACGCCCAGTGGGCGATGGTGGCCTGAGTGGCCGTCGGCCGCGCGTCGGCGGGAACGGACGTCAGGCCGGTGACGCGGGTGTCCGGACGGAACCCGGCCAGGATGGAGTCGAGTTGGGGGATCTTGATGCCCCCGGAGACGCTGCCGTCGGGATGGAGCCGGCCGAACAGGTACTCCGGCACATGGGTGTCGGTCTTCCAGACGATCTCCATCGCGGCGAACTTCACCGGCTGCTTGTGGAACACCTGCCGGGCGATGGAGTCGCCCAGGAAGAACTGCACCGGCGTGAACACCGCGGCGACGGTGAAGGGGATCGTGAAGCCGAGGCGGTGGTAGCGGTCGTGGCGGCCGCGCAGCCGTCCGACGGCGTAGACGCCCGCCACGACGTACCCGGCGGTCACGAGCATCGCGACGACGAAGTGCCAGTACTGCGGGCCGAACATGGGCGTGAAGATCGCCTTTCGGATCTCCACGTCGACGGGGTCGCCCGCGGCGTCCAGGGTGAAGCCGCGGGGGGTGTTCATCCAGGAGTTGGCGGCGAGGATGCCGAAGGCGCCGAGCAGGGCCGCCGCGGGCAGCGGGAGAGCGAGCAGGAAGTGGGTGCGCGCGGGCAGCCGCCGCCAGCCGTACAGGTAGATGGCGATGAGCACCGCCTCCAGGAAGAACGCCCAGGCCTCGACGCCGAAACCGATGCCGAAGACGTCACCCCAGCGGCCCATCAGCCCCGGCCACAGCAGCCCGAACTCGAAGGACAGCACCGTGCCGGTGACCACCCCGATCGCGAACTGGACCGCCATGACCGCCGACCAGCGCCGCGCCAGCAGCAGCGCCGTCCGGTCGCCGCGCCGCAGGCCGTAGCCGTGCAGGATGAGCGTGATCAGGGGCAAGGCCACGCCCAGCGGCACCAGGATGATGTGGGACGCCAGGGTGAAGGCCATCAGGGACCTGGCGGGAAGCAGTTGGGCGGGGGCGTCCGCCAGCACCTGCACGGTGGTGTGCATCCGAGTCCGTCCGGTGAGCCGTCGCGGGTCAGCCGCCGGTGGCGAAGCCGGGGAAGAGGGTCATCCCGCCGTCCACGTACAGCGTGGTGCCGACGACGTAGTCCATCAGGTCCGAGGCGAGACTCACCGCCGCGTACGCGATGTCCTCCGGATCGCCGACGCGGTCGTAGGGGATCAGTCTCAGCAGGTCGTCCTCGGCCTCGGGAGTGTCCCAGGCGTCGCGGTTGATGGGCGTCCTGATGGCGCCCGGGGCGATGGCGTTGACGCGGATCTTCTTCGGTGCCAGCTCCTGCGCGAGGGTCGCCATCATCATCTGCACACCCCCTTTGGAGGCCGCGTAGTTGACGTGCCCGGACCACGGAATGACCTGGTGCACGGAACTCATGCAGATGATCTTGCCGGCGGAGCGCGACACCTCGGGGACGACGCCGCGCCGGACGAACTCCTTGCTCGCCTCCCGGGCGCAGAGGAACTGCCCGGTGAGGTTCACGTCCAGGACCTTCTGCCACTGGCCCAGCGTCATCTCGGTCAGCGGCGCGTCACGCTGCATCCCGGCGTTGGCGACGAGGATGTCGATCGTGCCGAACTCCTCGACCATTCGCCCCATCATGGCCACCACCTGGTCCTCGGCGGAGACGTCCGCCTGGTGGGCCGCCGCGTGCACCCCGAAGGACTCGATCTGCGCGACCACCTCGTCGGCCTGTTCGGGGCCGGTCACGTAGTTCACGACCACGTCCGCACCGGCCCGGCCCAGGGCGATCGCCGTCGCCCTGCCGATGCCCGAGTTGGCGCCGGTGACCAACGCCTTCTGGCCTTTCAGCAGGTGGGCGGGGATCACGTCGCGGGGCGCGCTCGCGGTCGACTGCACGATGACTGTCTCCTCCACTGCGTGGCCGGGATGACCCGGGCCGAGGCGCCGGGGCAGGGTCACACAATCACCGTGGCCCGGCGCCGGCACGCCGCACGGGGCCGGGTTGGGCCGACCGAGGGAGCAGGTTCGCCCACCGGCAGGCGGTCCCCGGCCGCTTGCGCGCCGGGACGCGGTCAGATGGGCGCGGGACGGTCCTGCGGCGATCGCGCCGGCGTGCCGGACGGCGGCCCGGCGGGTTCGCCGAGGGCCGGCACGGGGTGACCGGCCGGAAGCAACTGGGCCGTGACGAAGGCGGTCACGGCCGCGAGGATCACCACGGGCGTCATCCCGGCGCCGCCGAGGATCAGGACCACGAGCACCACGCTGCTCACCGGCAGACGCAGGGTGGCCGCGGCCGCCGCGGCCATGCCGGCGGCCATGCCGGGCACGATCCCCAGTCCCGGCAGGGGCGCCAGCAGGACGCCCGCGGCGGCCCCGAGGAACAGCGCGGGGAAGACGGGGCCGCCGCGCAGGCTGCCGAGGCAGAGCGCGTACGCCGCCGCCTTGCACACCAGCACCGCGACCAGGGCGCCCACACCCCAGGCATGCGGATCCTGAGCCATCCGCGCCAGGATCGCCTCGCCGGAGGAGGCCACGTCCGCGGGGGAGCGGTCGACGGTCAGCGCGTACACCGAGGCGCACACCCCGGCCGCCAGGGCGCACACCGTCGTACGGGCGACGGGGCCGCGCGCGATGAACGCGGCCGTCAGCCGGCCGCCGTCCAGGACGAGATGCAGGACGACGGCGATTGCCACCGCCATGAGCACGGACCACACCACGTCCCCGGCGTCCAGGCGCGGCGAGGGCACCCCGAGGTCCAGGGACAGGTTCCCGGTGGACAGGCCGGTCCAGCGGCCGAACCCGGTGAACACGAGCGAGCCGATCCCACTGGCCAGCAGCGCCGGGAGCATCACGGCGAACAGCTGCGGCCCGCCGACGCCTGCCACCTCGATGAGGATGACCGCGCCGATCACGGGGTTCCCGAAGATCGCCGGCAGGGCCGCCGCGGCACCGGCCGCCCCCAGGAGGGCGGCGCTCTGCGGCGACGCGGGGGCACGGGCCAGGTGCGCGAGGAGCAGGGCCAGGCCGCCGCCGAGTGCGATGAGCGGCGCCTCGGGGCCCAGGACCGCGCCGAAGGGCAGGCCGGCCAGCGCCGCGAGCAGAACGCCCGGCAGGGCCGCCGAGGTCATCCCGCCGGCATGCAGACCACCGGCCGGCAGGTGACCGCCCGCCCCTTTCAGGTGCCGTACGACCAGGCCGACCACGAGTCCGGCGACCGTGAGCAGCGGCAGCGGCCACCACCAGGGAGGGGTGTCCCAGCCGAACTGATGCGGCAGCTCGTCCCACAGCTGGTGCTCGAGTTCGTGCAGGCCGGCCAGGAACCAGAAGGCGGCCAGGGACACGGGGACGCCGATGAGCGCGGAGAAGACGAGGGCTTTGCGGTAGTCCGGGCTGCGCAGCAGCTCCCGCAGCCGTTCGGCCTCCTCCGGCTGCGCGCCACCCCCTGGGCCGTCCGGGTGCTCCGGCTGTGTGCCGTCGTCGGGGGCCGGCCGCTGTCCCGGCTGCTTCCCGGCGCCTGGGTCAGTCGGGTGTTCCGGCTCGTGGACCACGCCGTCGCCTTCCCGTCGGGGACGCCCTCCTCAGCCATTGCAGCACTCGGCCCGGGCCTGCGCACGTCCGTGGTCGCGCACGCACGCGTGCCGGTCAGGCAGCCTTGTCGCGCGGGGCGGCGCGGCGGGCGGACACGGGCGTGCGGGTGTCGCCGGCTCCGTCCTCGTCGCGGTCCCCGGACGACCTGCCCCCGTGGACGAGGCGCAGGCGACGGGATCGGGCGTGCCGGGCACCGCCCGGTTCCGCCTCGCGCAGGAGCCGGTCCTCGATCGCGCTCATGCCCGTCAGGAGCAGAGCGATCCCGGGCAGCAACAGGACGGCGAGTATCAGCATGGGCTCTTCCTCCCGGACGCGGCGTGCCCTCCGGGTGCCCGGCAGGCGCCGAAGGATGGGCGTCACGGGGTGGAGAACGAGCAACGTTCCGACAAAAGCCGCACAGAGGACCGTAACGGGCTCGCTGCCACTGCTCCGTTCGCGGCTGTTCCGGGACGCGGCCACCACGCGGGGTGAAGACGTCCTCGCCGCCGACGACGGGGCGTCAAGGCCGCGTCAAGGCCGGGCCCGGTGCTGTATGGGAGCCGTCAACGACCGGTCCGATCCGGCCACCGGGGCGTTCTCCTGTTCTGGTCCGTTTCCGTCGACCTTCACTCAGGAGTTCGCGATGGCCGATGCGGCCTTCGTCCTCACCGTGCTCGCGGGGTTCGCGCTGGTGGCCCTCGTCGCCAAGGGGGTGACCGGCTGTGACCGCCGAGAACATCGTCGGCCTGGTCGTGGCCGTCGCCCTGCTGGGCTATCTCGTCCTCGCCCTGATCTTCCCGGAGAGGTTCTAGATGAGTCCCGTCCTCGCGGGCGTCCTCCAGTTGCTGGCCCTCGTGGCCGCCCTGGCGCTCGTGTACGTCCCCGCCGGCACCTACATGGCCCGCGTCTACTCCTCGCCGAAGCACCTGCGGGTGGAGAAGTGGATCTACCGGGGCATCGGCGCCGACCCGGACACCGGGATGAGGTGGCCGGCGTATCTGCGTGCCGTCCTCGCCCTCTCGGTCGTCGGGGTCCTGTTCCTCTACCTGCTCCAGCGTCTCCAGGGTGTGCTGCCCGGCTCGCTCGGGTTCGCCTCCGTGAGCCCCGCGCAGTCGTTCAACACGGCCGTGTCGTTCGTGACGAACACCAACTGGCAGTCCTATTACGGCGAGCAGACCATGGGCCACGTGGTGCAGACCGCCGGTCTCGCCGTGCAGAACTTCCTGTCCGCCGCCGTCGGCATGGCCGTCGCGGTGGCCCTCGTGCGAGGCTTCGCCTCTCAGCGCCGACTCCCCTTCGGCGCAGGAACCCCCGTCCGCACCGCCGAACTCGGCAACTTCTGGGCCGACCTGGTGCGCGGCACCGTACGGATCCTGGTGCCGGCCGCGGCGGTCGCGGCCGTGGTGCTGGTGGCGTGCGGCGTGCTGCAGAACTTCTCCGGCGTCCACGAGGTCGGTCAGTTCATGGGCGGCTCCCGGCAGTGGAACGGCGGGGCCGTCGCCTCACAGGAGGCGATCAAGGAGCTGGGCACCAACGGCGGCGGCTACTTCAACGCCAACTCCGCGCACCCGTACGAGAACCCGACGCCGTTCACCAACCTCTTCGGGATCTTCCTCATCCTGGTGATCCCCTTCTCGATGACCCGCACGTTCGGTGTCCTGGTCGGCTCGGTGCGGCAGGGCCACGCCGTCCTCGCCACGATGTTCACCATCTGGCTGGGTTTCGTCGCCCTGATGATGTGGAGCGAGTTCACGGCTCACGGCCCCGCGCTCCGGGGCGCGGGCGGCGCCCTGGAGGGCAAGGAGGTCCGCTTCGGCGTCGGCTCCTCGTCGATCTTCGCGGTGTCGACCACCCTGACCTCGACCGGCGCGGTGGACTCCTTCCACTCGTCCTTCACCGGGCTCGGCGGCGGTCTCACGATGCTCGGCATGATGCTGGGCGAGATCGCACCCGGCGGCACGGGGTCCGGCCTCTACGGCATGCTCGTGCTGGCGGTCGTCGCGGTGTTCATCGCCGGCCTCATGGTCGGACGCACACCCGAGTACCTGGGCAAGAAGATCGGCGCGCGGGAGATGAAGCTCGCCGCCTGCTCCATCCTTGTCACCCCGGCCCTGGTGCTCGTCTTCACGGCCGCCTCCCTGGCCCTGCCGACTCCGGCCCACTCGATGCTGAACCCGGGCGCGCACGGCTTCTCCGAAGTGCTCTACGCCTTCACCTCCGCCGCGAACAACAACGGCTCGGCCTTCGCGGGCCTCGACGCGAACACCGACTGGTTCAACACCGCGACCGGACTGGCCATGCTGCTGGGCCGCTTCCTGCCCATGGTCCTCGTGCTCGCCCTGGCCGGCTCGCTGGCTATGTCCACTCCCGCTCTCGCTCCCCGTCCGGACACACCGACGGGGCACCCGGCCCCGCGAGGCCGCGTCGGCGCCGGCCTCTTCGCCCCCGGGCAGCTGATCGCGTCCCTGCCGGACGCCGTCCGCAAGCTCGACCCGCGCGTGATGGTCAAGTCGCCCGTCATGTTCGTCGTGTGGGTCGGGTCCGTGCTGACCACGCTCTCCTGTCTCGCGCACCCCGGTGACCGGTTCGGCTGGACGATCAGCGCGTGGCTGTGGCTGACGGTGGTCTTCGCCAACCTGGCCGAGGCCGTCGCGGAGGGCCGCGGCAAGGCCCAGGCCGACACCCTGCGCAAGGCCAGGACCGGCAGCGTCGCCCGCAAGCTGGACGGTACGGCCGTCCCCGGCACCGACCTGCGCATCGGCGACCTGGTCGTCTGCGAGGCCGGCGACGTGATTCCCGGCGACGGAGACATCGTCGAGGGCGTGGCCTCCGTCGACGAGTCGGCCATCACCGGCGAGTCAGCGCCGGTCATCCGCGAGTCGGGCGGCGACCGTTCGGCCGTCACCGGCGGCACGAAGGTGCTGTCCGACCGGATCGTCGTCCGCATCACGACCAGGCCGGGGGAGACCTTCATCGACCGGATGATCGGCCTCGTCGAGGGCGCGGCACGGCAGCGGACGCCCAACGAGATCGCCCTCAACATCCTGCTCGCCTCGCTGACGCTCGTCTTCCTGCTGGCCTGCGCCACCCTGCCGTTCTTCGCGGACCACGCCGGCGCCCGCCTGACACCGGTCGTGCTGGTGGCCCTGCTGGTCTGCCTGATCCCGACCACGATCGGCGCGCTGCTCTCCGCCATCGGCATCGCGGGCATGGACCGCCTGGTCCAGCGCAACGTGCTGGCCATGTCCGGCCGCGCGGTGGAGGCTGCCGGTGACGTCTCCACGCTGCTGCTCGACAAGACCGGCACCATCACCCTCGGCAACCGCCGCGCCGCAGCGTTCGAGCCGGTCGACGGTGTCAGCGAGGCCGAACTGGCCGGCGCGGCGCAGCTGTCGTCGCTGGCGGACGAGACCCCGGAAGGCCGCTCGGTGGTCGTCCTGGCCAAGGAACGGCACGGACTGCGCGAACGCGACCTCACCGGCGCCGCATGGATCCCCTTCACGGCCCAGACGCGGATGTCGGGCGTCGACACCGGCGGCCGCAAGATCCGCAAGGGCGCCACGGCCTCGGTCATGGCCTGGGTCGAGCAGCAGGGCGGAACCATCGCGGAGGACGCAGCCACGATCGCCGACCGGATCGCGCAGGCCGGCGGCACCCCGCTGCTGGTCGCGGTCGAGGACGCCGACGGCGCCCGGGTGCTCGGCGTCGTCCACCTCAAGGACGTCGTCAAGGACGGGATGCGCGAACGGTTCGGCGCACTGCGCCGCATGGGCATCAGAACCGTCATGATCACGGGCGACAACCCCCTGACCGCCCAGGCGATCGCGCGGGAGGCGGGGGTCGACGACTTCCTCGCGGAGGCCACCCCCGAGGACAAGATGGCGCTCATCAAACGGGAGCAGGCGGGCGGCAAACTGGTCGCGATGACCGGCGACGGCACCAACGACGCCCCCGCTCTGGCCCAGGCGGACGTCGGTGTCGCGATGAACACGGGCACGTCGGCCGCGAAGGAGGCCGGCAACATGGTCGACCTCGACTCCGATCCGACCAAACTCATCGAGATCGTCGAGATCGGCAAACAACTCCTCATCACACGAGGCGCCTTGACGACGTTTTCCCTAGCCAACGACGTCGCCAAGTACTTCGCGATCATCCCGGCGCTGTTCGCCCCGGTCCATCCGGGCCTCGACCGGCTGAACATCATGCAGCTGTCCTCGCCCGACTCCGCGATCCTGTCGGCCGTCGTCTTCAACGCGCTGATCATCGTCGCGCTGGTGCCGCTGTCCCTCAAGGGAGTGCGGTACCGGCCGATGAGCGCCCACCGGATGCTCCGCCGCAACCTCACCGTCTACGGCGTCGGCGGGCTGGTCGCGCCCTTCGTCGGCATCAAGCTCATCGACCTGCTCATCTCCCTCGTCCCAGGAATCGGCTGAGAGCCATGAACAACTCCGTCGTGAACACCGCCCGGTTGCTCGGCGCGGGGCTGCGCGCCCTGCTCGTACTCACCCTGGTCACCGGCGTCGTCTACCCGCTGGTCGTCACCGGCATCGCCCAGGGGCTCTTCACCCACCAGGCGAACGGCTCCGAGATCAGGGCGGACGGCTCGGTCGTGGGCTCCTCCCTCATCGGCCAGCAGGGCTACAGCCTCGACTACTTCCAGCCACGCCCGGCGAAGGGCCTGGGAGAGAACTCGCTCAACACGCAGTACGACCTGATCCTCTCCGGCGCCACGAACCTGGCAGCCGACAACAAGGAGCTCCTGGCACAGGTGCAGCAGGCCAAGGCCGAGGTGGTCGCGCACAACTCCGTGCCGGGCCACACCGTCCGGCCCTCCCAGGTCCCCGCCGACGCCGTCACCTCCTCCGGCTCCGGCCTCGACCCGGACATCTCCCCGGGCTACGCCCAACTCCAGGTCCACCGGGTCGCCCGGCGCAACGGCCTTCCGGTCACACAGGTGGAGAAACTGGTGCACGCCCACACCCGGCACCGCACCCTGGGCTTCATGGGAGAGCCCCGCGTGAACGTCCTCGAACTCAACATCGCGCTCAGGGCCTTGGCGGAGAGGAAGTGAACGCCGCCCGCACCGCAGGCGGGACCTGACGAACGCCGGCGGCCCCGGGAACCGCCCCCGGTCCGCCGGTCACCCCCACCGCGCTGCCGCAACATGCACCTCGAAGGCGCAGGGCACGATCCCGGTGGGCGTCGCCAGTCCGGCCACCTCGGTGAAGAAGGCCGCCCGCAGACGCGCGACGTCGTCCGCCCGGAGCGGACCGAGATCGTAGAGACCGGAGACGGCACCCCATACCTGCTCCACCGGACCGCTCAGATCGATGGGCACGGACTCCCAGTCCACCGGGGAGAAGCCGACCGGCCGGAGAACCGCGTCGAGTCCCTCTCGCGTACGGGTCCTCCGATCACCCAGCGCCGGTATCCGCCGGTTGCCGGGCACCTCCTCGATCACCCTCCGCAGCAGGCCGAGAAAGACCTCGAAGGCGTCGCCGCCCACGGCACCGCCTCCCACCACACACGCCAGGACGCCGGCGGGAGACAACACACGGGCCACCTCCGCCGCGACCTCCTCGACGTCCCCCATCAGCATCAGGGCGAGATGAGAGACACAGGCGTCGAACACGCCGTCGGCGAAGGGCAGGGCCTGAGCCCGTGCCTGCGCCAACTGAGCGCCCGAGAGCGCCGGCCGGCGTCGAGCCAGAGCCAGGGAGTCGGCAGAAAGGTCCACTCCCGCAAGTTGTCTGCCGTCCTCGGCGGCGAGCAACTCCAGCAGCAGTCCGTCACCGCAGCCGAGGTCCAGCACGCGTCTGCGGTCCGCCACCTGGTCGCACAGCAACTGGTAGCTGGACCGCCCGTCGGGGGCGCGGCCCCGGCCGAACGCCTCCGCGGTGACCGCCGGATGATCGGCGTGAAAGGCCCGAAGGAACGCCTCTTGTGCTGCGGCAGTGGTCATGGGCCCAACCTACGGCCAAAGCCTGGCCTTTGACCTGTGCGTCCGGGCGGAGCCATATCGGCGCCCGACGTCGGCAACCACCCCCGACGACATTCCGCGACACCGGCTCGCGAACCGGGGTCGAGCACCGGCCTACCGGCCGCGCGCCTCCAGCGTTTTCTGCCTGTCCGGACGCGTCCGAGTCCTGTGCCCCGCCCGGGTCCGGGAGGAACATCACGCAGGGGGCGCCGACTTGGGGCTGGGCCGTGATCTCGCTTGCCACGCCCCCTGCGCGCAGTGGCGTGTCGAAGGGTGCGCTCCCTGGTCACAGTGGCGGGACCGTGCCGGATTCGCGCCGGTTTCCTGTTTCCTGTCGCGGCGATGACCCCGTGATCCAACGATCCGCCGAGCCGTGACCGAACGAGCGCCCTCGTTCCCGTGCGCGCCCTGCAGGCAAGGAGTCCGATTGCCCCGCCGTGCGGGTGTTCGGCTGATGCGATGATGTGCGACGACAGGGCGACGGCGGTCCGAGGAAGCCGGTGTGAATCCGGCGCGGTCCCGCCACTGTGACCGGCGAGCGGATCCCGTGCAGGCCACTGCCTCCGTGAGGGGGCGGGAAGGCCGGGACGAGCTGCGACCCGGGAGCCAGGAGACTCACGTCGTCGCCTCCTCGAAGAGCACCGGGGCGGATCTCCCCGGAGAGAGGTGGTTCGCCATGCGCGAATCGACGGACGCCGAGGCCCTCGGCCGTGGGGTCGCCACGGGACGGGGCAGGGCCGTACCGTGCCGGATCGTCGTGTGCCGGGACTGCTGCTGCGGAAGCCCGAAGGTGACCGGCGTCGACCACGCGGAACAGACCGCGCGGCTGCGTGCCGAGGCGCCCGTGCGGGTGTCCGACTGCCTGGACGTGTGCGATCAGGCCAACGTCATCGTGGTGCAGCCCTCGTCGGCGGGCCGGGCGGCAGGGGCCCGCCCCGTGTGGCTCGGGCTGGTCAACGACCCGGCCGCCACCGAGGACATCGCGGACTGGGTGCGGGCGGGCGGCCCCGGCGTCGCTCCCCGGCCGGAGATCCTGGACCTGTACACCTTCACCCCGCAAAGTCGCCGCAAGGCTCTCTGATCGGGAGGGCCGCCGCAGGCATTCGGTCGACGACGTGATCGGCGGTGGCCCCGGTCCTCCCCGTGTCCGGGAAGTGTCACGTCGGCAGCAGAGTGGGAGCGCTCCCTTCCACTTTTTCTGGTACGGACCTTGACTGAGCGGTGTGGAGGCAGTTCCATCACACCTTGAACTAAGACGTGGAGTGCGCGGCACGGCATGAACTCGCATGACGGGACTCGGACTTGAGGAGTGGAGTGGATGAGGAATCCTGAGACGTCGGGCCGGGCACCACGCCCTGCCGTACGCAAGGCCGCCGTTCTCCTCGGCGCGCTGTCCCTGACGGTCGGCGGTCTCGGGCTGGGGCTGGCCCCGCCCGCTCAGTCCGCCCCGTCCGTCGCCCGGGTGTGGGTGACCACTCCGGACGGCACCCGCAAACTGTCCCCCGGCGGCGACGTCGCGTTCGACGCCGCCCCCCAGGCCATCGACATCCGCGTCGACGCGGCCCAGCGCGAGCAGCGTTTCACGGGTGCCGGGGCGTCGGTCACCGAGGCGTCGGCCCACCTCATCCAGCAGCTGCCCGCCTCCCAGCGCACCGCGCTGATGACGTCCCTCTTCTCCCCCCAGGGGGACGGCATCGGCCTGAACTACCTGCGCCAGCCCCTGGGAAGCACCGACTTCAACGCCGGCCCGTTCTACACCTACGAGGACACCCGCGGTCAGTTCGGCATCGGCCGTGACCAGCAGGAGATCATCCCCGTTCTGCGCCAGGCCCTCGCCGTGAACCCCGGCATCCGCTTCATGGGCAGCCCCTGGTCGCCGCCGGCCTGGATGAAGAGCGGCGGCTCCCTCAACGGCGGCAGTCTGCTCCCCGAGCGGTACCAGGACTACGCGGACTACCTGGTCCGCGCCATACGGGCGTACGCGCAGCAGGGTGTCACCCTCACCGACCTCACGGTGCAGAACGAGCCGGAGTTCGCGACCAGTTACCCCTCCACGTCGATGACCGCCACGCAACAGGCCGACTTCGTCCGTGTGCTGGACCGGACGCTGACCGCGGCCGGGCTGCCGACCAACCTGCTCGCCTACGACCACAACTGGGACCACCCGCAGTACCCGCTCACGGTGTTCGCCAACACCGCCGGGATCAGCAGGGTCATCGGAGCCGCCTTCCACTGCTACGGCGGCGACCCGGCCAACCAGTCCCAGGTCCGTCAGGCGGGCAAGCGGGTCTTCTTCACCGAGTGCTCCGGTACGGACTCCACGAACCCGTCCCAGACGTTCGCCGACACCCTGCGCTGGCACTCGGAGAACCTCGTCGTGACCAACATGCGCAACGGTGGCGAGACGGTGATCAACTGGAACCTCGCGCTCGACCAGAACGGCGGGCCGCACCAGGGTCACTGCACGAACCGGTGCAACGGCGTCGTGGAGATCAACGGCAGCACCGTCACGCGCATGGCGGAGTACTACGTCCTGGGGCACCTGTCCAAGTTCGTCGAACCGGGCGCCGTGCGCATCGGCTCCACCAGCCAGGGCGCCGGCGGAGTGCGGAACGTGGTGTTCGAGAACCCGGACGGCTCACGCGCCGCCTACGTCGTCAACACGGCTTCCTCCGCCCAGGCGTTCTCCCTCACGGACGGTGGGAAGTCGCTCTCGTACACGCTCCCCGCCGGGGCCGTCGCCACGTTCGTCTGGGAGCCGGACGGCACCACTCCTCCGCCGGCCGGCGGCATCGACCCCTCCCGCTGGTACCAGGTCGTCAACGCCAACAGCGGCAAGTGTCTGGACGCCGCCGGCGGGGGGACCGGCAACGGCACGGCCGTACAGCAGTGGACGTGTGCGAGCGGCAACACCAACCAGCAGTGGCAGTTTCAGCCCACGACGGACGGTCACGTCCGCGTGGTGAGCCGCAATGCCGGGACCATGGCGTGGGACGTCACCGGAGGCAGCGGCGCGACCGGGGACGGCGTCAAGATCCAGCTCTGGGCGTACGGAGGCGCGGCGAACCAGCAGTGGCGCCCGGTCGGCAGGAGTGACGGCGCCTGGGAGTTCACCGCCCGGCACAGTGGAAAGTGCCTCGACGTCGCGGACGTCTCCACGGCCGACGGCGCCCGCCTGCAGCAGTGGACGTGCACCCACGGCCCCGCGCAGGCATTCCGGCTCACGCCCGTGTAAAAAATTGCATCAATAGCGTCGGAACAGGGCGCAAAAGGGGCGCGTGCCGGGAATTCGCGGCGGCGGCCCAGCCAATTCCCCGTGTGCCGGGTAAATCGTGTACGGCCTCTGTCTTCAGGGGGTGGCGGCACGGCGTTGCGCGCGGGGAACGCCCGCTGCCGGGTCCCCGACCTCGTCCGCGGTGCGTGGCGACGGCGGCGTACACCGCTGAGCACGCATGTTGTTCCGCAGGACCTCCACGAGGAGCCGGCGGCGGCGCAGTTCCGCGGCGTCGGTGTGGTGCAGTCGCCGGTGGGGGTCGGATAGGAATACGGAACCGATAGTGCAGAGAGATGCACTCACGACAAACGTCCACACTGTGGCGTTCAACATAGCTTCTCCGTGACTCGTGACCAGGCGCATCGTCGAGAGTGGTTGATGCATGGGCACAACTGAACGGCCGGGGCCGTGTCACGGTCTGCCGGTGAATTTCTATCGTTCGGTTCAATAGCCCTTTGCCGTGCCTATCAGCTTTTCGCTTTCCGGCGGCCCGGACGGGGCTGCTTGGAGAAACGATTTCGCGCAACCGGCCCCGGCTTCCCGGCGCCTCGTTGACGGCGCCGTGCCCTCCGGGGGCGGCCCGTCGTTGCCCCTGCATGGAGGACGACTCGTACGCCCGCCCCGACACCCGGCTGCTCGGCGCCTACTGGCTGGACCTGTCCCGGCTCCCTCGCGACCACTGCGTCTGCCACGAGGTGGGACACCGGAGTCCCGGGCCCACCTCGCGGACCGGTGGCGTGCACACCGCAGTGGCCCTGGCCGCCTGGGCCCTGATCGTCGCCGTGATCATCCCGGCGCTTGTGAAGTAGCCGAAGGATGCGGGCGGGGCTTCCTCAGCCGCGGCGTCCGCCCAGCAGCGCGCAGACCGCGTTCTCCTGGACCGTGCGCAGCCGCTCCAGAAGGTCCGGGTTGAGCGTCTTGTTGACCTGGGTCGTGAGCGAGAACGTCAGGGACCTGCTGCCGTCCGGGGTCGCGGCGATCAGCTGGGTGTAGCCGGGGAAGTTCCCGGTGTGCCCGAGGACCACGCCGCAGCGGGTCTCGTAGCGGAAGATGGCGAGTCCCGCCTTGTTGTGACCGGGGCCCGCCGGTTCCGAGGCGCCCTCGACCCAGCGGCGCTGCTCGCGCAGGACGGCCGGTGACGTCAGGCGTCCGGGCGCGTAGGCGCGGATGAAACGCGTCATGTCCCGCGGGGTGGAGACGATCCCGCCCGAGGCCCACACACCGGACGCGCTGATGACCTCGCTGACGTCCTCGGGCGGCTCGGGCGGTTCGACGACGTACCCGTGCATGTACGGCTCGGGCAGCTCGTAGCCCTGGGGGAGGCTGGTGTCCCGCAGGTTGAGCGGCCGGTAGACGATCTCCCTCAGCAGCTCCTCGTACGGCGTGCGGGTCACGGCCTCCGCCATCAGGGCGACGGCGATGTTGTCGGAGTTGGAGTACCGGTACCGGGTCCCGGGGCGGAAGCGCAGCGGCTCGTCGGCCACGAAGTCCAGGAGGCGGCGGGAGTCGAAGGTGCGACGGGGGTCCGACACCAGCAGTTCCGCGAACTCGGGGTCCTCGGTGTAGTCGGGCAGTCCGCTGGTGTGGTTGAGCAGTTGGCGCAGGGTGACCGACCGCCAGACCCGCGGCAACTGGGGGAGGACGCGGCCGATGGTGCTGTCGAGCCGGAGCGCGCCGTCCGCCACGAGACGCAGCGCCACCGCACCGCTGAACGCCTTCGCGGTGCTGGCGATCCGCATGTGGTCGGTGGGCTCGATCGGCCGGCCGGTCTCCAGGTCGGCGACACCGGCGCGCAGGATGCGCGGGGCGCCGTCCCGCTTCAGGACGACGATCACACCAGGCGGTCCTCCGGGTGTGGTCACCAGTTCCTCGAGCTGTCGTTGCAGGGCGCCCTCGCCCGCGCCGCCGGAGCCGCCGGAGCCGGCGGCGGCGCCCGCCGTGGGGGCGAGCAGCAGACCGCCGAGGAAGGAGGCACTGAGCAGGGTGACGAGGAAGAGGCGGTGGCGGCGGGAGGGGAGTCCGGCACGGGAGCGGGCGGGTGTCCCCGGTCGGGGGACGGGCGTGAGTGGCATGAGGGTCCTGGGTGACTCGGTGGTCAGGGGCATCCTCAGCATCGGCCGCGACCGTGTCGCCGTGCTCGGCGGACGTGCTCCATCCGGGCGCACGGCACGCCCCGGGGGCGGGTGCGGTCGGTCCAGCGGGGGGGCGACGGTGTGTACCGGGGAGAGGGCCCCCTCGTACGGCGGGCCTGCGCCGCGGTGTACGAGAAGGGCCGTTGCGCCGGGTGCGGGTCAGCGCGGCTGGGTCAGCTGGGCCGCCAGGAGGTGGGAGTCCAGCAGGGCGGGGTCGGCGGTGCGGGCGGCCTTCGAGTAGCCGGCCAGCATGCGCTTGGTCAGGACGAGGGCCTGCGGTGACCGCCGGGTCAGGGGCCTGGTCCAGGCGGTGATCGTGTCGTCCAGGGAGTCGAGGGGAGCGACCTTGTGCAGGAGGCCCAGACGGTGAGCCGTGGGGGCGTCGAAGGTCTCGCAGGTGAGCATGAGTTCGCGGATGCGGGCCGCGCCCGCCTCCGTGATCAGGCGGCCCATGGCGCCGCCCCAGGCGGGGGCGAGCCCGAGGCCGAGCTCGGGCATCCGGAACTGACAGGTGTCAGCGCCGGCGCGGAGGTCGCAGTAGGCGGCGAGGGCGAGGCCGGCGCCGACGACCTTGCCGTGGAGCCGGGCGATGGTGACGGCATGGGTGTTCTCCAGGGCCTGGCACAGGCGCTGGGCCTTGTCCGCGATGCGCCGCAGCGCCGTCCCACCGGGGTCGGCGGCCAGGCTGTCCTGGTACTCCCGGCGGTCGGCCCCGAGGCAGAAGTCGCCGCCCTGGGAGGACAGTACGAGGACGCGGACGTCGGGCTGGTCGTGCAGGCCGTCGAGGACGGCGAGGAGGGCGTCCAGGACCGATGTGCTCAGGACGTCGTCCTGTGCGTCGGGGTTGAGCCGGACGTGGAGGACGGCACCGGACCGGGTGACAGCCAGGGGAGCGGGGGCGAGGGGGGCGGCGAGCGGCGACGCCGGCTCGGGGGCGGCGGCGGAGACGGCGGTGGGGGTCTGTGGCGCGTTCATGCCAGGGCTACATCCAGATTCAGCAGGCGCCTGAACGCCACCCGAGGTGCGTACGCGGGGCGGCGCACCAGGGTGAGTCTCGGCAGGCGGGCGATGGTGTGGCGGAGCAGTGTCTGTGCCTCCAGGCGGGCCAGAGGCGCTCCGAGGCAGTAGTGGATGCCCCAGCTGAAGGCCAGGTGCGAGGGGTTGCGCTGCACGTCGAACGTGTCGGGGCCGGCGAACCGCTCCGGGTCGCGGTGGGCCGCACCGACCATGAGATGGACCATCTCCCCGGCCGCCACCTCCGTCCCCTCCAGGAAGGTGTCCTCGGCGGCGACGCGGCTGATGACGTGGGTCGGAGGGTCGTGGCGCAGGGACTCCTCGACGAAGGAGGGCACGAGGTCCGGCCGGTGGGCGAGCCGCGTCCAGCGGTCGGGGTCCTCGGCCAGCCGCAGCGTCATCGTCGACAGCAGCGTCGAGGTGGTCTCCAGCGCCGCCAGCAGCACGAACAGGGCGAGGAAGTACACCGCTTCGTCGGCCTTGTCCTGGTCGGGCTCGAGCCGGTCCCAGGTGTCCGTCCAGCGCGAGACCGGGTCGTCGCCGGGACGTCTGCGCCGCTCGCGCACCAAGTCGAGGAAGTACGTACGCAGTTCGGCCATGGCGGCGTCGGAGCGGGCCAACTGGCTGGCGTTGGGCAGCAGTTCCTGGGTGAAGACCTGCTCGTGGGTCAGTTCCCGCAGGCGCGGCCAGTCCGCGCTGGGCAGGCCGAGCCAGTCGCCGATCGTGGCGACGGGCAGCTCCTCGCTGACCAGCGCCGCGAAATCCGCCTCTCCGGACCGTATTCGCTCGTGCAGGTCGTCCAGGAGCCGGTCGACGATGCCCGTCACCCGGCTGCCGATGCGGTCGATCGTGCCGCGGTCGAAGGTGCCCGCCGACCGGCGTACGCGGCTGTGTTCCGGCGGGTTGAGCGCGGGGAGGGTCCGGCTGATCTCCCGCGCCGAGGGAGCACTCCAGCGGGTGCGCGCACCTTGCTGCTCCCGCCACCGGGTGTCCGGTTCGAGCCAGTTGCCACCGCGCAGGATGCGCTCACAGGTGGCGTACCCGGTGACGAGTAAACCGCCCCAGGGCGCGGGGCTGACCGCACCGCGCGCCCTGAGCTCTTCGTAGAAGGGGAAGGGGTCGGCCTGTCCGTCGGCCGTCCTGAGACGGGAGAACAGGGAGATGGTGGCCCGACGGTCCGTGGACGGGGTCGTGACGGTTCCCACGAGAGCGGCTCCTTTCTGCCAGCCGCTATCCGTACCCGACCGTCACTTGAGCCATACAGTAACACCGTATTCTCATAGGGTTACTTGCGTCACTCGCCATTCATCCAGGCCCGGAAACGGCTGAACAGCCCGCCCTTGGGGCGGGCGGCATGGGTCGGCCGATGCGTCGCGTGCGGCTGGGGGACGCCCACGGACGAGGGGGTGTTTTGAGCCGTGGAGGGCTGTGCGTAACGGGAGTTGACGGCCTGGGGCACGGTGCGGGGGCTGTACCGGATGGGAACGGTGACCAGGGTGCGGCTCCACGGGGCCGGAACCCAGGCGAGTTCGTCGAAGGGGACGCGCATCTCGACGTCGGGCAGCCGGTTGAGCAGGGACTCCACCGCCGTAGCGGTGATCATGAACGCCGGGTCCTTGGCCGGGCAGGCGTGCGGGCCGGCGCCGAAGGCCAGATGTGCCTTGGGGCTGAGCTGCTCGCGGTGCGCGGTCAGCTTCGGGTCGTTGTTGGCCGCCGCGAACGAGATCAGCACCGGGTCGCCCGCCCGCAGGGTGCGCTCGCCCAACTCGACGTCCTGCGTGGGGTAGTGGCCGGCGTAGTTGGCGATCGGGGCGTAGTTCCACAGGGTCTTCACGACCGCGTCCTCCGCCGGGAGGCCCGTCGGCCAGTCGTCGCTCAGGTACAGCGCGACGCTCGTGCCGATCGCCGCAGCCAGGGGCGCGGTGCCGCCCGACAGCAGGGTCACGAGCTGGTGCAGCACCTCCTCGTCGCTGAGCCGGGCGGAGTGCACCATCAGCTTGGTGGTGAGGTCCTCGCCGGGCTGCCGGCGCTTCAACGCGATGAGTTCCGCGAGTGCTCCGCCCAGGATCTCGTCGGCGCCGGGCGTGCCCTGGAAGATGCCGGTGATCCCGGCGATGACGCGGTCACCGAGCTCCGGCGGGCAGCCGAACAGGTCGCCGAAGATCAGCAGCGGCAGCGGCTGGGCGTAAGCGGCCATCAACTCGGCCTGCCCGAGCGGTTCCGAGCTGAACCGGCTGATCAGGTAGTCGGCCGACTGCTGGGTCAGCCGGATCAGCCGGCCCTGGTCGACGGTGGCGAGGCTGTCCGTGACCGCCTGGCGCAGCCGCGCGTGCGCGGCGCCGTCGCTGAACAGGGCGTTGGGGCGGTAGCCCATCATGGGCAGGGCCGGGCTGTCCTCCGGGACCCGCCCCTCGTTCAGGGCGTTCCAGCGGCGGGAGTCGCGGACGAAGAGGTTCGGGTTCTGCAGGATGTACAGGCTCGCGTCGTAGCTCGTCACCAGCTCGACCTGGACACCGGGGGCGATGTCGACCGGGGCGCTGTGCCCCGACGCGCGCAGCCGGTCGTAGGTGTGCTCGGGGTCGGAGCCGAAGTCCGGGCCGTACAGCGGCACGTTGCCGGGTGCCGGGTGGCCGGCGTGCGGCCCGGTCGTCTCGAGGGGCTGTTGCATGGTGTGGCTCCTAGCCGAGTGAGGACAACAGGTGCTTCACGAGGGTGATGAGGGCCTCCATCGAGGAGTCCTGGTCGCGGACGTCGCAGTCGATGACCGGTGTGTCCGCGGAGAGGTCGAGTGCCTCGCACACCTCGGACAGCGGGAAGCGGGACCGGCCGTCGAAGGTGTTGACCCCGACGACGTAGGGCAGGCCGAAGTCCTCGACCAGGTCGAGGATGGGGAAGGTCTCCTCCAGCCGCTCCGGGTCGACCAGGACGAGCGCTCCCAGCGCTCCCCGGGACAGGCCCTCCCACATCTGCTTGAACCGCTCCTGCCCCGGCGTGCCGAAGATGTACAGCACCAGGTCGTCACTGAGCGTCAGACGGCCGAAGTCCATCGCGACGGTCGTGGTCGTCTTGTCCGGCGTCTCGGAGAGATCGTCGAAGCCCTCGCTGGCCTCGGTGATCTCCTCCTCGGTCTGCAGCGGCTCGATCTCGGAGACGCTGCCGATGTAGGTGGTCTTCCCCACCGCGAAGTGGCCCACGACCAGGACCTTCACGGAGCGGGAGACCTTGGGATCCAGATACACGCGACTTACGCTCCGGTTCGTATTCGCTCCAGGCCATGGAGCACGGCGGTGAGCAGGGCGGGGTCATGGCGCTCGGCATGTGGCACCGGATTGCGCACATGGATCAGCCCGTCCTCGGCCATCTGGGCCAGCAGGATGCGCACGATGCCCAGGGGCAGTTGCGTGTGGGCGGCGACCTCGGCGACCGACAGGTACCCGTTGGCGAGCAGGTCCATCACCACGCGCGCCTCCGGGGCGAGGGTGCGCACCGTGGCGGCGGCCGCGTCCCGCACGGAGATCATCGTGGTGTGCTCGTACTCGCTCTCCCGGGGCAGCACCCGCCCCTTCGCCATGACGAAGAAGGGGACTAACGGGGCCGTCAGCTCCAGTTCCTCGGACGGGTCCTCATGCATCGCCGACCCCTTCTCCCCACCCGGCGCGGGACGCGGCCTGCGGGGGCATCGCGTCACTCAGCCGGGCGGTGAACTCCTCGATGTCACAGTCGTGTTCGGCGGCGGCCGCGAGGAAGGCGCCCTCGCCCGCCGCGATCAGGAAGACCCAGCCGTGCTGGAACTCGATGACCGTCTGGCTCCACTCGTCGTCCCGTGCCCCGCCCGCGAAGGGCGCCGTCGCCCGGCTGTAGGCGTGGATGCCCGTCATGGCCGCCGAGATCGTGTCCGCGAGGTCCCTGTCGATCCCCCCGCTCGCACCGCGGGGCAGACCGTCCGCGCCGAGCAGCAGCGCGTGCAGGGCGCCCGGCACCGAGGCCACCACCCTGTCCAGCTGGTCGAGCACCGCCACGGACCGGTCCGGCCGCCGCTGCGCGGCCTGAAGGCCGTCGCCGGCCGCGGCCGGGTCGGCGGCGGACACCCGCGGCGGGGCGGTGAGGTTGTTGCCGAGCCGGGCCACCAGCCGGTTCATCCGGAACGACAGCTGCTCCATGTCGACGTCGGGCTCGGCGGCGGCGGCCAGATAGGCCCCCTGGCCGGCACCGATCAGGAACACCCAGCCGTGCTGGAACTCGATGACGGTCTGGATCCACTCGCGGGTCTGCGACAGGCCGGCGAAGTGCGCCGTCGCCCGGCTGAGCGACTGCATCCCGGCCATGGCCGCCGAGACCGTGCCCACGTCCCTGGCCGTCAGACCGTCCGTGGAGCCGCGCGGAATGCCGTCCGCGGAGAGCACCACGGCGTGCCGGGCCTTGGGCACGTTGGACACGATGTCCTGGACCATCCACGACAGGTCGGTCGTACTCATGCGTTGTCGGACCCTTCCGGCATGGGGGTGTCGAGGGAAGCCGCATCGCGTCCGGTCTGCGCGCCGCGCTGCAGCGCGCCCAGGCTTCCGGCGCCGCGGCGCCGGACACTTCGCCGGGCCGGCTGGTCCGCCGACGGCGAGTCACCGATGGACGCCACGCGCGGTCCGCGCTTGGGCAGGCCGTTGGCCGTGCGCGAAGGGCTGCGGGACTCCATCGGCCGGATGCTGCTCACGGGCGCTGTGTCGGGGGCCGACGGGGTCTCCTCCATGGTCCACAGCTCCTCGGGCAGCAGGACGACGGCCCGTACGCCGCCGTATCGGGACACTCCGGTGACGTCGACCTTGAAGCCGTACTGGCGGGCGATCAGGCCGATCACCGGGAAACCGAACTTCGGCTGCGTGCCCAGCTGCGACAGCCGGGGCACGTCGTCACCGGAGAGCAGCGCGGTCGCCCGCTGCCGCTCCTCGTCCCCCATGCCGACGCCGGCGTCGTCGATGATGATGCAGAGGTTCTGCTGGACCTGGCGGAACGTGACCTCGATGGGGGCGTCCGCCTGCGAGAAGCTGGCAGCGTTGTCAAGCAGTTCGGCCACCGCGAGGGCGACCGGTGCGACGGCCGAGGCCTTCAGCGCGATGCCGCTGGGCTGCATGATCTCGACCCGCTGGAAGTTGCGGATCTGGCTCTGGGCGCTGCGGACGACGTCGTAGACACTGGCCGGCTGGTTGCGGCGGCCCAGGGGCGCGCCGCACATGACCGCGATGCCCTGCGCCTTGCGGGCCATCTGGGCGTTGGCGTGGGTGATGTCCATCAGGTCGCTGAGGACCGGGTGACCGCCGTACTCGCGCTGGACCCGGTCCAGCAGCGTCGTCTGCTCGGCCGCCAGGCTCTGCAGGAAGCGCGCGGCGCCCTTGAGGACCGCCTTGGTGTTCTCCTCGGCGGTCGTCTCCGCCTCGCGGATGACGCCGTCCTGCTCGTTCTTGAGCTGGGACAATTCGCCGCGCACCCGTGCCAGTTCGATCTGGCTGTACTGCAGCTGCGCCTGCAGTTCGTCCTCGGACTCCTTCTTCCTCCTCAGTACGCCTCTGCTGCGGAGCACGAGCGCTACGACCGCGGCCAGGGATATCACCGCTATCGCAACCAGGCACCAAAGAAGCACGTCTCGAGTCATGGAAACCTTTCACGGCGCGTGGCATGCAGGCGTCGACAGGTACGCCTCGCAAGGATCCGCAACCCGTCCGGGGCAGTGCACCAGGGGAGCTCAGCGCGTTCGGGTTCGGGGCCCTGAGCATAAGTGGATCAAGGTCGCAGACGGCGGAATGCTATCACCGTCGACCGGGGCGTCTGGAAGCCGCTCCTCCGGCCTTCACACGATCAACGCCAGTATGTAACAAGGGGCGTTGAACACCGAGCGGCTCACGAGTGACGAGCCGGGGCTGTGACCGGCGCAGTTGATCTGAGGCGCCATCAGGCGCCGCCCAGGAACTGGTGCAGTGACTCGGTCAGGCAAGTCACGAACCTCTCGCGGGTGTCGTCGGGCACCAGGTCCAGGGAGAGGTACGGGTTGAGGTCCTCCAGCTCCACGAGCAGCAGCCCGCCGTCCGGAGCGCGGCAGGCGTCCACGCGCTGGATGCCGTGGTCGAGGGTGTTCCAGTCGACGAAGCGCTGGGCGAAGGCCAGGTCCGCGGCCGTGGGCTCGTAGGGTTCCAGGGCCCAGCGCCGGCCGGGGTCGGGGGCGTGCAGGGCGTACTGGAAGGTGTCGTCCACGTAGTAGAACGACACCTCGTACCGGAAGTCGACCCGCGGCTGGATGAGGACGTCGCCGCCGGTGAGAGCGTCCAGCTCCGCTCGCGGGACGAAGGCGAGCCCGATGGAGTCCGCGCCCACTTTCGGCTTGACCGCGTACAGCTCCGACTCGGGCAGCAGGTGCAGGTCCCGGATGTCGTCGACGGTGGGGATGACGGGGTGCCCCGAGCGGGTCAGGTCGAGCAGGTACTGCTTGCCGGCCATGTCCCCCCGGCCCGACAGCGGGTTGTACACACGCACGCCGCGCGCCGAGGCCCGTTCCCGGAAGGCGGCGTACTGCTCCCGGTACGCCAGCACGGGACCGCTGTTGCGCACGACGACGGCGTCGAAGGCGTCCATCAACGTGGCCGCGTCCAGCGGATGGCACAGGGCGAGGCAGAACGCGTCACGCAGCCGCGAGGTCAGGAAGATGTCCTCGTCGCAGTAGCGTCCGCGCCCCTGGGCCCGGTAGGCGAGGTCGGTGACGTACAGGATGCGGTGGCCGTCGGGCATCGGGCTACTCCTTCGCTGATGCCGTGCACCCTATGCCGCACATATCTCGCCCACGCCCGCGGCCCGGGGGGTCGGCTCACGCCCCGCGGCCCTTGCGGCCGAACTCCTCGTCCAGCACGGACAGGCGGCGCCAGTACTCGTCCTCGTCGATCTCGCCGGAGGCGAAGCGGTGGCCGAGCACGGCGATGGGCGAGTCACCGCTTACGGTGTCCTGCCGCCGCCGGGGGCCACCGCGCCAGGCGGTTCGGCGCAGCAGCGCGACGCCACCGCCGATCACCAGGGCCCAGATCAGCGGGAAGAGCAGGATCCACGGTCCGGGGCCGCCGTCCGCGACGTCCGCCAGGGTCTGCATGTCGATCATGTCGATCACTCCTCGTTCGCTCGGCACGCTGTCGGTGCCTCGCTTCCGAGAGTGCTCCCGGACGGGGTGCCGGGTCGTCGTCCGGCCGGCGGCACCCCGGCTACCGCGCGGGGAGTACATGAGAGTGCGCAGTGCTCCCCGGGGCGGGGCTACCCGTCGCGCGCGACGGCCCGCTCCGCCACCGCGTGGGCCAGGGCCATGATGGTGACCTGGGGGTTCACACCGGGCGACGACGGCAGCAGGCAGGCGTCGGAGACCAGCACCCCCTCCGCTCCGCGCAGCCTCCCGTCGGGACGGACGGGGGAGCGCTCGCCGTCCGCCCCCAGGGCAGCCGTCCCCGTGGGGTGGAACGCCGACAGGTGCAGACGACGCCGGCCGGTGCGCTGCACCACCTCCTCCAGGGCACCGGGAGAGGTGACCGACGGGTCCGACGCGATACCGGTGAGGACCTCGCGGGCACCCGCGGCGAACAGGATGCGGCCCATGTGGACCATGGACCGGAGCAGACGGTCACCGTCCTCGGGGTGCAGGGCGTAGGAGGCCACGGGACGGTGCGCTCCGCGGACCCGCCCGGAGGGCCGGTCCGAGATCATCGCGCCGAGCAGGCCGAGCTTTCCCGCGTCCGCCAACTCGCGCTTCAGGTCCGCGCCGAGATGCGGGAGGACGAACGAGGTCATGCCGGGCGGTGCCGCGGTCGCCTCGATGAGGATCCCGTCGTGATGCCACTCGTCGACCCCGACGCTCTGCAGGACGTTGGGGCCGGCGCCCGGACCGGTGACCGGCTCCGCGAAACGTCCGGCGACGCTGACGGCCGGGTGGATCGCGAGGTTGCGGCCCAGCCGGGGATGCCCGCCGAGCCCCGAGCGGCGCAGGAGGGCAGGGGTGTGCAGGGCCCCCGCCGCCGCCACGACGAGATCCGTGCCGAGGGTGAACGTCGTGCCGTCCGGACGCTGTGCTTCCACCCCGACGGCGCGGCGGGACCCGGCCCGGTGCGCGGTGAGGATGCGAGTGGCCCGGGCGCGCGTGACGATCCGTGCCCCCGCCGCGCAGGCCGCGGGCAGCACGGACAGGTGCACGGCCTGCTTGGCGCCGCTCGGACAGCCGGCGACGCACTCGCAACATCCCCCGCACCCGGTGGCGTTGCGGCGCAGTGGAGCCGCGGACCAGCCCAGCCGTCCGGAGCCGGAGAGCGCGAGCCCGCCGTTGCGGCCGAGGACCGACGGATCGGGGACGCCCACGCCGAGGAGGCTCTCCACCGGGTCCAGATGACGCGCGAAGGCGGCGGGGTCCGCCAGCTCGACACCGTGGGTACGGTGCCAGCGACGCAGCACGTCGCCGGGTGTGCGGAAACAGGTGCCCGAGTTGACCAGGGTGGTGCCGCCCACGGCCCGCCCGAGGGGGAGCAGCACGGGTGGCAGCCCCCAGGCCAGGGTCGCGCCGCCGTCGCGGTAGGCGTCGGCGAACCGGTCCAGCGGCGGGCGCGAGGCGAGTTCGCGGGTCGGGAAGTGCCGCCCCTCCTCCAGGACCACGACCGAACGCCCGGAGGCGGCCAGGGTCAGCGCCGCCACGGCTCCGCCCGCTCCGGACCCGATCACCACCGCGTCGGCGCGGAACGCGTCCGGCCACTCGGACGACGGGCACAGGTCCAGCGGGGGATCGGCCCGGACGAGAGGCCGGACGGCGCGGGTGCCGTGCCGGCTCGCCCCCGCGGCCAGCAGCAACGGGATCTTCACGGTGTCGAGCAGCGCCTCGAAGCCGGGCAGGCGGACCAGCCGCTGCAGGAGCCGGGCCCTGGCGTCGGCCGGCAGCCGGTGGGCCCGCCGCCCCGTGGTCAGCACGGAGAAGCCGTCGAGCGCGGCGTCGGCCGCGTGCAGGCCCGTACGGACGGACGGTGGCAGGGAAGACATGAAGCGCAGCAGCCGTTCCGGCACCTGCCGTTCCCACTCCGGGCTGTGGGCGTCACCGCCGGCGTCCAGCAGTACGGCCGACAGGGCCCGGCCACCCACCGCCCTCATCGCAGCCCCACTTCCGCGTGCGCCGTGCCCCGCAGGTCCCAGATCTGCTCGGTGCGCCACCGGCCGTCGCTCCACCGCTCCAGACGGACGTGTACGTCGGCCCGCTCGCTGTTGTGGCAGGTGGCCTCGCCGCCGTCCGGGTCGGTGTAGCCCACCGCGGTGCGTCGCTCCTCCGGCAGGTCCACCCGCACCGCGATACGGCGTCCTCCCGCGCGCCCGCGGACGGTCCAGGTCGGCAACTGCGGCCGGCCCCGGAACCGCCCGACGCCCAGCACGCCCAGCGAACTGCGCCAGTCGCCCCGCGGCCAGTCGCGTCCCCCTCTGCGCAGCCGGAGGAACACCAGGGGCGGCAGGTGCCGCAGGAGGGGCAGTCCGGAGACGGCCGTCACCACTTCCAGAACGGTGTCGCCGTCCAGGTCGGCGTGCAGCCAGGCCCAGCGGTGGGCGTTGCCGCGACCGGCGATGCGGGCGTCGGCGCCGGGTGCGGCCGCCAGGCTGAGCAACTCCCCGTCGAGGCGGACGGATCCGGTGTAGCGGGCCTGCGCCTGATGGACGGCGTGCACGGCGGGCAGCAAGCGGCGCTTCCACGCCAGGCGGGGGAAGGTGTGCAGGGGCGCGGAGCCCGCCGTCACCTCGATGTCCCAGGCCAACCGGTCGGTCCTGCCGCGCAGTTCACGCGCGGTGGCGACGGCGGACGGGGAGCGGAAACCGGGGGGTCGCGCGCGGGTGGCGTCGCCGGCCGGCACGGGGGGCTCCTCCGGAAGGGGGTGCGGGCCGAAGCGGTCGACGACGGGAGGCGCGTCCGGCGGGTACACCGCGGCCCAGCCGTGCGTGTAGGGAGCACCCCCGACGGGTCGGACCAGTTCGTGGTGGAGCCAGAAGCCGGTGCCGGTGTCCGGGTCGGTGAAGGTGCTGTACCAGGTGTTGAGGCGGTCCCGGCGCGGCACGGCGAGCGCCTCGGCGCTGGCAGTGGTCGTGGTGGTGGCAGCGGCAGGGACAGGGGCAGTGGTGTCGGTGGCCGTGCCGCCGGTGGTTGCGGGCGCGGGGAAACGCCAACTGGCGGTGAACGAGGGCAGGGTGCGCAACCGGAAGCGCAGCAGGCCCTCGCCGCCGGCGCCGGTCGCTTCGGCCGGCCGCAGCCGCACCGGCAGGGTGGTCATCGAGTGCAAAGGACTGCGCCACACCGGGGACTTGTGCCCCTCCAGGACGTACCGGCGGCCGTCGCGGGCCGTGAAGCGCACCTCGTAGGCGATCCGGCCCTCCGACAGCGGGGCGATGACCATACTGCCCGAAGCGCTGCGGTCGTCGGCCCAGCCGTCGATGCGGACGCGCCCCTCGACGAGGGCCGTCGTGGAGCCGCGCGGGCGGATCGCGCCGCGCGTGGCGACCCGCAGGTCGAGTCGCACCGGCCGTGACCCGCCGGCGGCTGCGTCGGCCGCGTCCAGCCGCAGGGTGCCCTCCATGGTCTCCGCAAAGCGCGCTCCCCGGCGTGCTGCCATCTACGGCACCCTTCCTCTCCGAATCGACGTCAGTGGCTGAGTGGCTCATCCACTGAGGGCAGAGAACCAGGCCCCCGCGTCGAGGTCAACCCCCGAGCCCCGTCGGCCCCTTCCGCGTGGCGGCTGCGCCGGCGCCGCCTCACCGCCGTCGGGCGTGCTTCCTCAAGTCGGCGGTCATCTCCTGCTCGGTCAGCCGGAAGTACTCCTCGGCGGCGCGTCCGGCGTCCTCCACCTCGCGGTGGGCGACCGCTTCCACCACCTGCCCGATGCGGTCCGCCGCCGCCGCCGGGTCGGCGAAGGGGGTGCTCATCACATGGCGTACCGGCAGGTAGGCGTTGAGCAGCGTGTTCGTCAGCAGCAGGTAGACGCGGTTGCCGGTGGCGCGGGCCAGTTCGCGGTGCACCTCCGCCTCGGCGAGCTGTGCCCCGGCCGGGTCCGGCGCGTGGACCACCGCGTCGACCGCGGCACGCAGCCGGACCCCCTGCGAGGTCCTGCACCGGGAGGCGGCCTTGCGCGCGATGATCCCGCCGATGGCCCGCCGTGCCTCGAAGACGTCCGACAGCCACCGCCCGTCCTGCCCCACGAGCAGGGGCAGGAGGTCGACGCCCCCGGACCTCAGGAAGTCCAGTACGCGGGTGCCCACGCCGTGGCGGGTGCGGAGCAGGCCCGCCTGCTCCAGCCGCGACAGCGCGTGCTTCAGGGTGGTCCGGGTGACGCCGTAGGAGGCGGCGAGTTCACGCTCCGGCGGGAGCAGGGAGCCGGGGGTGAGCGTGCCGTCCAGGATGCTCGTGCGCAGGCGCTCCTCCAGCACGTCGACGACGGACTGGCGCACGATCGCTTCGCCTGGCATGGCCGCACTCCCTCGGTTCGGTCCGCGCTCCCGTCGGTGGGGCCGAGGACCGGATGTCGGATCTTCGCAGGCAGTGGACCAGCGCGGACTTCCGACCGTCAAGCGGGGACCGTCCTGGCCGCCGCGCGGTCGCGGAACCGGAGGGGCTCGGCGTAGCCGCCGTCACGGGGAGTCCCCCGGGCCGCGGTGCCGCGACGCCCGCCGCGAGGCGGGCCGCGGGTGGAGCGATCCTCCCGTCACGGGTGGCGCGCCCGTGTGAGCCCTGGATGCGCCCCCTCCGCTGCGGCCACTATGCGCCGTGACGACGGACGGGTGGCCGAAGACCGCCCCTGGGGGCGTCCGCCCGGGTTCCCGAAGGGAAACGTGACTGACGATGTGGGTACATCTGCCGACGACGGTGGCCGAGGCACGGAAGCACGTGGGCGAGGGCGCGGTGCCGATCGGCGGCGCGACCCTGGTCTGGGCCACATGGCAACGTGACGGATTCCCCGAACAGGCGATGTCGCTCAGCCGGTTGCCCGAGGCCAACGTCATGGGCGAACAGGAACTGGGCGGTGCGGTGGTCCTGAGCCGCGTGGACGGGCGCGTCCCCCACGTCCTGCGTGCCGCCGCCGCGGCGGTGGGCACGGGCGCGGTACGGCGCACGGCGACGGTCGGCGGCAACATAGCCGGCAGCACGTTGCGTTGCCTGCTGCCGGCGGCCCTGGTCCTGGAGGCCCGCGCGACCGTACTGGCCCCGCACGGCGTCTACGAGACCGATCTCGCCGAAGTGACGGCCAAGCGCCCGGTGCTGCTCGGCCTTCGCTGGCGCACGCCGGTCGCCAGCGCCTATCGCAAGGTGCCCGCCGGGGCGACCGGCGCTCCGCCCCTCGTGGTCGCCACAGCCCTGCACGCGGAGACCGCCACCGGCGCCGGCCGCCGCGCAGGGCATCGCCTCCGCGCGGCCGTGCGCGACGGCTACGACGTCGTGACCGCGACCGTGACCTGCGGCCCGGACACCGCCCACCCCGTGGACCAGCTGCGCGGGACCCCGCTCGCGGACGTTCCCGGCGCCATGGACCTGGTCGCGGAGCAGGTCGCCACGCTGGTGGCGGCCGCGTCGGCCGAGGGGCGAGCGTCCGGCGAGCCGCGTCCGCGCGACTGAGCGGAGACGGGGGCGCGGCGCCCCGGCGGCCAGCCCTTGCCCGGCGTGCCGGTCGAGGGCAGGCCGGTGGCGTCACCTCATTGCGAACACCGCGCAGGTGGCCGTGGCGTGCGCGTACGTCCTGCCGTCCTCGATGCCGCTCAGCCGGGCCTCCGCGGTCGCCAGGGTGCGGCCGAGGTGGATCACCTGGGCAGTGGCGCGCAGCGTGCCGGTGACCGGTGTGATCGGCCTGACCATGTTCACGTTGAGCTGCGCCGTGCTGTAGGCGAGGCCGGCCGGGAGGCGGGTCAGGACGGCGGAGCCGAGCGCCGAGTCCAGGAGTGTGGCGGCGAACCCGCCGTGCACCGTGCCCATCGGATTGCACAGATGCTCGCCGGTCTTTCCCTCGAAGACGGCCTTTCCGGATTCCACCGCGACCAGATCGAATCCGAGAGTCGCAGAAATGGGGGCCCTCGGGCTGCGTCCGTCGATGATCGACAGAAGGTGGTCGAGTCCGGTCGCGCCCTTGTCGTCAGGGCCGGTCTTCGGGGTGCTGGTGCTCGTGTCGTCGCTCATGCCCTCACCCTAGGACGGCCACGCGAAAGGGCCAGTACAGATTCCGTACCTCTCCCGGTACCCTCGCCCCATGGCCGGCTACCAGCAGTTCTGCCCGATCGCCCGCGCTCTCGACGTCCTCGGGGAGCGGTGGACGCTGCTCGTCGTGCGGGAGCTGATGATGGGCGAGCGGCACTTCAACGGAATTCAGCGCGGCATTCCCCGTATGTCCCGGACGATGTTGTCGGCGCGGCTGAAAAGGCTCGAATCCGCGGGGCTCGTGGAACGAGCGGAGGGGGAATACCGGTTGACGAAAGCCGGGGAGAACCTCGCCCCCGTTCTGCGGGAACTCGGCCAGTGGGCCTTGGAATCCGACCCTCGCGGCCTGCGGAAGGAAGACCTCAGCCCGGACGTGCTGACCCACGACATGAGCCGCCGCGTCGTTCCCGAGCGCCTCCCCGTCCATCCGACCCTGGTCGAGCTGCGCTTCCGGGGGGCGGGGCGGGCCGGCCCCTACTTCCTCCTGGCCCGGCGCCCCCAGGTGCAACTCTGCGCGGAGGACGGCGGCTTCGACATCGCCCTGCGCGTGGACGCCGACCTGGAGGCGCTCACCAGGTTCTGGCTCGGCAAGACCTCCTGGGACGGGCTGTTGCGTGCCGGGGCGGTGACGCTCACCGGCCCGGCCGAGCTGAGGCGGGACTTCCCGGCGTGGTTCTCCGGCCACCTGCTCCGGCCCCGGGGGTGACGGGACCATCGCCGGTGTTCGCATTGAGTAGTGCCCCTCCCTGGTCGGATCCCGGTCCGCCTCGGAGACTGTCGGAACCGAATGATCGATCACGATCACGGCGGCCGAACACGGGGGAGGGTCGTATGCAGACATCTACGGGGGCGCACGACCGAAGGCACGGTGGCCCGGCGGCCATGCGGGAACGGCCCCGCAGCCGGCGGGAACCGGTTCCCGATCCGGTCGGCCGCACACCCTGAGACCACCGGGCCCACGACGCCCCGACCGTCCCGATCGGGGACACCCGGAGTTCCGGCCCCGAGAGCTCGGCCCCCGCAGCACGGGCCGCAGCCGGCGGACCCGTCAGGCGTGGCGACCGCGTCCCGTTCACCCGTTGCCCGGCCCTCCACATCGGCTCCGCCGAGTGCCCCATGCGCCGTCGCGCACGACGCCGTGCCGCTTCCGCGCGGTCGCCGGCCGCAGCGTCAACGAGGGCGAGGGCGACTTCCTGTGCGCCGGGACGGCTATCCTCGGCGGCCACGGCCCGCGCAGTGACCGGGACAGCCTTCTGGAGGTCCAGGAGTTCTTCGGCCGCCCCGTGATCGGTCTGGAACTGATCGACCCGGCCTACTACCACCTGGACACCGCGTCGGCGGTCCTCGACCATGACGAGGTCATGTACTACCCCCAGGCGTTCAGCCCCGGCAGCCGCGAGGTGCTGCGTCGCCTGTACCCGGACGCCATCGAGGCGGAGCCGGCCGACGCGGCGGTCTTCGGACTCGACGCGGTGAGCGACGGCCGGCGCGTCTTCCTGCCCGAGGCGGCCACCGCTCTCGCGGAGCGCTTGCGCGAGCGCGGGTTCGAACCGGTGGGCATCGATCTGTCCGAACTCCTCAGGGGCGGCGGCAGCGTGAAGTGCTGCACGCTGGAGGTCAGGGCACAGCGGCAGAACGAGGGCAGGACGCCGTGAGCACACTCATCGCCCGGCCGATCGGCACCGAGCGACTCGATCTGCTGCCGCTGCGGGTGGAGCACGCCGAGGAGATGGCCCTCGTGCTGTCCGACCCAGACCTGCACACCTTCACGGGCGGCACCCCGGACACCCCGCTGACTCTGCGTTCGCGCTACGAGCGGATGACCGCGGGCTCCCCGGATCCGGCGGTCTCCTGGCTGAACTGGGTGCTGCACCTGCGGGCCGAGTCCTGCCTGACGGGCACGGTCCAGGCCACGGTGGGTCCGTCGGACGACGGGCTCGTCGCCGAGATCGCCTGGGTGGTGGGAACGCCGTGGCAGGCACGGGGCATCGCCCGCGAGGCGGCCGGCGGACTGCTCCGGTGGCTCCGCGGACAGTCCGTGCGCACGGTCGTCGCCCACGTCCATCCGGACCACCGGGCGTCCGCAGCCGTGGCCACCGCCGCCGGTCTCGCGCCGACGGGCACCTGGCACGACGGCGAGCGGCGCTGGCAGCGGACGTTCGGCAGCTGACCGCCCACGGGGCCGAAACCGCTTGGCAGTTCCCGCATCGGCACCGGTAACGTCCGGCTTCCGAAGCCCACCACCGTCCATT
The DNA here is from genome assembly GCF_055567995.1 of Streptomyces sp. NPDC026246. Taxonomy (NCBI): domain Bacteria; kingdom Bacillati; phylum Actinomycetota; class Actinomycetes; order Kitasatosporales; family Streptomycetaceae; genus Streptomyces; species Streptomyces sp. NPDC026246. The sequence continues at coordinate 262,647 of NZ_JBVHPJ010000006.1, read as the reverse complement.
CGAGGGGACTGCCCGATGACCAGCCGGAGACCGACGACGACCCTGTGGCGCCCCACGGGTCCCGAGGAGCTGGAGCTGGTCCGGCGGTCCAAGTGGCGTGCCTGGCCTCCGCGCCTGCCCGAGCAGCCGATCTTCTACCCGGTTCTCGACGAGGACTACGCGATCCGGATCGCGCGGGACTGGAACGTGAAGCACGACGGCGCGGGATACGTCACCCGCTTCGAGGTGGACACGAAGTTCCTGAGTCGCTACCCCGTCCGTCAGGCTGGCGGACGGACGATTCTCGAACTGTGGGTACCGGCCGAGGAACTGGACGATTTCAACGCCCATGTCGTCGGTGACATCCAGGTGGTCCACGAGTTCCACTGACCCGGGCCACGGGGAGCCCGGGGCGACCGGCGCCACCGGGGCCCGGCGACGAGGACGCGAGCAGTCCGGCCACGTCCCCTGGCCCTCTCGACTCGAGGTCGACCCGGTCGCCGTCCGGCAGTGCCTCAAGGCCGCGAGGGCGCCGCTGCTAGCCTCGTGCCGATCACGGAACGCGGACGCGACTCACGTCGCCCCTCGAGCCCCCGGCTCGGGCCGGCGGACCGCCGCGCCCGTCCTGACGCACTGAAAGGCGCCACCCCACTCCATGCACATGCGCACCACCCGAACCGCTCTGGCCGCATCCGTTGCCGCGCTGGCGCTGACGCTCACCGCCTGCGGCAGCGGCGGCGAGTCCGCCGACGGCAAGTCTCGCCCGAGCGAGGGGAAGTCCGAGTCGGCGAAGGCCGGGACGACGTTCCGTCTCGGCGAGCCGAGCCCGCTCCAGGAGAGCGCGGCCGAGAAGTACAAGGGGACGAAGTACACGCTGACCCCGACGAAGGTGCAGACCGGTACGGAGGCCGACATGGCCAACTCCGGTCTCAAGAAGGACAAGGACGACAAGCCTCAGGTGCCGGTCTACGTGTGGGCCACCCTGAAGCACGTCAGCGGCAAGCCCATGGCGTCCGGCGACATGGACGACGACCTGATCGTCCGGACGGACAAGGACAAGCGCACCCGCGCGCTCATCGTGCTGCTGGGCGAGGCGAAGTGGCCCGACTGCCCGGCGCCTCAGGACAAGACCCTGAGCCCCGGACAGTCGCAGAAGATCTGCAAGGCGTTCCTCATCCCCGCAGGCCAGAAGGCGAGCGCGGTCGAGCTGTTCCAGGGCTTCTACAAGGAACCCCTGGAGTGGCCGGTGAACGGCTGACCGGGCCGGGTCCTCAACGCACCGGGAACCCGCACGCGTAGCCCTGCTGCTCGAGCCAGGGGAGGATGCGGCGCAGGGCCTCGACGGTCTGGGAGCGGTCGCCGCCCGCGTCGTGGAAGAGGAGGGTCGGCCCGTTGGCCAGCTCCCGCTGGACCGTGGCCACGATGGCGTCGGCGCCGGGACGTTCGAAGTCCTTGGTGTCGACGTTCCAGCCCAGCGGCCGCATCCCCCGCGACGCGGCGAGTTCCCGGCTGTACGGGGTGAACGCCCCGCCGGGCGCCCGGTAGTACATCGGCCGGACGCCTCCCGACGCCTTCGTGATCATGCGTTCGGCGTCGAGGATCTGCTGGGACTGGTAGGTCGTGGAGTTCTTGTCCATGGCGGTGTCGTGCGAGACGGAGTGGTCGCACAGCCGGTGCCCGGCCGCGACCACCTTCCTGACGAGGTCGGGGTGCGCCTGCGCCTGGGTGCCCACCATGCAGAACGTGGCCTTGACCCCGTACTGCCGCAGCACGTCGAGGACGCGAGGGGTCCACACGGGGTCGGGGCCGTCGTCGATGGTGATGTTCACGCCCCGGGCCCCCTTCTCCGACGCATGCGCGATGGTGACCGCGACCGGCTGGACGTCACCGACGGGCGAGGCCGATGCGGTCGCCTTCGGCGCCGGGGCGTCGGTGGCGCCGGCCTGCGCGGTCCACACCGATGCGCCGGTGGCGAGTACCGTCACCCCCAGCGCCGCTCCCACGACCTTGCCGTACCAGCCCCGCCCGCCACCGTGTCGCGCCATGTCCGCCCCGCTCTCCCGCAGTTCCCGTCCGGCCCCCGGTCGTCTCACGACCACCCGACAGGACGAGGGCCGACGGCTGCGGGATCCGCCCGTTACGGATTCCGGACGATTCCGCGGGGGTTCGCGGACAACCGGCGCACCCGTCGCCTGGCTGTCGGCGCAAGCGCGAGGAGCGCCGTGGAGAGCCGGTCCTCGCCGTCCTGTTCCGTCAAGCGCCCCCGGCTGTCTCCCCCGGCGCCCCGGGGACGCTGGGTTCCCACTGGCCCGCCCCCTGAGGCGCGACCCCCGGTGTCACCCCCGTGCCGGGTGGGGCCGGCCGCCGGTCCGACGCGTTCAGGCTCAACCGGGAGACGATGCGGTAGCGGTCGCCGCGGTAGATCGAGTGGACGTACTCCACCGGCCGCCCCCGCGTGTCGCTGGTGTGGCGCTCGAAGAGCAGCGCGGGCGACAGTTCGGGCACACCCAGCAGCCGCGCCTCCGCCTGGCTGACCACGGTGGGCTCGATCGTCTGGGTCGCGTCGCTGACCTCCACCCGGTGCCGCTCGCGCAGGTGCTGGTAGAGGTCGCCCGTCTCCAACTCCCGTGCGGTGAGCGCGGGGACGAGGTCCGCCGGGATGTGCAGGTGCTCGATGGCCATCGGGGCGCCGTCGACCAGCCGCAGGCGCGCCGCGTAGACGATCTCGGCGGCGGGGGACAGGTGCAGTTTGCGGCCCACCCGGGCGCCCGCGGTGATGGTGGCGAACTCCAGCAGACGGCTCGACCAGGCGCCGGACGCCTGCGGCAGGACCATGCCGTGGGAGTCCGAGACGAGTTCCTGCGTGATCTTCTCCGGTGCCACGAACATGCCCCGCCCGTGCTCGCGCACGAGGAGCCCCGCGGCGACGAGTTCGTCCACCGCCGCCCGGAGCGTGGGGCGGGAGACCTTGAGCGTGGCGCACAGGGACCGTTCCGAGGGGATGGCGTCCCCCGGGTGCAGCGACTCGATGAGCTGGAGGATGTGGTCCCGGACCCGCTCCCGTTTGAGTACCGCCCCCGACCCGTCAGCGCCCATGCCCGACCGCTCCCGCCCCGCCGTACGCGAATGTTCTCCGACCCGTCCTGGGGACTCTTTACCACTCAACGCCTGCTGGTCAAGCGCGGGGTAGTCGCGAGGGTCGCACTCACGAGCTGACGCGCCCCAAAACCCGTAGGAACGCGGGGGATTGACGCCTCTATTGGTCTATGCCATTTTCATCGACCAACGAGAGGTCACCTGTCCAGTGGCTCAACTGGTCAGATTCCTTGGCGTCTTACCTCCAGAGGTGAACCGTGAAGCTCCGCACGCTTGCAGGACTGACCGCACTGGTGATCGTCTCGGGCGTCAGCGCCTGCGGTGACGGCTCCGGATCGTCCGGTGACTCCGCCGGCGGCGCCACGACGATCGACGTCTGGCTCATGCGCGACAGCGTCTCGGCGCAGTTCCAGAAGGAGTTCGTCGCCGGGTTCGAGGAAGCCCACCCCGACATCGACGTCGAGGTCCAGATCCAGGAGTGGGACGGCATCGGGGAGAAGGTCACGGCCGCCCTCGCCAGCAACGACGCCCCGGACGTCATCGAGACGGGCAACACCCAGGTCGCGCAGTACGCGCAGAGCGGCGGCCTGCTCGACCTCAGCGACAGGGCCGAGGAACTCGGGGGAGGCGACTGGCTCGAAGGTCTGGCCGAACCCGGTGCGTTCGAGGGCAAGCAGTACGGCATCCCGTACTACGCCGCCAACCGGGTCGTGATCTACCGCACCGACCTGTTCGAGAAGGCCGGTGTCGACGCGGCCTCCCTCAAGACCCGGGACCAGTGGATCGCCGCCACCGAGAAACTCGACTCGGGCGGCACCCAGGGCATCTACCTGCCGGGCCGGATGTGGTATGCACTGGCCGGCTTCATCTGGGACGAGGGCGGCGACCTCGCCACACGGTCGGGCGAGGACTGGCGGGGCGCACTCGACACGCCGCAGGCGCTGCGCGGCATGGCCTTCTACAAGAAGCTGCAGGCCCTCGGCAAAGGCCCCAAGGACTCCGACGAGGCCGAGCCGCCCCAGGCCGAGGTGATGGCCAAGGGGCAGGTGGCCCAGATCATCTCCACGCCCGGCGGAGCCAACGTGGTCACCGAGAACAACCCCGACCTCAAGGGCAAGCTCGGCTTCTTCCCCGTCCCGGGCAAGACGGCCGAACGCCCCGGCTCGGTGTTCATCGGCGGCTCCGACCTCGTCATCCCGGCGGCGTCCGCCAAACCGGAGGCCGCGTTCACCTTCGTCAAGGAACTCACCGGTGACGCCTGGCAGCGCAAGCTCGCCGCCGCCATGAGCTACGTCCCGAACAAGACCACACTGGCCGACGCGGTCGCCTCCGACCCCGGCGCCTCGGCCATGGCGGCCGGTGCCGCCGTCGGCAGGGCGACACCCAACACCCCCGGCTGGGCCGCCGTCGAGGCCAAGAACCCCATCAAGGACTACATGACCGCGGTGCTCACCGGTGCCGACGCCAGGGCGGAGGCGGCCCGGGCCTCCGCAGCGATCACCGCCGCCATGAACGGCTCCTGATCCGCCACCGCCGCACCGCCCGCCCCGGGGCCTTCCGGCGCGGCCCCGCCGTACAGGCCCCTGACGACACCCGAGGAGGCGACACCGTGTCGGTCGTCCGCGACTCCAGTGCGCCACCCGTCCGACCCCGCCCTCCCGCGCGGCCACCCGCGAAGCCGCGACGCGGGAGCGCACCACGGGCCGGCCGGGCGGGCCCGTGGCCCTACCTGCTCGTGGCCCCCACGGTCCTGGGCATGCTGTACCTCCTGCTGTACCCGCTCGCCCGCGCGGTGCTGATCTCGCTGCAGGACTTCCAGCTCCGGCAGTTGATCCGGGGAGACGCCCGGTTCGTCGGCCTGCGCAACTACCGGACGCTGCTGACGGACGAGCGCTTCTGGCAGGTCGTGCGCCGCACCTTCGTCTTCATGGCCGTGAACGTCGTCCTGATCATGCTGCTGGCCATGCTGGTCGCCCTGCTCGTCGAGCGGCTGGGCCGGCTGGGGCGAACGGCCGTGCTCAGCGCGCTCGTCCTGGCCTGGGCGATGCCGGTCATCGCCGCCACCACCGTCTTCCAGTGGCTGTTCCACTCCGAGTTCGGCGTCGTCAACTGGGCGCTGCAGCAGCTCGGCTTCTCCTCGTTCGACCGCTACCCCTGGTTCGCCCACGGTCCGGCGGCCTTCATCATCCTCGTGCTGCTGATCGTCTGGCAGTCGGTGCCCTTCGCCGCCATCACCCTCTACTCCGCCCTGACGACCGTCCCCGCGGAACTGTACGAAGCGGCCCGCATCGACGGCGCCTCGGCCGGGCGCGTCTTCCGCGCGGTCACGCTCCCGCTGATCCGGCCGATCTTCATGCTGGTCCTCTCCCTGGAGGTCATCTGGACCTTCAAGGCGTTCGTGCAGATCTGGGTCATGACCAACGGCGGACCGGGCGACGCCACCACCATCCTGCCCGTCTACGCCGTGCAGACCGCTCTGTCGAGCCAGCGCTACGACCTCGGCTCGGCCGCCTCCCTGGTCACCGTCCTGCTGATGGCAGGCGTACTCGTCCTCTACTTCCGCCAGATGTTCCGCCAGGAGGGCGAAGCCGTATGAGCGCCGGTCCCCTGACAGCCAGGTCCCCCCGTCGTGGTGCCGGCACCGGCATCCGCCCCTCTGCCCGCCGGCGCCTGCTGCTCGGCTGCGCGGCCTGCCTGACGATCGCCGTGTGCCTCTTCCCTGTCTACTGGATGATCACCACCGCGTTCACACCCAGCCGGGACATCCAGTCGGACACACCCCGACTCCTGCCGCACACCTGGACCACGGAGCACTTCCGTGCCGCGGTGGCGGCGGACGGCTTCGCCCTGTTCTGGCGCAACAGCCTGCTGGTGACCGCCGGTGCCGTCCTGCTCGCCCTCGTCGTCGCGCTCGGCGCGTCGTTCGCGGTGGCCCGTATGCGATGGCGCGGCCGGCGGCAGTTCACGCTGCTGGTGTTCATCGCCCAGATGGCACCCTGGGAGGCGCTGATCATCCCCGTGTACATCATCTCCCGGGACACCGGCATGCTCGACCGGCTGCCCACCCTCACGCTCGTGTACTTCATGATGACGCTGCCGTTCACCATCGTGGTGCTGCGCGGCTTCATCGCCGCCATCCCACCGGAACTGGAGGAGGCGGCCCAGGTCGACGGCTGCACACGCCGCCACGCCTTCCGCCACATCACCTTCCCTCTGCTCGCACCCGGGCTGATGGCCACCTCCCTGTTCGGCTACATCACTGCCTGGAACGAGTTCGCCTACGCCAACTTCCTCATCATCAAGCAGCAGGACAGCCGCACCCTTCCGGTCTGGCTCTCCTCGTTCCAGAACGTCTTCGGCACCGACTGGGGCGCCACGATGGCCGCCTCCACCCTCTTCGCACTCCCCGCCCTCGTCGTCTTCCTCCTCCTCCAACGCCATGTGACCGCCGGTTTCGCCGCCGGCGCCGTCAAGGGCTGAGCCCGCCCCCGCTCAGCCGTGACCCTTCCGGAGACAGCCGTGACCCCGTCCCCGCCGCGGACCGCGCTCGTGCCCCGACCCACCAAAGCCCGCTACAAAGCAGGGGAGTTCACCTTCGGCACCGACACCCGCGTACGCGTCACCGCGGGCGCCGAGCCCGCCGCCGAACTCCTGCGCACCCTCCTCGCACCCGCCACCGGGCTGGCGCTGCCCCCGGCCGCCGACGGCCCCGTCGTCCTCGCACTCGACACCGCCCTGACCGGACTGGGCGGCGAGGGCTACGGACTGACCATCGGACCCCGCTCCGTGCTCCTGCGCGCCCGCACCCTCACCGGCCTGCTGCGCGGCGTACAGACCCTCCGTCAGCTGCTGCCCGCGCAGGCCCTGGCCGCGACCCCCCGACCGGGCGTGCGCTGGACCCTGCCCTGCGCCGACATCACGGACGTCCCCCGGCTGCCCTGGCGGGGAGCCATGCTCGACGTGGCCCGCCACTTCCAGCCCCTGCCGTACCTGCTGCGCTACGTCGACCTCCTCGCCCTGCACAAGATCAACGTCTTCCATCTGCACCTGACGGACGACCAGGGCTGGCGCATGCCGGTCTCCGCCTACCCCAAGCTCACCGAGATCGGCGGCCACCGGCGCGGGTCCATGAGCGGGCCGAGCGGCGACCACCACGACGGCACACCTCACGACGGCAGACCCCACGGCGGTGCCTACACCCGGGCCGAGCTCGGCCACCTCGTCGCCCACGCGGCGGCACGCGGCGTCACGGTGATGCCCGAGATCGAGATGCCGGGCCACTCCAGGGCCGCCCTGGCCGCCTACCCGCACCTGGGCAACCAGCCCGGACGCGCCCTGGACGTGTGGACGCGGTGGGGCGTGTGCGACACGATCCTCGGGGTCCACGAGGAGGTCCTCGAATTCTGCCGGACCGTGCTGGAGGAGGTCATGGACGTCTTCCCCTCGCACCATCTGCACATCGGCGGCGACGAATGCCCCACGACCGAATGGGAGCGGAGCCCGGCGGCCAGAAGCCGCGCCCGGAGTGAGGGGCTGGCCGGGCCGGCCGCCCTGCACGGCTGGTTCCTCGACCGCGTCGGTGCCTTCCTCACCCGACGGGGACGGCGCCCGGTGGCCTGGGCGGAGACCGGCACCGAACTGCCCCCCGGCTTCACCGCGATGGCCTGGCGCGACCCCGCACACGCCCTGCACGCCGCCCGGCGCGGCCACGACGTGATCAACTCCTATCACCGCGCCACCTATCTGGACTATCCGCAGAGCCCCGGCCCCGACGAGCCGCCCGGCCAGCCCGGCGGCGTCGTCGGCCTGCGGGACGTCCACGGTCACGATCCCGTACCCGAAGCGGCATCGCCGCAGGCGGCCGCCCGCATCCTGGGCACCCAGGCCCACCTGTGGACCGAGTACGCCGCGACACCGGCCCGCATCGAGTACCTGACCTACCCCCGGCTGTGCGCCCTGGCCGACGCCGGCTGGACGGGGCCCACCCCCTGGTCCGACTTCAGCTCCCGTCTGGCCGGCCACACGGCCCGCCTCGACGCCCTGCGGGTCGGCCGCCACCCCTGAGCCGCACCACGGCACGACGCACCACGGCACAACACAACAGCACACCACCCGGCACCAGCACAGCACCGTCCGTGTTCGTCCGGCCGCCCCGAGCGGCGGGACGACCCGCCCCCACCCGGAAGGAAACAGCATGCAACGGCGCACCACTCCCCAGCGGTGGCGCATCGCCGCCGTGGCCGTGGCCACCGCAGCCACCTCGCTCGCCGCCCTCACCGGTACGGCCGGCGCCGCCGGCGAGACCGTCACCGTCCAGTACCGCACCGGTGCCGGCTCCGCCACGGCCGACCAGTCCGAACCCTGGCTCAAGGTCAGGAACACCGGGGCCGTCCCCGTCCAGCTCTCCACCGTCACGGTGCGCTACTACTTCAAGGCCGACTCGGCCGGGGCCGCCTACCGCTTCGCCTGCTCCTGGGCCGTCAAGGGCTGCGCCAACATCACCGGCACGTTCGGCACCCTCGCGCACCCCACCGCCACCGCCGACCGCTACCTCGACATCGGCTTCACCGCCGGAGCCGGCAGCCTCGCGCCGGGTGCCGACACCGGGGACATGCAACTGCGCTTCCACCGCACGGACTGGCAGCCCCTCAAGCAGAGCGACGACTACTCCTTCGGCGCCGGCCGCACCACGTACGCCGACTGGCCCAAGGTCACCGCACAGGTCTCCGGCAGCACGGTGTGGGGCACGGCCCCCGAGGGCAACGACCCGACCGATCCGCCGACCGATCCGCCCACCGACCCGCCGGCGGGCGGACAGACGCTGTTCGACGACTTCAACTACAGCGGCCACAGCGACCCGAGAATCTCCGCGAACGGCTGGAACGTCCGGGCCAACTCGGGCGGGCCCGGCGTGCCGGGTGCCACCTGGGCGCCCGAGAACGTGACCTTCGCGGCGTCCGGCGGCAATTCCGTGATGAACCTGCGCACGTCGACGGCGGGAACGGCCGCGAGCACCAAGCAGACCGAAGTCCTCACCAAGGCGACGAAGTTCAGGAACGGCACGTACGCCGCCCGCGTCAAGTTCTCCGACGCGCCCGTCTCCGGCCCCGACGGCGACCACCTGGTCCAGACGTTCTTCACCATCAACGACCTCAAGGCGCCGATGGCCGACGACTACGCCGAGTACGACTTCGAGTACCTGCCCAACGGCGGCTGGGGCGAGCCCGCCAACATCCTGTACACCACGTCCTGGGAGACGTACAACCCGGATCCGTGGCAGGCCGTCAACCAGCACACCGAGTCGCGGCAGAGCTACGCCGGCTGGCACGACCTGGTGCTCACGATCGACAACAACAACATCACGTACTACGTGGACGGGCAGCGGTTCGGCACCCATGACGCCGCCTACCTGCCCGAGCGTCCCATGTCGATCAACTTCAACCAGTGGCTGATCGACCTCGCGGGCCAGACGAGCACCACTCCGCGCGCCTACGACCAGCAGATCGACTACGTCCTGCACGTCAAGGACCAGGTCCTCACACCGGCGCAGGTCACGGCGAAGATCAACGCCTACCGCACGTCCGGCACGACCTTCGAGGACACGGTCCCCAACGCCTAGCCACGGAAGCGGCCCCGCACACGCCAGGGCTGCCCGCCGCACCGACGGGCAGCCCTGCTCACCCAGGGCCGTGACTCAGTCGAGGCAGAACTCGTTGCCCTCGACGTCCTGCATCACGATGCACGACTCGTTCTCCTCGTCGGCGAGCAGCACCTGCACCTGCGTCGCCCCGAGCGCGAGAAGCCGCTCGGACTCCGCCCGCAGCGTGGCCAGCCGCTCCTCGCCCACCAGGCCCGTGCCGACGCGCACGTCGAGGTGCACGCGGTTCTTGACCACCTTGCCCTCGGGCACCCGCTGGAAGTACAGCCGCGGCCCCTCGCCCGAGGGGTCACTGCACGCGAACCACGCACCCCGCTTCTGCGCGGGCAGCGAGTCCTCGTAGTCGGCCCAGCTCGTGAAACCCTCCGGCGGTGGCGGTGCCACGTACCCCAGCACCTCGCACCAGAAGCGGGCGACCCGCTCCGGATCCGCGCAGTCGAAGGTGACCTGGAACTTCCTGATCGTCGGCATCGGCGCACCATAGCAGGGGACTTCGCCGCTCCTCCGCTCCTTTTCGCCGGCCTGCCACGGGGTCGGGCTCAGTGGGACGTACCCCGGTCCCGGGGTGCCGCCGCGGGCAGTCGCGCACCGGCCGGGGCCTGCCCGGCCGTCGTCTCCGGAACCGTGGCGTGACTGCCGTGGTCGAGGGGGGTGGTCCCGGCGAAACCGCTGCGGGTCATCTCGCCCCACACAGGCGTCCCGTTGCGCAGCGACGCCCACCACCCCTGCAGTCGCCACAGGGCCGTGAGCTGCCGGTAGCCGAGGTTCTCGACGACGGTGGCCGCGGCCGCCGCGGCCAGGTCACCGAGACGGCGGTAGCGGTGCAGACCCAGCTCGTCCAGCAGCAGGGCGAGCAGCGACAGCAGCACGGCGTAGCCGAAGGCCGCCAGCAGGAACAGCACGGCCAGCGACGCGGAGACCACACCGAACCCGAAGCCGACGCAGACCGTGATGAGACCCCACACCTCGAGCAGCGGGGCCAGCAGCTCGAACAGCACGAAGTAGGGATAGGCGACCATGCCGATGACGCCGTAGCGGGAACGCAGCAGCATCCGCCGGTGCCGCAGCAGCGTCTCGTACAGGCCCCGGTGCCAGCGTCTGCGCTGCCGGGCCAGCACGCGCCCGCTGTCGGGGACTTCCGTCCAGCAGACCGGTTCGGGGATGAACTCGATGCGGTAGGGGCGGCGCCGGTCGCGCAGGTGCCGGTGCAGGCGCACAACGAGTTCGAAGTCCTCCCCGAGGGAGTCGGCGTTCATCCCGCCGACCTCCACGAGGACGTCACGGCGGTACAGCCCGAAGGCCCCGGAGATGATGAGCAGACCGTGCAGACGGGCCCAGCCGGTGCGGCCCATGAGGAACGCCCGCAGGTACTCGACGACCTGGATGCGCGGGAGCCAGCTCTTCGGGATGCGGGGTTCGGCGACCTGCCCGTGGCGTACGACGCTGTCGTTGACGGGACGGATGACGCCCCCGGCGGCGACGACGTGCAGCGGATCGGCGACGAACGGCTGGGCGAGCGTCAGCAGGGCGTCCTCGTCCAGCAGGGAGTCGGCGTCCACCATGCACACCAGCGGGTGGGAGGCCAGGTCGATGCCGACGTTGAGGGAGTCGGCCTTCCCTGAGTTGTGGGTGCGCACGACGGTGAGGGGCACGGAGTGGGTACTGACGTACACGGCCCGGGCCGGTTCCCGGGACGTGACCTCCTGGGGGCGCACGCGTTCCACCGGTACGAGCCCGAAGGCCTCGCGGAGCCGGTCGAAGGTGCCGTCGCGTGAACCGTCGTCGACCAGGACGACCTCGTGGCGCGGGTAGCGCAGGGCGAGCATGGCGCGCACGCTCTCGACGATGGTCGGCTCTTCGTTGTAGGCGGCGGTGACGATCGACACCGGTGGGCTGAGCGGGCTGGTGGCGAGGTCGTCGAGGCCGGTGAACCGGCGGCGCCGCGCCAGACGGGGGATGGTGCGTCCGGCCACCACCAGCAGCACCAGGTACACGGTGTTCAGCGCGAGGAAGTAGCCGATCACCAGGTACTGGCTGAGGTGGACGAGGGTGACGGCGATGTCCTTCACCGGCCGGTGCCTCCTCGGTGGTCGATGGCGCAGGAGAGGGCTTCACGGGCGTGCGCCCCGGCGGGATCGGCGCCACGCGCCGCGTCGGTCAGCGCCCTGCGTCCCGGCCGGTCCAGACGCAGCAGGGCGCGGGCCGCGGTGTGGGCCGGGCGGTAGCTGCCGTGCCGGAGCGTCTGCTCCAGTGCGGGCACCGCGCTCGCGTCACCGATCAGACCGAGCGCTTCGGCGGCGGCCGCCACGACCCGGCCGGAGGAGTCGGTGCGGACGATCGTGGTCAGCGCGGCGACGGCCGCGGGTTCGCCGACCCGGCCCAGAGCCGCCGCGGCCGCCGCCCGCACCATCGCGGCGGGGTCGTCCAGTGCCGCCGACAGGGCCGGAAGCGCCCGGCGGTCCCGGATCAGGCCGAGCAGTTCCACGGCCAGGGCCCGGTGCTGCTCGTCGCCGCCTGAGGCCGCTGCTGTCAGCGCCCGGACGGAGGCCGGCCCGATGCGGACGAGGGCGTCACCGACCAGGCCGGGGGCGACGGTCCGGGGCGCGTCCAGGGCGGCCAGCAGCAGACCCGCGCTGACCGGGTCACCGAGCCGCCCCAGGGCGCGGACCGCCGTCTCGCGCACCGTGACGCTGCGGTGGCCCAGCAGGCCGTGCAGGACGCGCAGCGCCTCGGGACCGCGCACGGGGTCCGTCCGCAGGCTGGGCCCGGTCAGGGCGAGCACGGTCGCGGCCCGGGCCCGCCGCAGCGATCGGGGCCTGGCGGCGTGTGCCAGGGCCGTGTCGACGACGCCGCGCTGCACCAGGACATCGGTGAGCGCCCGGTGCGCGCCTCCTTTGACGCGGCTGAGCAGGCGGGTGACAGCCGGCTCCACCGCCTGCCAGGACTGCCGGTCCAGCGCGACCAGCGCCGCACCGGCCGACGGGCTCTCACCGCCCGCTGTCTCCACGACGAGGTGTCTGGCGGCCGTCGCAGCACCCCGGACGGCCCGTTCCCGGCGGTTGCGCACCGTCCGGATGACGCAGAGCGCGAGCAGGCAGAGCGCCGCCCAGGCCGCGGACACCGACAGAACCGTCTGCGCCACCGTACGCACCGCTGTCGGCCCCCTTCGTCGCCCACGCGGCCAGCCTGCGGCGGTGCACGGGCGCGGGCCAAGGAACCTCGTGCGTTTGCCACGGCGCGTCCCCCGCAGGGATGACCGGCCACCGCGCGGAGGGCGGCGGTGACGGGGGATGCACTCCTGCGGCGGGAAGCGGACGCGACAGCCGGTGTTGCGGCCATCGGTGGGCCGGGTGAAGCTGCCGAGAACCGCACATGTGTGACTCCGGGGCAGGGAGGCCCAACTCGTGGACGCCGGCGACGACCCCGCCGAGCACCGCCGTCTCGCGGTGCTGGAGCGCTACGGCATCGTCGGGGCGCCCGCACCGCCGGACCTGGACGTCATCGTCCGGCTGACCGCGCGGGTGTGCGACGCTCCGCAGGCCGCCGTGAACATCATCTCCGCCGACCACCAGCACCAGATCGCCGCGGTGGGCATCGCCCCCTCGGTGTGTTCGCGTTCGGACTCCATGTGTGCGGTGAGCATCCGCGCCACCAGCCAGGTCCTGGTGCCGGACGCACGGCAGGACTCGCGGTTCGCCGCCAATCCCTGGGTGACCGCCGCCGCGGGCGCCGTACGGTTCTACGCCGCCTCCCAACTGCACTCACCGGAGGGCGAGACGCTGGGCACCCTGTGCGTGTTCGCCCAGGAGGTGCGGTCGCTGACCGATCGGCAGCGGCAAGCGCTGGACGATCTGGCGTCCCTCGTCGTGGATGTCCTGGACCTGCACCGGCACCGGCAGTTGCTGCATCACGCCCTGCTGGCCGCCGACCAGGTGCGGGCCGAGCTGGAACGCTCCAACACGGCGCTGGAGCAGTTCGCCGGTCAGGTCAGCCATGACCTGAAGAACCCGCTCACCGGCATCACCGGCCACGCGGGCCTGCTGGCGGAGCTGCCGGGGGTGACCGGGGACGCGCAGGCGGCGGCCTTCGTCGGCCGTATCGAGGCGGCCACCTCTCGCATGAACCGCACCATCGAGGCCGCCATGGCCCTGGCTCGCACCGGTGGAGGGCTGCACCTCGCGGAGACCGACCTGCAGGTACTGGCCCAGGAGGCCGTCGAGGACCTGCGGGCGGAACTGACGCGGGCGCGGGCACACGTGTGTCTCGGCATGCTGCCGGTGGTCCCCTGCGACGGCACCCAGATCCGCAGGCTCCTGCAGAATCTCGTGGCCAACGCGGTCAAGTACCGCCGTCCCGACCGGCCCGCGCGCATCGAGGTACGCTGCGACAACGACGCGGACGGCTGGAACCTTCGTGTCACCGACAACGGAGTGGGGATCCCCGCCGAACAGCGCCGTCACGTGCTGGAGCCCTTCGTGCGGCTGGACACCGGCGCCGCACCCGGTTCCGGGATCGGTCTGGCCACCTGCCAGCGCATCGCGGTGGCGCACCGCGGCACCCTCACGGTCGACGCGGCCGCCGGCGGGGGAACGACGGTGACCTGCCATCTGCCGTACCCGCCGGGGACGCGGGACTGAACGCTCCGGCGGCGCCGGTCAGGACCGTGCGCGGGCGAGCACGGCCTGGACACGGCTGCCCACCTCGCGCGGACTGAAGGGCTTGGCGATGTAGTCGTCCGCGCCGGCCGCGAACCCGGCCTCCACATCGCCCTCTTCGGACTGCGCGGTCAGCAGGATGACCGGCAGCGCCGCCGTCGCGGGGTTCTGCCGCAACCGCCGGCACACCTCGACACCGGTCAGGCCCGGCATACGGACGTCCAGCACGGCCAAGTCCAGGTTCCGGCTGCTGGCGATCCGCAAGGCTTCCGGGCCGTCCTGCGCGGCCAGCACGGTGTGATGGGCGCTGCCCAGTTTGAAGGACACGACGTCCCGGACGTCCTCGTCGTCGTCCGCCACCAGAATGGTCGCCACGGCACACTCCCTGTCAGCGCACAACTCGCGCGCGGATAGGGCGGCAGGCGACCACGGCGCCGCCCGTCGCCCGGCCGCCCGCCGGGGCTTTCGAGTATCGCGCAGAGACGTCGCGGTCGCCCGGTCACGCCGGTGCCACCGGGGGACGGCTGCGGCGGCGCCGCGGGGGAGCGGAACGTGGTGCCGCCACAGCCGGCCTGGGGTGTACGTGCCCACCGGGCGTGGCCCCAGTCGTCAAACCACCCTCGCCGGTGAAACCCGCCCGGGCCCACGAGCCGCCGTGCCCCTGGCCCCGGGTGCGATCTTCATCCGCTCGGCCCATGGTGGTCCTGGACCTTCTGCGTCACGCCGCGCACGGCACCGCTGTCAGGAGGCGTCATGATGGCCTTGGCACTGCTCACGCCCCTGGTGCTGCTGGGCGTGGTGTTCGCACTGGACGCCTTCGAGGGGTACCTGTTCCCGCCGCCGCCCGCTGCCCCTCCCGATGCGCCGGAGGAAGGGACGGTCGCTCACCTGTTCGGGGATGAGTGACCGGGCGGTCACGCCTGGGCCAGCAGGGGGTCGTAGGCGGTCGTGCGCCGCCGCCCCGCCATGAAGGACAGGAAGTCGCCGACGAAGGCGCTGCGGCTGTACGTCCCGTCGGCGCCGGGGGCGTCCCGGTGGAACCCGGTGCGGAACAGCGCCCGGTACTCGTCCGCGTCGATGCGCTGGTTGCCGTCCTTGTCCGTGACGTCGAAGAGGACCTCGGCGACCCGGATCAGGGCCGGTCCGGCCAGGGACGGGACGGCGGCGGCGTACTCGCGGACGCTGACGCGCCCGTCCCCGTCGGCGTCGAGGGCCGTCTGCAGTTCGCGCCACCAGTCGGCGTACGCGTCGTAGAGCCGGGTCTCCTCGGGCTCGTCGAGGTCGAGGCGGCCGGACAGTTCCCGGGCCATGGCGGCCAGGTCGGGCCAGTCCAGGTACCCGTCGCCGGTCTGGTCGAGGACATCCGCGAAGAACTCCTCCGCGCTGCGCTGCGCCGCGCCGCCGGTGGCCGGCTCCGGCTCCGCCGGAAGCGGGGTGATGAGGCGGATGAGGGCGCCGGCCCGCTTCATCCGGTCCCGCAGGGCGCTGATCGTCCGCGCGCGCGGATCGTCGCTGTCGGGGGAGAGCGTGACCATCTCGGCGATGGTGTCGGCGTGGATCCAGCCCTCGGGCAGGAACCGGGCCAGACCGGCGGCCAGGTACGCGCCCTGCATCAGGGTCTGGACGCCCGCGATCTCCGGCAGACCGGCCCGCCGCCGGAACGGCTCCGGGAGGGACGCCACCGTGATCGCCCCGATGACGGGACCGGCGACGGCCCGGCCGGTCGCCCACAGCGCGGGGAACCCGGTCAGCACCGGAGGGGCGGGCAGGTGGTCGAACAGCTTGTACAGGATGATCCGCATCGCCTCGGTGTTCTCCAGCTCCTCGGCGACCACCCGGTCGTAGTAGGGCCAGAACGCGTCCAGGGTGGGCGGCAGTTGGGAGGCGTCACCCTCCATCGCGGCCAGGAACGCCTGGAACTCGGCGTACAGCTGCTCCATCGTCCGCTGTTCCAGAGGCTGTCCGCTGAGACGGCACATGGTGACGGCGCTCTCGAACATGGTCGCCACCACCCAGGCCCGCACGGCCGGGTCCATCGCGTCGTAGGGCCGCTCCCGTGCGTCGGTCCCGCGCAGCCGTGCGTGCATGCGGTTGAGCCGGGTCGCCTCCCGCTGCCGCACCTCTTCGTCGGCCCCGAACATCCGCCGCAGGCTCGTGAACGTGTTGCTCAGCCGCCGCCAGGGGTGGACGACGAACGTGGAGTTCTCGATCAGGGCGGCGCCGATCTGCGGGTGTGCCGCCTCGAGCACGGTGGCGCGGATCATGGCCAGCGCCCAGCGCGGGTCGTTGAAGAGCGTGTGGAACTGCGAGCCGGGACCGAACAGGGGCCCGTCCGCGGCGTCGTGGTCCTCGGTTCCGTGCTGTTGCGTACCGGCACCGGCGGTCGCGGAGCGGGCGCTGTCTGCGGTCGTCACGATCGGGTCTCTCCGTTCTGGTTCGGCAGGACGCCGCCGAAGCGGCGGTCGCGCTGCCGGTAGGCGTGCAGGCAGTCGAGGAAGTCGGGGGCGCGGAAGTCGGGCCACAGCACCGGTGGGAAGACCCACTCGGCGTAGGCGACCTGCCAGAGCATGAAGTTGGAGATGCGCTGTTCGCCGGAGGTGCGGATGACCAGGTCGACGTCCGGGGTGTCGGGGAAGGGCAGGTGGTCGGCGAAGCTCTGCTCGGTCACGGCCTCGGCCGGCACACCACCGCGGATCAGCGACCGTGCCGCCTCGACGATGTCCCTGCGGCCGCCGTGGTCGAAGGCCACGGTCAGGGTCATCTGCCGGTTCTCCGCGGTCAGCGTCGTCAGATCGCGGATGTCCCGGGCCAGTTCAGGGGGGATGCGGGGATCGGTCATGCCCAGGAAGCGGCAGCGGATGCCGCGCGCGTGCAGCAGCGGGGCATGTTTGCGCACCACGCGGCGCACCAGATGCATGAGGAAGTCCACCTCGGCGTCGGGCCGGCGCCAGTTCTCCGTGGAGAAGGCGTACAGGCTCAGCCAGCCGACGCCGGCCGCCCGTGCGGCTTCGATGACGTCGATCACCGTCGTCTCGGCGGCACGGTGCCCCGAGGTCCGGGGAAGCGAACGCTGCGCCGCCCAGCGGCCGTTCCCGTCCATCACGCACGCGACGTGGCGGGGCACCGGACGGGGCCCGGACACGCTCCCGCTGCCGTGTGCAGCGGCGGGAGGAGGGGTGAGCACATCACTCGTCGACCGCTCCGCTGTCACACACGCCCCCCTCAGCGCCCCGGCCGGCGCGACCCCTCAGGGAGGGGCGACGCCCGACGGGCCCCCGCCGTCTCTCGATCACCAACGGCAGGTTGACAGCGATCAGCGGGGCGGGGACGGCATATGCGCGGGAATCACCCTTCGTACGCGTGTCCGAGTCCGGGAACGGCGACGGCCGGGCGGACGCCCCGCGGGGTGCCCGCCCGGCCGGCCGCCGTCGGTCAGGCGGCGGCCTCCGCCCCGGCCTCCGTCACCGGGGCGGTGCGGGACGGCTCGGCGACCGTCCGGCGGCGGCGCGTGGGAAGGCCCATGGTCGGGTGGGCGACACCCCAGGCCGCGCCCTTGCAGATGAGCTCCTTGTAGGTCGCCGCGAGCCGGCCGGTGAGGGCGTGGCGGACCGCGCGGTCGTCGGCGGTGACGTACTGGATCAGGCCCTCCTTGCGGCCCAGCGAGATGCACTGGTTGAAGTAGCGCAGGGAGATGTCGGGGAGCTTCCCGCCCGTCAGGCGGGCCGCGATGGCGTCGGCGGCCTGCCAGGCGGTGGGGACGCCCGAGGCGCAGGACATCCGCAGCGGCTTCCCGCCCGGGCCGGCCACCAGGGCGGCGTCACCGACGGCGTAGACGTCCGGGTGGGAGACCGAGCGCATGGTGCCGTCGACGACGATCCGGCCGGTGCCGTCGACCTGCAGGGCGGAGGCCCGGGCGATCGGGTGGACGGCGAATCCGGCGGTCCAGACGGTGACGTCGGCGGGGACGGCCGTGCCGTCGGAGGTGCGGACGCGGTCGGCCTCGACCGCGGTGACCTCGGCGTTCTCGTGGACGGTGATGCCGAGCCCGTCGAACACCTTGCGCAGGTGCCGGCTGCCCTTGGCGGACAGCCAGTCGCCGAGGCCGCCGCGGGCGGCGAGGGAGACGTCGAGGTCCGGGCGGGCCTCGGCGATCTCGGTGGCGGCCTCCACGCCGGTGAGACCGCCGCCGACCACCATCACGGACCGGCCGGCGTCCAGCCGGGCCAGGCGTTCGCGCAGCCGCAGCGCACCGGGGCGGCTCGCGATCTGGTGGGCGTGCTCGGCGGTGCCGGGAACACCCTGGTCGTTCCAGCCGCTGCCCAGGGCGTAGACGAGGGTGTCGTACTCCAGATCCTCGGTGCCGCCGCCGGTCGTCACCGTGACCGTCCTGGCGTCGACGTCGATGCCGGTCACCTGCGCGAGCTTCACGGTCACTCCGGTGTCCGCGAACATCTCGCCGAGGGGCCGGGGCGTGAGCTCCTGGCCGACGGCGAGCTGGTGCATCCGGACGCGTTCGACGAAGTCCGGCTCGGCGTTGACCAGCGTGACGGCGACGTCGTCGCGGTGCAGCCGCCTGGCGATGCGCCCGGCAGCGGACGCTCCGGTGTATCCGGCTCCGAGAACGATGATGCGGTGCTGCATGGCCTGCTCCTGTCGTCAGCGGGTTCGCCTCTTGAACCGGGCGGCGTCCCGCTTCCTGACAAACAGAGCGTGTGACCTGCGTCACATCAAAGTGGAGGGGGTCAGAAGGCCCGCAGCAAGGGCTCCCCGTGCTCGGTGGCGGCCCACCGTTCCGTCGCGCGCTCCAGCTTGTCGGGGTTGACCTGGCTGCGGAACGCGGCGATGCCGTCGGCGCCGATCTCCAGGCACATGACGCCGACGACCCGGCCGTCGACCACCACCACCAGGGCCGGGCCCCCGTTCGCGGTCGAGGCGTAGATGTCGGGGGAGCCGCCCACCAGGGCGCGCTTGGCCTTGCTCGGTCTGAACAGCCCCCGCATGAACGTCGCGACCGCGGCGGCGCCCTCGAACGCGCGGGCGCGGGCCGGGACCTTGCCGCCGCCGTCGCCGACCGCCACGGCGTCCTGCGTGAGCAGCCGGACGAGCGGCTCGGTGCGACCGCTGGTGGCGGCCGCCAGGAACTCGTCGATGATCTTCCGGGCGGCCGCCTCGTCGACCTCGGCCCGGGCCTTGCCGGCCGCGACGTGCTTCTTCGCCCGGTGGTGGATCTGCTGGCTGGCGGCCTCGCTGACGTCCAGGATCTCGGCGATCTCCCGGTGCGAGTAGGCGAAGGCCTCGCGCAGCACGTACACCGCGCGCTCGTTGGGGGACAGCCGTTCCAGCAGGACCAGGACGGCGTAGGACACCGACTCGCGCTGCTCGGCCGTGTCCGCCGGGCCCAGCATCGGGTCCCCGGCGAGCAGCGGCTCGGGCAGCCACCGGCCGACGTAGGTCTCGCGGCGGGCGCGGGCCGAGGTGAGCTGGTTCAGGCACAGGTTCGTGAGCACCTTGGTCAGCCAGGCCTCGGGAACCTCGATGCGGTCGACATCGGCCGCCTGCCAGCGCAGGAACGTCTCCTGCACCGCGTCCTCGGCCTCGCTCGCCGAGCCGAGGAGACGGTACGCGATGGCCTCCAGGCGGGGCCTGGCCGCCTCGAAGCGGTCCACGTCGTGCACGGTCAGCACCATGGCCCGGATCCTAACCGGCCCGCCCGCCGGACGCCGCGGCCGGTGCGGCCCCCGAGGGCCGCACGGTAGGTCCGCCCCCCGGGAGCGCGAAGCAGGTGGGTGAAGCCTGAGCCACCGTCAGCTCCCCGGGGCATGCATGAGGATCGCCGCCGTATCCGGCCTGGTCGGCGGCATCGACGCGCTGGAGGCGAGAGTGATGAACGAACGAGCCGGACGGACGGGCCCCGACACCATCAGCGTCCCGGTCCTCATCGTGGGCGGCTCCCTGGTCGGCCTGTCGACGTCCTTGTTCCTGGGGCGGCTGGGCGTGCCGCACGTGCTGGTGGAGCGTCACGCGGGCACCTCGATCCATCCGCGGGGCCGCGGCAACAACGTCCGCACGATGGAACTGTTCCGGGTGGCCGGCGTGGAGAGGGCGATCCAGGACGCGGCCGCCACCCTGGCCGTCAACCACGGCATCCTCCAGACGCCCACGCTGGTCGGCGACGCGGGCGAGTGGCTGTTCCGGGACATCGACCCGGGCGGCGGTCTGGCCCGCTTCAGCCCCAGCGGCTGGTGCCTGTGCAGCCAGAACGACCTGGAGCCGGTCCTGCTCGACCACGCCCGCGCGCACGGCGGCGACCTGCGCTTCTCCACCGAGCTGATGTCGTTCGAGAGCGACACCGACGGGGTGACCGCCCTGGTCAAGAACCGCGAGACGGGCGAGCACACCACCATCCGGGCGGACTACCTCGTCGCCGCGGACGGCCCGCGCAGCCCCGTGCGCGAACAGCTCGGGATCACCCACAGCGGACCGGGCGACCTGTTCCACAACGTCAGCCTCACCTTCCGCTCCCGCCGGCTCGCCGACGTCGTGGGCGACCGGCACTTCATCGTCTGCTACCTGACCGACCCGGAGGCCGACGGCGCCCTGCTGCCGGTGGACAACCGCGAGAACTGGGTCTTCCACGCCCCCTGGCACCCGGAGCAGGGGCAGAGCCTGGACGAGTTCACGGACGAGATGTGCACCGACCACATCCGCCGCGCCGTCGGGGTCGCCGACCTCGACGTGGAGATCACCGGCAAGGCACCCTGGCACGCCGCCCAGCGGGTCGCCCGCAGCTACCGGTCGGGCCGGGTGTTCCTGGCGGGCGACTCCGCCCACGAGATGTCCCCCACCGGCGCCTTCGGCTCCAACACCGGCATCCAGGACGCGCACAACCTGGCCTGGAAGCTGGCCGCGGTCCTCGGCGGCTGGGCCCGCGAGGAACTGCTGGACACCTACGACGCGGAGCGCCGGCCCGTCGCCGAGGCCACCAGCGCCCGGGCCGCCGCCCGATCGGCCGAGCACAGCCACCCCGGCTTCGCGCCGCCGCCGGCCGCGGGCGGCGGCGGCCCGCAGCGGGGCATCCTGAACGTCGCCCTCGGCTACCGCTACGCACAGGGCGCCGTCGTCGGCGCCGACCCCGAGGCCCCCGTGGTGCCCGAGGGCCTCGACCTCACCGGCGCGCCCGGCACCAGGGCTCCCCACCTGTGGGTGCGCCGCGGGGACGACCGGCTGTCCACCCTCGACCTCTACGAGCGCTCCCTGGTGCTGCTCAGCGACGCCGCCGAGCCGAACGGGTGGCACGAGGCGGCCCTCCGCCTCGCCGGCGAGCTGTCCGCCCCACTGGAGTCGTACCGGGTGGGCAGCGGGGACCGGGCGGATCTGGTCCCGGAGGACTCCGCCGACTGGGCGGAGCGCCACGGCACCGGCCCCGGCGGCGCCGTGCTGGTCCGGCCGGACGGGTTCGTGGCCTGGCGCGCCCGGGGCCCGGAGGCGGACCCCGAGGCGACGCTGCGCGACGTCCTGCGGACCGCGCTGGCCGTGGGCTGACCCGCGCACCCCGTCGCGGCCCGGCACGTCGACTGCCGGGCCGCGGCCGTGCGGCGGGGCAGCCGTCCCCCAGCCCTGCGGACGTGTGTAGGCGGAAACCACCCGCGCCCGGCCCGCACCGTCACCTGTGCGGAGGAGCACGGGCGGCGGAACAGCGAAAACCACGGTTCGGCAGGTCCGCCCCGGCATATGCCCCCCGGCCGCGCCCGTCACATCACTCCTGCACTACATCCGAGTCGCGCGATGCGTGGAACCGGCCACAGGATCGAGGAACGCTGACGTCGCCCCTCTGCGACCGGCACCCACTTTCCCCTCCGCGAAGGAGCTGTGCGCAGGATGACCACCACGTCCGAACGGGCCGCAGGTTCGCGGGTGCGGCAGGCGTCGCACCATGTCTCCCAGTCCGTCTTCGACGGCTCCCGGCTGCGCGTCGTCCTCCTGGTCGACGTCAACGACGGCGCGCAGCAGGAGTTCCTCGAAGCCTACGAGCAGTTGTGCAACCAGGTCGCGTCCGTCCCCGGGCACGTCAGCGACCAGCTGTGCCAGTCGATCGAGAACCCCTCCCAGTGGCTCATCACGAGCGAGTGGGAGAGCGCGCCGCCGTTCCTCGCATGGGTCAACAGCGAGGAACACGTGCAGATGGTGCGGCCGCTGCACAACTGCGTGCGCGACACCCGGTCGCTGCGCTTCCACGTCGTGCGCGAGACCGGCGGCCCGGCGGACGGTCCCGACGCGGCGCAGCGCCGCCTGCAGGCCGCCCCCCGGATCGGTGACGGCGTCATCCGGCACGCGCTGACCTTCACGGTCAAGCCGGGCAGCGAGGACGTCGTCGCCAAGATCCTCGCCGAGTACGCCTCGCCCGAGCCGAAGGTCGACGACTCCACCCGGCTGTGCCGCACCTCGCTGTTCATGCACGGCAACCGTGTCGTGCGGGCCGTCGAGGTGCGCGGCGACCTGCTGGCGGCCCTGCGCCACGTAGC
Organism: Streptomyces sp. NPDC026246; assembly: GCF_055567995.1. NCBI lineage: Bacteria > Bacillati > Actinomycetota > Actinomycetes > Kitasatosporales > Streptomycetaceae > Streptomyces > Streptomyces sp. NPDC026246. The sequence goes on along the minus strand of NZ_JBVHPJ010000006.1, from coordinate 239,737 downwards.
CCGCCAGCCCGAGGTACGGGCCGTCGAGGAGGCCATCAACCCCTACCTGGAGCAGGACCGGGACCTCAACGACCCCGAGTCCGCCCGGGTCTTCTTCACCCGTGCCGCGCTGCCGGCCGTCCACCACGTGACGGCCCGGGACCAGGACGAGCGGGCCGAACGGCACGCCCTGTACTACCCGGCCCGGCCGGAGTGCGGGATGCGGCTGGCCGAGCTCCTGGCCCACCAGGACGAGGCGGCCGCGGACGACCCGCGCAGCCCGGTCCTGCGCAGCACGATCTTCCAGCGCGACGACGTCGTCGTACGGCTGGTCGACGTGCGCGGCGCGCTGGAGGACGGCGACCCGGCCCACATCCTCGGACTGTCCGACCCGGCGCGGACGGCCGAACTGACGACGCTCCTCGACGACGCGGCGGACACGTCCGGGGACGCCGACCCGGCGCGCTTGCTGGAACTCGCGCGCATGGACTTCGTCACCGACCGCCGGGCGCCCGACGCCTGACCGCCCACCCCGGGGAGAGGCGGTGCCCGCCTCTCCCACGCCGGTGCAGCACATCAACGGAGGAACGCGTGATCACATCCCGTCCCAAGATCGTGAGCCTGAACGACGTCGAGCCCAACCGCCGGCGAGGCGGTGACCTGCGCGCCATGCTCACTCCGACGGCGGTGGGCGCCACCAGCGGCTTCATGGGCGTGGCCCTCATCGAGCCCGGCGACCGCATCGGCGAGCACTACCACCCCTACTCGGAGGAGTTCGTCTACGTGGTGTGCGGGCAGCTGGAGGTCGACCTCGACGGAGAGCCGCACCCGCTCCTGCCCGAGCAGGGCCTGCTCATCCCGATCAACGTGCGCCACCGCTTCCGCAACGTCGGCAACGTGGAGGCGCGCCTGGTGTTCCACCTCGGCCCCCTCGCCCCGAGCCCGCCGCTGGGCCACGTGGACACCGAGGAGACCGACGCCGAGTCCGCGGTGGTGGGGGCGGAGGCGGCCGGACGAGACCAGGTCCCGTCATGACCCGACGTGTGGCGGTCACCGGCATAGGCATCGTCGCGCCCGGCGGCATCGGCGTACCCGCCTTCTGGGATCTGCTGTCGGCCGGGCGCACGGCGACCCGCGGCATCACGTTCTTCGACCCGGCGGGCCTGCGTTCGCGGATCGCCGCCGAATGCGACTTCGACCCCGCCGCGCACGGACTTCGGGCGAGCGAGACGGAACGCTCCGACCGCTACATCCAGTTCGCCATGGTGGCGGCGGACGAAGCGGTACGGGACGCCGGTCTCGACGTGGGCGCCGAGAACCCGTGGCGGGTCGGCGTCTCGCTGGGCACGGCGGTCGGCGGCACCACGCGGCTGGAGAACGACTACGTCCTGGTCAGCCACGGCGGTGAGCGCTGGGACGTGGACCACCGCAGGGCGGGCGCGGACCTGCACCGCGCGTTCTCGCCCAGCACCCTGGCCTCGACGGTCGCGGAGCGGTTCGGGGCGCGCGGCCCGGTGCAGACCGTCTCCACGGGCTGCACCTCCGGACTGGACGCGGTGGGCTACGCCTTCCACACCGTCGAGGAGGGCCGGGCCGACGTCTGCATCGCCGGCGCCTCGGACTCGCCGATCTCCCCGATCACCATGGCCTGCTTCGACGCCATCAAGGCCACCTCGCCCAACAACGACGACCCGGCCCACGCCTCGCGTCCCTTCGACGCCGACCGGGACGGGTTCGTCATGGGCGAGGGCGGCGCCGTCCTCGTCCTGGAGGAGCTGGAGCACGCCCGGGCCCGCGGCGCCCACGTGTACTGCGAGCTCGGCGGCTACGCCACCTTCGGCAACGCCTACCACATGACCGGTCTGACCAGTGAGGGCGTGGAGATGGCCCGTGCCATCGAGGAGGCTCTCGACCACGCCCGGCTCGACCCCACCGCCGTCGACTACGTCAACGCGCACGGCTCGGGCACCAAGCAGAACGACCGCCACGAGACCGCCGCGGTGAAGCGGGTGCTGGGCGCGCACGCCTACGAGACCCCCATGAGCTCCATCAAGTCGATGGTGGGCCACTCCCTGGGCGCCATCGGGGCGATCGAACTCGTCGCGTGCGTACTGGCCCTGGCCCACCAGGTGGTGCCGCCGACCGCCAACTACGAGACGCCCGACCCCGAGTGCGACCTGGACTACGTGCCGCGTGTGGCCCGTGAGCGCAGGCTCGACAGCGTGCTCTCGGTGGGCAGCGGCTTCGGCGGCTTCCAGTCCGCGGTGGTCATGAGCCGGCCGAGGGAGACGACACGATGAACGCATCCCGCCCACGGCGCGCGGCCGTCACGGGAGTCGGTGTGATCGCGCCCAACGGATCCAGCACCGAGACCTTCTGGAAGTCCACCCGCGAGGGCATCAGCGTCCTGGACCGGGTCACCCGCGAGGGCTGCGAGCACCTGCCGCTGCGCGTGGCGGGCCAGGTGCGCGACTTCGACCCGTCCGCGGCGATCGAGGAGCGCTTCCTCGTCCAGACCGACCGGTTCACCCACTTCGCGATGGGCGCCGCCGATCTCGCCCTGGACGACGCCCGGTTGCCCCGGTCGGAGACCGACAACGCGCCGTTCTCCGTCGGCGTGGTCACCGCGGCCGGCTCCGGCGGCGGCGAGTTCGGCCAGCGTGAACTGCAGCAACTGTGGGGCAAGGGCAGCCGCTACGTCGGCCCGTACCAGTCCATCGCCTGGTTCTACGCCGCCAGCACCGGCCAGATCTCCATCCGGCGCGGCTTCAAGGGGCCCTGCTCGGTGGTCGCCGCCGACGAGGCGGGTGGCCTGGACGCCCTCGCCCACGCCGCCCGGGCCGTGCGCCGCGGCACCGACGTGATCGTGGCCGGGTCGACCGAGGCCCCGATCGCGCCCTACTCCATGGTCTGCCAGCTCGGCTACGAAGAGCTCAGCACGGTCGACGACCCGACCCGGGCCTACCGCCCGTTCACGTCCTCGGCCTGCGGGTTCGTGCCCGCTGAGGGCGGCGCCATGCTCGTCGTCGAGGCGGAGGAGACGGCCCGGGCGCGGGACGCGCGGGTGCGGGCGCACCTGGCCGGGCACGCGGCGACCTTCACCGGCGCCTCCCGGTGGGAGGAGTCCGCGGAAGGGCTCGCGCAGGCCGTGCGCGGCGCCCTGGCCGAGGCCGAGTGCGCCCCCGAGGAGATCGACGTGGTCTTCGCCGACGCCCTCGGCGTGCCGCTGGCCGACCGCGCCGAGGCCCTCGCCCTCGCCGACGCCCTGGGAGCCCACGGCACCCGGGTCCCCGTCACGGCGCCGAAGACCGGCATCGGCCGCGGCTACTGCGCGGGACCGCTGATGGACGTCGCGGCGGCGGTCCTCGCCATGGAGCACGGCGTGATCCCGCCGACGCCGAACGTCTTCGACGTCTGCCACGACCTCGACCTCGTGACGGGGCAGGCCCGCACCGCCGAGGTGCGCACGGCCCTGGTCCTCAGCCGGGGGCTCATGGGGTCCAACTCGGCGCTGGTGCTGCGGCACGGCGCCACCGGCGCCTCGTCGTGAGGCGCCGCGGAACAGGAGAGGAAGGAAAACGCCATGAGTGAGCGCATCACTGTGGAAGAACTGTCCGAACTCATGAAGAAGTGCGCCGGTGCCACCGTCAGCCCGGCCGAACTGCGCGAGGACGGGGCGCTGTTCGAGTCCATGGGTGTCGACTCGCTGGGTCTGCTGGGCATCGTGGGCGAGCTGGAGAACCGGTACGGCACGCCGATGCCCACGGACGCCGAGCGCTCCAAGTCGCCCCGGCAGTTCCTCGACCTCGTCAACGGCGCCCTTCTGGCAGGAGCGTGACATGGCCGGACACACGCAGAACGAGATCACCATCGCAGCGCCCGTGGACCTGGTGTGGGAGGTGACCAACGACCTGGAGAACTGGCCGCAGTTGTTCAGCGAGTACGCCTCCGTCGAGATCCTGTCCCGGGAGGGCCGCAAGACGACCTTCCGCCTCACGATGCACCCGGACGAGAACGGCACCGTGTGGAGCTGGGTCTCCGAACGCGAGCCGGACCGCGACACCCTCACGGTCGACGCCCGCCGGGTCGAGACCGGCCCCTTCGCCCACATGGACATCCACTGGCAGTACGAGGAGGTCCCGGGCGGCACGCGGATGGTGTGGACGCAGGACTTCGCGATGAAGCCGGACGCACCGGTCGACGACGCCTGGATGACGGACAACATCAACCGCAACTCCAAGGTGCAGATGGGCCTGATCCGCGACCGCATCGAGAAGATCGCCGCCGAGCGCGGCGAGAGCCCGGTCTGACCCGCCGAACCGGACGGAGCCACCCTCATGCACCAAGCCCTGATCGTCGCCCGGATGGCCCCGGGATCGGCGCCCGACATCGCCAAGGTGTTCGCGGAGTCCGACCGCGGGGAGCTGCCCCACCTGGTCGGCGTGACCCGGCGCAGCCTCTTCCAGTTCGGCGATGTGTACATGCATCTGATCGAGGCCGAGCGCGAGCCCGGGCAGGCCGTCGCGCAGGTGGCCGGGCACCCCGAGTTCCGGGCCATCAGCGAGCGGCTGGAGGCGTACGTCAGCGCGTACGACCCCGCCACCTGGCGTTCCCCGCAGGACGCCATGGCGCAGCGCTTCTACCTGTGGGAGCGCGAGCCGGCCGGCTGACCGTCGCCTGCTCCCACCGGTTCGCCGGGTCCACGACGCCGTGGACCCGGCGAACCGGCGTCTGCGGCCGCCGGGGGAGACCCGGGGTCACCGGGGCTCCCGGGCGTCCGGGGTGCGGTCGGATCAGCCGGGGATGTGGCAGTCGAACGCGTGCAGATAGGGGTTGACCGGACTGATGTCGTCGATGACCAGTCCCGCCCCGGTCAGCCGGTCCACCATGCTCTGCGTGGTGTGCTTCGCCCCTCCCACGTTGAGGAGCAGCAGCAGGTCCATCGCGGTGCTGAACCGCATGGACGGCGTGTCGTCGACGAGGTTCTCGATGACCACGACACGCGTTCCCGCGCCACCGGCCTCACGCACGTTGCGCAGGGTCCGGGTGGTGCTCTCGTCGTCCCACTCCAGGACGTTCTTGATGACGTAGACGTCGGCCCGCACCGGCACGGCCGAGCGGACGTCACCCGGCACCACGCGCGCCCGGTCCGCCAGGTCCCCGCCCGGCAGCAGCCGCGGCACCGCGTTCTCCACCACCCGCGGAAGGTCCAGCAGCGTGCCCTCCAGGGCGGGGTACTTGTCCAGCAGGCTCGCCACCACGTGCCCCTGGCCCCCGCCGATGTCGGCGACCGACGCGCAGCCCGTGAGGTCGAGGAAGCGGGCGACGTCCTGCGCGGACTGCACGCTGGAGGTCGTCATGGCGCGGTTGAAGACGTCGGCGGACTCCGGGGCGTCCTCGTTGAGGTAGGGGAAGAACTCCTTGCCGTACAGCTCCTGCACCACGCTGCGGCCGGTGCGCACCGCCTCGTCCAGCTTCGGCCACACGTCCCAGGTCCACGGCTCGGTGCACCACAGGGCGATGGCCCGCAGGCTGTCCGGGTCGTCCTCGCGCAGCAGCCGCGAGACGTCGGTGTGCGCGAACGTGCCGTCGGGGCGCTCGCTGAAGACGCCGTAGCAGGACAGGGCGCGCATGAGCCGTCGCAGGGGGGCGGGTTCCGTCTTCACGGACGCCGCGATGTCCTCCACGGCCATCGGCGTGTCACCGAGGGCGTCGGCCACGCCCAGCCGGGCGGCCGCGCGCAGGGCGGCGGCGCAGGCCGCCCCGAATACGAGTTCCCGCAGCCGCATGGACGGCGGAGGAGCGGGCTGAGTGGTCGTCATGTGCCGCCTTCCTGATCGATTCACGTGAAGCACGAGGGACGTCGGACGTGTGGGGGTGGTGCGCTTCCGCGCGGGGGGCGACGGCGCGCCGTCAGCACAGACCGGCGGGCTGCGAGGAGGCGCAGGTGTTGCCCTGGAACGTGTTGCCCACGCCGGGGTCCGTGTTGACCAGGTCCGCCGGGGAGTTGCCGCTCAGCAGGTTGTCGCTGATCCGGTTCCGCTCACTGGGCGTGCCCACGAAGCTCTTGAACACGACGATGCCGCCCGACAGCGGGGAGGTGCCGGCGTTGTCCCTGATCACGTTGTGGGTGATCACGTTGTCGTCGGTGCCCGTCAGGACGATGCCGGAGCCCTGCAGGGCGTCCAGGCGCGCGGTCTTCGGGCAGGACTTGTTGTTGCGCTCGATGCGGTTCTCGCGCACGGTCACCCGCCCGGCCTTGGGCTTGTTCTCGTCCCCGACGAGGAACACCGCCGCGCAGTTGCCCGTGAGGCGGTTGCCGACGACGGTCAGGTTGCGCAGCCGGCGGACGGTGACGCCGATCCGGTTGCCCTCCAGCCGGTTGCGCTCCACCACCGTGCCCCCGGCGTCCGAGGCCCCCTCCTCCTCCGTCACCGTGTTGGCGAGGAACAGGCCCGCGTCACCGTTGTCCCGTGCGGTGTTGCCGCGGAACACCCCGCGAGGCGAGCGCTCGGTGGCGATGCCCCAGACCCCGTTCCCGACCGCGCTGACGCTGCGCACCGTGAGCGCCTCGGCCGAGTGGGCGTACACGCCGGTCTTGCGGAAGCCGGTGACCGTCAGGGAGGCGATGGTGACGCCCTTGACGCTGTCGGTCCTGGTGCCCGTGACGCAGATGCCGTTGCCGGCCGCGGCACACGCGCCCGAGGCGGCTTTGGCGGTGGGGGAGGCGCCGGTGGCCGCCGCGGGCCGGAGCACGGTGCCGCGGCCCATGCCGCGCAGGGTGATCCCGGGCGTGGTCACGTCGACGCTGCCGTGGTGGACGCCGTGCGCCAGCAGCACGGTGTCGCCGGGTCCGGCGGCGTCGACCGCCCGCTGGATCGATTCGCCCGGCTTCACCAGACGGACCGGGTGGGCGGCGGCGGTGGACGGAGCGGCGCCCAGGCTCGTCCCGAGCAGCGCGGCCGTGCACGCCAGATACGCGATATGGCATTTGTTCATATCGCGCAGGTTATGTTCACAAAGGCCGGGAACCGGTGCGATGGGCCATCCGGCGGCGTGGCACAAGCGTCTCGCGTCACCGCCCGCGGCCGGAGGCACGCGGACCTTCGCCGAAGCGCCTCGCGTGGACCCCCGGGGTCGTCCGCAACGCCCGTCTCTCTGAGGGGGATCAGCCCCGCGACACCCGGCACGTTCCCTCACACTCGGCTTCGCCCGCGCGGAAGGAACCCCCACCGCCGCACGGGGCGAACACCCGGGTCCGGCCACCACGCGGACGCCCGCCCGGCAGGCCGGGAGCACGCACCGGACGCCGCAGAGCCCGCCCTCCGGGCGGACGACGCGACTTCGCGGGCACCCCCTAGGCCCTCCGGCCGCCCCGAGCCTCCGTCGCCGCGGGCGCATGGCGCAGCCACGTGTAGGCGACCGGCTGGACGGCGTTCCAGCCCTCCGCCAGCGCGGGATCGACCGGCACGAACCCGGCGCCCAGATAACACCCGAGCGCCCGGTCGTTGTCCGGGTGCACCCGAAGGAAGACGTCGGCGAAGCCGGCCTCGACGGCCCGGGCGGTGAGGGCCGCCACGAGCTGACGGCCCAGTCCCTGGCCCCGGGCCCCGGGAGCCACGATGAGCCGCGCCAGCTCGACCTCGTCCTCCTCGGCGTCGAGCCACAGCTCCCCGTACGCGAGGGGCCGCTCACCGTCGACCAGGACGTGGGCCCGTACGCCGTCGTCCTCCTGCCACCCGGCGACCGTCCGCTCGGGCAGGGGGAACTCGCGCCGCCCGCACCACAGGAGGACCTCCGCCGCGGACGTCGGCCAGCCGGCGACCGCCGACGCATACCGGGGGGCGAAAGGGCGAAGTTCCATGATCACCTGCCGTCTGAGTGCTTCCGGGGCGGCGACAGTACGCCGGACGGCTCCCGGCGAGCCACCGGATTAGTGCCTCACACCCCGGCGGGGGCGGCGTCGCGCACGGCCCGGTGGACGGCGCGGGCCAGCCGCGCGCCCCACAGCGAGCGGGGACCGGCGAAGGCGTGCACCTCGTCCCCGGGCACCGGGGAGCGGGCGGCGACGCACACGGCGTCCGTCGGGGTCCCGGAGCAGTCGTGGCCCGCCTCGAGCAGTGCCTGCACCTTGGCCTCGGTGGCCGTCGCGACGGCGTTGACCAGGGCGGCGTCGGACAGGGCCACGGGGAGCGCGACGACGATGTTGACCGTGCCCGGCGTCACGTCCGCGTCACGGCCCGCCACCGGGGAGGCCGCCCAGCCGCGCACCCCCAGACCCGCGGTGGCGAACGCTTCCACGCCGCCGTCACGGGCGCGGCCGTGGGCGCGGACGTCGGCCGCCGTCATCAGCCCGACACCCGGCCCGCTCGCCCCGGCGGCCCGGGCGAGTTCCGCCAGGTGCCGGTCGGGGTCGGTACGCCGGTAGCCGTGCGCGACCTGGGCGTTGAGGACGAACGTCCGCGTCCCGATGCCTCCCCCGAGGACGGCGCTGCTGACCATCCGCCACCCGTCGCCCGCCCGCCACAGCAGCCCGTGGAGCCGCTCGCCGTCCTCGACGCGGCTGAGCCGCTCCACCGTCAGCAGTTCGGTGGGGGCGGGGCGGGACAGCGGGATCGCGGCGGTCACGGACGGGCACTCCTTGCAGGACGGCTACCGGCCGATCGTATGCCGGGTCCGCCCCGCCCCGGACGGGCGGCCCCGGTGTGCGCCCGAGCAGGGCGCCTCGTCACGACCGCTCGGCCCGCCAACCGATCCCGGACAGATAGCGCTCGACGTGCTCGGGAGCGTCGGTGGCCAGGCCGATGTGGTGGTCCGGGCGGATCAGGAACAGCCCGGTGCCCAGTGCCTCGGCGAGCGGGCCGCCGGTCACCCGGTGGGTGCGCAGGCCGGGCATCGGCCGCGGCGGCGCGCAGTCCACGGCGAGCAGGGTGAAGTCCGGCCCCCTCAGGAGGTCGAAGAGACGCTCGCAGGGGCCGTCGGTGGTGACGCACGGCAGGTCGGGAGCACGGTCACCGGCCCGGACACCGCTCGCAGGACGGTTCGCGCGGGTGTCGGTCGAGAGGCCGCTGTCGCGGTAGTGCACCGACAGCAGGTGACAGACCTTGCCCCGGTGGCGGGCCTGCTCACCGGCGTCCTCGGTCCTGCGCCCGGCCCGGTACAGCCGTGTGCTCAGGTCCAGCACGTCCGCTGCCGCCGCCCGGCGCTCGGCCTCGTAGCTGTCCAGCAACGCCTCCGGAGCGCGGGAACCCGCGACCAGGGCGAGCTTCCACCCGAGGTTGCAGGCGTCCTGCACGCCGATGTTCAGTCCCTGGCCGCCGCCCGGCGGGTGCAGGTGAGCGGCGTCCCCGGCCAGGAGGACACGTCCCTTCCGGAAGCGCTCGGCCAGCGCGGTACGGGGCCGGTAGAACGAGAACCACCCCACGTCCGTGACGGCGTCCGGGGGAAGATGGGTCCGGGCGGCGACCAGTTCGCGCACGGTCTCGGGCGACGCGGTGAACTCCTCCCCGGTGATCTTGGCGTTGAGCTGGAAGTCCGCCGTTCCCGGCAGCGGGCACATCAGCAGCTCACCGGCCGGGTCGGGCCAGATGTGCCAGTGCTCGCGGTCCAGCCCCCGCACGCGTACGTCCGCCACCACCGCCGAGCGGAGCCCGCCGTCCTCGCCCTTCATGGCGATGCCCGACGACTCGCGGACCGTGCTGTGGCCGCCGTCGGCCCCCACCAGGTAGAGCGCCGGGATCAGCCGCCGGCCACCGTCCGAGGACGTCACCTCGGCCCTCACCTGCGTGTCCGACTGCGTCAGGGAGGTCAACCGCGTACCGCACTCCAGCGTCCCGCCGAGGTCGAGGAAGCGGTCGCGCAGGATCTCCAGCGTGCGCCACTGCGGGACCAGCCACGGCCGCGGATGACGCGACACCGGGGCGTCCGGGTCCGGTTCGATCAGCTGCCACTCGCCCCGGCGCTCGCCGTCCCGCCACGTCTGCATGGGCGGGAAGAGGGAACCGGCGGCCTGCACCGCGTCGCCCACGCCGAGCTCGTCGAACACCTCCAGCGTGCGTGACTGCAGGCTCTTGCCGCGGGAACCCGAGGGCAGGTGCTCCGCCGCCTCGACGACATGGGTGCGCACACCGCGCCGGGCCAGGTCGCAGGCGAGGGTGAGACCGGTCGGTCCGGCGCCGACGACCAGCACGTCCACGGCCGGCTGCCGGGCTGACTGAGGGGTGGGATCGGGCACGTCTCCCTGCTTTCTGCCGTTTGACCGGCACTGGATGCATGGAGCGGCGCTCTGCCGCACTATGCGGAATGTCCCCCTCGGGCAGGGCGGCCGTGGCCCGAGCCCACCGGTACCGCCCACTTGGCCGCACCCCCGCACGCCCTCAGGAGTACCCATGGCCCACGCCGCCGCCTGCCCCTTCGACTTCAGCGAGCAACTCGCCTTCGACCCCTCCCTCACGCACCTCATGGCCGAGGGCCCGGTCACCCGCATCCGGCTGCCCTACGGCGAGGCCGAGGCATGGCTGGTCACCAGCTTCGAGGGGGTGCGCCAGGTGACCACCGACCCGCGCTTCAGCCGGGCAGCCGTCGTGGGCCGGGACTACCCCCGGATGACCCCCGAGCCGATCGTCTCCCCGGAGTCGCTCAACGTCATGGACCCACCGCGCAGCACCCGGCTGCGCCATGCCGCCGCCCGGGCCTTCACGCAGAGCAGCGTGAAGGGCATGACACCGGCCATCGAGCAGGTGGCGCACCGACTCGTGGACGTGATGGCCGAGAGCGGCCCGCCGGCCGACCTGGCCCGCTGCCTGTCCGAGCCGCTGCCCAACCACACCATCTGCGCACTGCTGGACGTCCCCGCCGCGGACCGGCCCCTGATGCTGCGCCTCACCCAGCAGATGCTCACCACCGCGCCCGAGGCCAGACAGGCGGCGGTCGCGGCCAAGCAGCAGCTGCGCGCCTACTTCACCGCCCTGGTCGCCGAACGCCGCCGGGACGGCGGCAGCGGCCTCATCACCACCATGGCGGCGTCCGAGCGGGGGGAGAAGCCCCTGAGCGACGACGAACTGGCCGTCCTGGCCCTGACCCTCATCCTCAGCGGCAACGACACGGCCACCTGCCAGATCAGCAACATCGTCTACACCCTGCTGACCCGCCCCGACCTGCGCGCCCTGATGGAGCGCGGTCCGGAGCGGCTGCCCCGGCTGCTCGACGAACTCCTGCGCCACATCCCCTTCCGCAAGGGTGTGGGGATCCCGCGCGTCGCCCTGGAGGACGTGAAGCTGGAGGGTGTGCTGATCCGCGCGGGTGAATTCGTCCATGTCTCCTACCTGGCGGCCAACCGGGACCCGGAGGTGTTCCGGGACCCCGACGTCATCGACGTGGAGCGGGCCTCCCACCCGCACATGACGTTCGGCTGGGGCGGTCATCACTGCGTCGCCAGCACCCTCGCCGTTGCCGAACTGAGAGCCGCGGTCGAGGTGTTGTTCACCCGGCTGCCCGGCCTGCGCCTGGCGGTCCCGGCCGAGGAGCTGGTCTGGGACACCCGCACGATCCGCCGTTTCCCGGTGGAGCTTCCGGTGACGTGGTGACGTGGTGACGTGGTGACCGGGTGCGGGCGGGGCGTCGGCGGATGCTCGGTCCCCTCGCCGGGAACCCAGGGCCCTGCCTGTGCTCAGAGGCAGGAGTCCCGATGGCGCTCCGACCCGGGTCGCTCCGGTGCTCCTGCAGCCGGGTCGCGGGGGCGGACGTCGGCCAGGGTCGTGGCCAAGGACTGCCAGACATGGGCCGCCAGGTCCACGTGCGCGGACTCCGCCGCCTGCCGACCCAGCCGGCGCAGCGCCGCGATGCCCTCGTCGGCACGGTCCGCGAGGATCTTCAGGCGGCCGTCGAGGACCGCCAGGCGTACGCGGTCGCGGTAGGACAGACGCAGGTCCTCCTCGGCGAGCAGGGCCCGGCTGAGCGCCCTGGCGTCCTCCAACCGTCCCTGGTGGAAGGCGAGATGGGCTTGGAGTGCCCGCACCTCCTGGAGTTGCGCGGGGGTACCGACGAGGTGCAGGACGGCGGCGGCCTCACCCAGCCGGTGTGCGGCGTCCGCCACACGGGGCGGTGACGTGTGCAGCGCGGCGCCGGCCGCCGCGAGCCGCAGCCGGGCCCACAGGGTCAGGTCGTCCCCGCCCTCCAGCAGGTTCAGAGCCCTCTCCAGGCGCGCCCTGGCGGCCGCGGCGTCACCCTGGCGGTCGCTGACCACCGAGGCCGTCCACAGCGCCTCGGCCGCCTGGGCCGGCGTGGCCCGGGGGAGCAGGTCCCGCTCCAGTTCGGCGACATGGCGGCCGGCCGCCTCCAGCTCGCCGAGTGCCGTCTCGACGCCGATCAGGACGATCAGGGCGGACAGCGTGTCGGACACGCCGAGTCGCGCGGTGCGCGCCACGGACAGCGCCACGGCCGCCGCCTGCTCGGCGGCGCGCACGTCCCCCAGTGCCTGCGAGCAGCGGGCGAACCGGACGCGCGCCCGGACCCGCAGCTCCGCGGCGTCCAACCGGTCGCTCAGGTCCACGAGTTCGGCCAGTCTCGTGCGCTCCAGCTCGCGGTCGCCGTCGCGGCCCGTGGCCTGGCTCAGCAGCCACAGCGCCTGCCAGCGGGCGGCGGGGTCCTCGCCCGCGTCCTCCTCGACCGCGCGGCACAGCGCCGGTGTGTCGTCCGCGCCGGGTGGTGCCGAGGCCACGGCGGCCAGGACGCCGGTCAGGGTCCGGCCGTCCGACGGGCCGGTCAGGGCGGACGGGTCGACGCCGAGCCGCTGGGCGAGGTAGGTCACGGCGCGTTCGGTGGGAGGCCGCTCACCGGATTCCAGCCGTGACAGGTACCCCGTCGACATGCCCCGGCCCACCAGTCCGGCCTGGCTCAGCCCCCGTGCCAGCCGCAGCCTTCTCAGCCGGCGGCCGAAATGCGGCTGTTCGAGCATCTCCCTCCTCCGGTTCCTCGGCGCCGTCGGCGAGCTCTGCCGGTCCCGCCTGCCCGGTCGGGCGTATCGATCGCCCACACTGTATGAAGCTCGGCAAGGGGCGACAAGCTGTTAAACGCAGGTCAACCAGCCGCCGCCCGGGCGGTTTCGGATTGAGTGGGCGCTGTTTGAAAAGCCGCGAACTCTGCCCGGATCAAGCCCGTTTCGCGGGCCGGTTGACGGGTTGCCCAGGTCACTTGGCAAACCCTTGCCAGAGGAGTTGCCGACGCTTAATCTCGAAAGCGCCCCCTTGATGTGATCCCGACTTCGTCATGCGGAGGTTCTCGTGCTGAACAGGTTCCGACCGGACCCCTCGCGAAGGCCGGAGGTACGGCCCGCGGCCCCGGTCCCTGGTCCCGGGTTCGGATCGGACGCCGGGGTCGCATGGCCGTGACAACGTTATCCCCGGCAGCCGGGGGCCGTTCGCCCCGGTGCCGCCTCCTCTGCTCACCCTGACCGACCCGGAAGTCCGGCGCCTTCGTGCCGGGCTGCCCGGGAGGACGCGGACACCGGCCCCGGCCACCGGCGAGGTGGTGCATGCCGTCACCGGACGCTCGTCCACACCCAGGCACAGCGCACCGGTCCGCTCCGCGTCCGCTCACCCTTCCCCGCCCGCACGCAGGAAGAAGGACGGTACGTCCGTGGCGACCACGAGTTTCCCCGACGCCTCGCCCCGCAAGAACCGGACGGCCGCTGCGGCCGCCCCCGCCCGCCGTGGCCCGACCGGCGACTCGCCGGGAGGCGCCGCTTCGGCGGGCGCCTGTACGGCCCATGTCTCGCCCGGCGACCCGGTCGTCACGGCCGCAGAACCCGAATTCGCCGGCCAATTCGGGCTGGCCGCCGACGAGATATGCGGGCACAGCCTTCTCGACCTTCTCCGCTCACCCTTTCCTGTACGGCTCCGGGAGAAATTCACGGCTCTTTCCGCAGGGCGTCTTCGGAGGTTCACGGAAAAGGTGACCGGCCGGGACGGCGACGGCCGTGAATTCCCGGCGGAAATCACCGCGGTCGCCGTCCGGGAACCCGCGGGCGCGATCGTCGGCGTCGTCGTTCTGCTGCGCCGGGCCGGGCACGCCAGGCCCGGCGGGCCGGTGCTCAGCGCCCTCGACGCACAGGTCCTGGAAGGTGTGGCGAGCGGTGAGTCCACGGTGCAGCTGGCCTCCCGTCTCTATCTGAGCCGTCAGGGAATCGAATACCGCGTCGGGCAGATGCTGCGGCGCTTCGACGCGCCCAACCGGCCCGCCCTCGTGGCGCGGGCCCACGCACTCGGGATGTTCGCGACGGGGCAGTGGCCCCCGCGCGTCCTCCCGGAACACGTGCGCTAGGGCGCCACACGTACTTCGGTGCCCGACGCATGCCCCGGTGTTCGGCCCATGCCTCGGCGCTCAGTACATGCGCAGGTGACCGGACCGTGCGCCGGTGCGGTCCGCGGGCGCCGGATCCCGGGCGGCCGTGGCGGTGGGAGGGGCACCGCCACGGCCGCGTGCGCGTCCCGCAACCGACCCGGCGTCAGGCCGCCGAAGGCTGCCACGCCTCCTGGAAGCGGCGTCGGGCCCGGAACAGGCGCGAGCGGACGGTGCCGACGGGCAGGGCGAGCACCTCGGCCATCTCCTCCTCGTTGAGCCCGTAGGCGCGCAGGGTGAGGACCTGCCGGTGCGCCCGGGACAGGCGCTCCAGCACGTCGCTGATGTGCACCGCGTCCAAGGGGTTGGCCTCCTGCTGGGAGTCCACCTCGGAGCAGCAGCGCTCCTCGCCGTAGCGCTTGGCGGTGCGGACGGCCTCGCGGACCGTCACCGAGCGCACCCAGCCGTAGAACGCCGCCGGTTCGCGCAGCGAGCTGAGACCGCGGTAGATGGCGAGCAGCGCCTCCTGCGTGGCGTCGGCGCCGTCGTCGTGGGTGATGGACCGGCAGATGCGCGCGACGTACGGCGTGATGCCGGTCAGCAGGTGGTTCATCGCGTGCTCGTCGCCCGCTTGCGCGCGGGGCAGCAGCGTGAGAGGGGAGGGGAGTTCGCTGACGGTGGTCATGTCGGTCACGAGTTCCTCGGCGGCGGGGGAGCGGGGGAGAGGCCCTTGTCGGTCCGGGTCCTTGTCAGCCCGTGACGGCGGCGTCGGGCGCAGCCGTGCTCGCGAGCCCGAGGAGTCCGGCGCGGACGTCGTCGCGGAAGGCGCTCATGAAGGCCGGGCTGTAACAGGCGGTGGAGTGCGGGAACTCGATGGAAAGCCGCCCCTCGAAGGAGACGACGCACGCCATGACGGGGCTGCGTCCCGCCTGCGGGAAGTAGTGCTCGCGGGCCGGCACCAGCCGCACGTCGGCCGCCCGCAGTCCCGCCGGCAGCCGCGGGCCCGGGACGACGCCCATGTTGGTGACGATCACGGTGGCCAGTTGCAGCGCGGGGTTGCGGGGGATCTCCGGCGTGATGCGCAGTTCGTGGAAGTGGTCGCCGCGGGAGAGGAAGTCGCCCAGGCGGCCGTGCACGGTACGCGCGAGGTCCAGAGGTTCGGCCGTCCCGGACACGTCGAGCGTCTGCAGGTGGGTGGTGACCGCGGGCACCAGGGCGGAGGCGGGCAGCGGCGGGGACAGCCGGGAACGCACATCCACGGGGGAGAGGCACCCGAGGGTGCGGGGGCCGTCGCCGTCCAGCCGCCGCCGGGCCGTGCCCAGCAGCGTCGCGGCGATCAGGGCGTGGACGGAGACGCCCGCGTCGCGTGCCCTGCGCCGCAGTCGCGAGGTGTGCTCGGCGTCCAGCGTCAGCCGGCGCACTTCGATCTGCCCTGTCCCGTCAGCGTGTTCACCGGCCGTGACGTCGTACGGCACCAACTCGACCGGGTGGCGCCGCACTTCCTGCAGACGGTGGTCCAGGTACTTCGCCGTGTCGTCGGTGTCGGCCTCGGGCACCAGCCGGCTGACGGGCTCGGGCCAGCTGGGCAGGCCGGAGCCGGCGGGGGTGGGTTCCCCCTCGACCAGTGCCCGGTAGCGGTCCCACAGTGCGTTGTGCAGCGCGATGCTGCTGTGCCCGTCGACGACGGTGTGGTCCACCACCAGGACGAACAGGTGGCTCTCGCCGTCCGGGGCGCTGACCAGGACGGCACGGCTCAGCGGTCCCCCGACCGGCAGGGGCTGGTTCAGTTCCGCCGCGTAGGCCTCCGTCTCCGTGCCGGTCCGGGTGATCAGCCGGGGGCGCTCGTCCTCGTCGAGCAGGCGCAACAGGTGGGTCGTGCCGTCCTGTTCGATGCGGGAGCGCAGCGGCGGGTTCGTCTCCGTCATGGCGTCGAACGCGGCCGACAGCGCCGCCACGTCCACGCGTCCGCGCAGCGTGCAGGACAGCACGGCCCTGCTTCTCTGGCCCACGTAGAGCGTCTCGACCGGACACAGCGCACGGTGCATGCCGTCAGCCTTCTTCCGTCGTCCATCGGGGGGTTCCACGGCCCCGGATCGGTCGGCCGCCGCGGCTTTCCGCGGGGCGCAGGGGGCTCTTCGAGAGTGCACGGCGGAACACGTCCTGATCCAGCGGAGAAGGCTATGGCGAGGCAAGTCGCGTGATTTCCCTAGAAGTTGGCGTGGTTCGAGCACTCCCCGGCCCCGCACATTCCAGGGAAACCCCTAAGGGGGACCGCCACGGCCCGGTGGCGCTTGACCCGGCCGGTTCGGGTGGCGCACCGTGATGTGCCGTGAAACCGGGGCCGGGTGAGGTGCCTCCCCCGCCCCGGCGTGCGACCCCCGTCCCGCCCCTGTCGGCAGCCGGTCCGGCGCGTACACCCGCGCGAGGACCGCGCGGAGCGGTGGCCGCACCCGTCCGATCCGGCCGGGCCATCGCCGTCCGGGACATTACGGCTAGTCACGTGAGGGTTGTGCCATGTCACTCCGCGAGGACGAACGTCGACCGCTGTCCGGAGCCCAGGAGGGCCTCTGGTACGCCGGGCGGCTCGCACCGGACAGCGCCGCGTACAACACCGCGGAGGCGGTGGAGATCCACGGTCCCCTCGACACCGGCCTGTTCGAGGCCGCGCTGCGGCGCACCGTGGGCGAGGCCGACACGTTCGCGCTGCGCTTCGCCGAGACCGACGACGGCCCCCGCTGCCACACCGCCGCGGACGCGGACGACTGGGTCCTGCACCGGGTCGACGTCAGCGGCACCGAGGATCCCGAGGCGGCCGCCTGGGCCCACGTGCGCGCCGATCTGGCGACGCCCGTGGACCTGGAGAAGGGCCCGCTGTTCGCCCACACCCTGCTGACGCTGGCCCCCGACCGCTTCCTGTGGTTGCTGCGGGCCCACCACATCCTGCTCGACGGCTACAGCTACAAACTGCTCGGACGGCGGCTGGCCGAGACGTACAACGCCCTGGCCGACGGGCGTGAACCGGAGCCCTGCGGCTTCGCGCCGGTGAGCCGGCTGCAGGCGGAGGAGGCCGCCTACCGTGCCTCCGAGGGCTACGTCCGCGACCGCGACCACTGGGCGCGGCGCCTGTCCGCCCTGCCGGAGCCCGCCCGGCTCACCTCCCGCACGGCCGCCGCCACCGCGCCCTTCCTGCGCCGCACCGCCGGACTGACAGCCGCCGAGACCGACACCCTCGACGCGGCGGCCGCCCGGCTCGGCGTGCAGCGCACCGACCTGCTGACCGCCGCCACGGCCGCCTATCTGCACCGGATGACCGGCGCCGACGACCTGGTGCTGGGCATGGCCACCATGAGCCGCCTGGGCAGCGCCACCCTGCGCACCCCCGGCACCGCCTCCGACGTGCTGCCGCTGCGCGTGACGGCCAGTTCGGGCACGCCCCTGGAGGAGCTGGTGCGGGCCGTCGCGCAGGAGCTGAAGGCCCTGCGTCAACATCAGCGCTACCGGGGCGAGTTCCTCCGACGGGACCTGGGGCTGCTGGGCACCGGACGCCGGCTGTACGGGCCGGTGCTCAACATCGTCCCGTTCGACGAGTCGCCGGTCTTCGGCGGCCATCCCACCACCTGGCACCACCTGTCCGGCGGAGCCGTCGACGACCTGCAGATCTCGGTGCGCCCGGGAGGCCGGGGCGGAGGGCTGTGGCTGGCCTTCGACGCCAATCCGGCCCTGTACGAGGAGGACGAACTGGCCCTGCACCGCGACCGGTTCCTCGCGGTGCTGCGCCGGGTCGCCGAGGCCGCCCCGGCGGTACCGCTGGGCGACCTGGACCTGCTGCTGCCCGGAGAACACCCCCGCGACACGCCCGTGCACACGTATCCCGTCGAGCGGACCCTCACGGAGCTGTTCGAGGAACGGGCGGCGGCCGGACCGGAGCGGACCGCCGTCAGCTGCGGGGACGAGCGGCTCACCTACGGCGCGCTCAACGCCGAGGCCAACCGGCTCGCCCGGCTGCTCACCGAGCACGGCGCGGGCCCCGGCCGGGTCGTGGCGCTGGCCCTGGAACGCGGCGTGCGGCTGCTGCCCGCCCTGCTGGCCGTGCTCAAGACCGGTGCCGCCTACCTTCCCCTGGACCCCGGACACCCGGCCGGACGGCTGCGGCTGGTCGTCGAGGACGCGGCCCCCGTCGTCCTCGTCACCGAGCACGCCCATGCCCACCTCGCCACCGACGCGCTGCCCGCCGTCCTCCTCGACGACCCCGACGTCACGGCGGACCTCGCCCGCCGCTCCGGCGCCGACCTGGGCGACACCGAACGCCACGGGCCGGTGGGCCCGTCCGACACCGCCTACATCATCCACACCTCGGGGTCCACCGGACGCCCCAAGGGCGTGCCCGTCCCGCACGCGAACGTCGTGCGGCTCTTCGCCGCGGCGGCCGAGCACTTCGACTTCGGTGCCGACGACGTCTGGACGCTGTTCCACTCCTACGCCTTCGACTTCTCCGTCTGGGAGATCTGGGGCGCCCTGCTGCACGGCGGCCGGGTCGCCGTCGTGCCGTACGCCGTCAGCCGCTCCCCCCGCGACGTCCTGGAACTGCTGCACCGCGAGGGCGTCACCGTCCTCAGCCAGACGCCCTCCGCGTTCGAGCAGCTCGTCGAGGCCGACGCCGAACGGGGCGGTGACACCGCGCGGTTGCGGTACGTCGTCTTCGGCGGCGAGGCGCTGCGCCCGGCACGGCTGCGCCCCTGGGTGCGCCGGCACGGCCTGGACCGCCCGGCGCTGGTGAACATGTACGGCATCACCGAGACCACCGTGCACGTCACCCACCACCGTCTCACCCGGGCCGACCTGGACGACCCTCGCCGGGGCAGCGTCATCGGCGCCCCGCTCGCCGACCTGCGCGTGCACCTGCTGGACGCGCAGGGACGCCCGGTGCCGCCCGGCGCGACCGGCGAGATGTACGTGTCCGGCGCCGGCGTCGCCGCCGGCTACCTGAACCGGCCGGAGCTGACCGCCGAACGGTTCCTCGACGACCCCTACGGCCCGCCCGGCACCCGCATGTACCGTTCGGGCGACCTGGCCCGGCGCCGCCCCGACGGCACCCTCGACTACCTCGGCCGCGCCGACGCCCAGGTGCAGCTGCGCGGTTTCCGCGTCGAACCCGGCGAGATCGAGGCCGTCCTCGCCGCCCACCCCGACGTCGCCCGCGCCGCCGTCGTGCCCCGCCGGGCCCGCAACGGCGCCCTGCAGCTCGTCGCCTACACCGTCCTCACGGGCGAGACGCCCGCGAGCGCCGCCGCCCTGCGCGCGCACGCCGCGGCCCACCTGCCCGAGCACATGGTTCCCGCCGTGTGCGTCCCGGTGGACACACTGCCGCTCACCGCGAACGGCAAGCTCGACACCGAGGCGCTGCCCGTCCCCGACTTCACCGCCGCCGCCTCCGGCACCCGTCCCGAGACGCCGCAGCAGGCCCTGGTGTGCGCGCACTTCGAGGACGTGCTGAAGCTGCCCCGCGGCACGGTGGGCACCGACGTCAACTTCTTCGACCTGGGCGGCGACTCCCTGCTCGCCACCCGGCTGCTGGCCCGGATCCGGCAGGCGACGGGCGCCGAGATCCCCATCACCGCACTGTTCGGGACGCCGACGCCGGCCGCCCTCGCCCAGCGGCTCACCGTGACGGACGACGCCCCGACCCGCCCGGCCCTCGGCGAGGCCGAACGCCCGCAGCGGGTGCCGCTGTCCTTCGCGCAGGAGCGCATGTGGTTCCTGAACCGGTTCGACGAGGGAGCGGCCACCTACAACATCCCGCTCATCGTCCCGGTCGGCGCCGGCCTCGACACCGAGGCGCTCCGGTCGGCCCTCGGCGACCTGGCCGACCGGCACGAGAGCCTGCGGACGGTGATCGCCG
Source organism: Streptomyces sp. NPDC026246 (assembly GCF_055567995.1). Lineage (NCBI taxonomy): Bacteria > Bacillati > Actinomycetota > Actinomycetes > Kitasatosporales > Streptomycetaceae > Streptomyces > Streptomyces sp. NPDC026246. The sequence continues at coordinate 219,522 of NZ_JBVHPJ010000006.1, read as the reverse complement.
AGTACGACGGCACGGCGTACCAGCGCATCCTGCCGCCGGGCGGACTGCGTCCGGTACTGCGCCACGTCGACTGCCCCGCCACCGAGACCGCCGCCCACGTCCACGCCGCGCTGCGGCATCGCTTCGACCTCACCGCCGAAAGTCCCCTCGCCGCCTGGCTGCTGGGCACCGGCAGCGACCGCGTGCTGCTGTTCGTCCTGCACCACAGCGCCGCCGACGGCTGGTCGCTCGGTCCCTTCGCCGACGACCTGAGCAGCGCGTACGCGGCTCGCCGGGAGGGCAGGGCGCCCGCGTGGACGCCGCTGCCCGTCCAGTACGCCGACTACGCCCTGTGGCAGCGCGCCCTGCTGGCCCCCGCGCCGGACGGCCCGGGACGGCTGGAGCAGCTCACCGAGCACTGGCGCACCGCGCTGGACGGCCTGCCCGAGGAGTGCACCCTGCCCGGTGACCGGCCGCGCCCCACCGCGCCACACGGCGGCGGCGCACACGTCGAGACCACCGTCGGCGCCGACCTGCACGGCGCCCTGCTGCGCCTGGCCGACCGCGAGGGCACCAGTCTGTTCATGGTGCTCCACGCCGCCGTCAGCGCCCTGCTCACGCGCTGCGGCGCCGGGGAGGACATCGTCCTCGGCACGCCCGTCGCGGGCCGCACCGAACCCGCCCTCGACCACCTGATCGGACTGATCACCAACACGCTGGTGCTGCGGGCCGACACCTCCGGCGACCCCGCCTTCCGCGACCTCCTCGCCCGGCTGCGCGCCGCCGACCTGGCCGCCCTGGACCACCAGGACCTGCCCTTCGACCGGCTGGTGGAGGAACTCAACCCCGTCCGCACACCCGGCCGCCATCCGCTGTTCCAGGTGATGCTGGCCCTGCAGAACAACACCCGGGCCGTCCTCGAACTGGGCGGCGAGCGGACCGAGTTGCGGCCCACGGCCACCGGCACCGCCAAGTTCGACCTCTTCGTGGACGTCCTGGAACGCCGTACCCCCGACGGCACGCCCGGCGGACTGACGCTGCACGTCGAGTACGCCACCGACCTCTACGACGCCGGCACCGCCGAGGCGTTCGCCCACGCCCTGCACGACACCCTGCGCACGGTGGTCACCGACCCCGGCGTCCGGCTCGGGGAACTGCCCGCCCTTCCCGAGCGCACCCCCTCAGCGGCCGAGCCCGGCCTCGCGGAACTGGAGCAGGCCGCCCTCGCGGTGCCCGGCATCCGCGAGGCCCACGCGCTGCACGGCGCCGACGGCGCCCCCGCGCACCTGTACGTGGTGCCGGGACGGCCGGACGCCGCCGAGCACCTGGAGAGCGCCCTGGACCGCACGGGCCACGGCGCCGTCCGCGTCACGGCCGTCAACCTGCTGCCCCGCGCACAGGACGGCACCGTGGACACCACGGCCCTGCGTGCCCTGCCCGCCGCGGACCGCACCGCCGCCGGCGCCTGGCGCGAACGGCTGGCCCGGATCCCGGGCGTCATGGCCGCCGAGGTGTCGGTCGAGACCGCTCCCGAGGAACTCGGCCGCCGCCACGCCGGCCCGCACGGCCGCACCACGCAGCCCGCGTCCGCCCCGGCCCGCACGGCACCCCGCTCCACCGTCCCGGCCGTCAGCGAGGGCCCCGCCCTGGCCGAACCCTCGGTGACCGGCTGGGCAGAGGCCCTGCGCCGCGCCGCCGAACGGGGCAGGGGCGACATCGTCCACGTCCACCCGGACGGCACCGAACACCGGCGCAGCTACGCCTCCCTGATCCCCGAGGCGTCCCGCGTGCTCGCCGGACTGCGCCGGGCGGGCCTGCGCCCCGGCGACCAGGTGATCCTCCAGTGCGACGCGACCGAGGACTTCCTCGCCGTGCTGTGGGGCTGCGTCCTCGGCGGCTTCGTCGCCGTCCCGCTCACCGTGCCCACCGGCTACGACACCCCCTCCGCGGCGCTCACCAAGCTGGAGGGCATCTGGCGGATGCTCGGCCGGCCCTGGATCGTCTGCTCCGCCGCCCGCGAGGCCGGACTGCGCGGGGTCGCGGCCGGGCAGGGCTGGCCCGGACTGCGGCTCACCACGGCCGACGCCCTGCGCGAGGCCCCCGAGGACCACGACTGGCACCCGGCCGGGCCGGACGACCTGATGCTGATGCTCATGACGTCCGGCAGCACCGGACTGCCCAAGGCGGTGCGCCTGACCCACCGCAACGTGCTGACCCGCTCCGCCGCCACCGAGCAGATGAACGGGCTCGGCGCGGACGACGTGTCCCTGAACTGGATCCCGCTCGACCACGTCACCGGCGTGGTGATGTTCCACCTGCGCGACGTGTACCTCGGCTGCCGCCAGATCCACGCCCCCACCTCCTGGATCCTGCAGGACCCGCTGCGCTGGATGGACCTCGCCGACCGGCACCGGGTCACCGTCACCTGGGCGCCCAACTTCGCCTTCGGGCTCCTCGCCGGGCAGTCCGACCGCTTCACGGGCCGCACCTGGGACCTCTCGCCCATGCGGCTGGTGATGAACGCCGGCGAGGTCGTCGTCGCCTCCGCCGCCCGCCGGTTCCTGCACGCGCTGGAGCCGTTCGGCCTCCCGCAGGACGTGATGCACCCCGGCTGGGGCATGTCCGAGACCTGCTCCGTGGTCACCGACGCCGTCCTGCCCGCCCAGCCCGCCCCGGACGAAGGGATGTTCGTCAGCTGCGGCCGGCCCTACCCCGGGTTCGCCATGCGGGTCGTCGACGAGCAGGGCACGGTCCTCCACGAGGGCGAGGCAGGCCGGTTCCAGGTCCGCGGCACCTCCGTCACCGGCGGCTACCACGACAACCCGGCCGCCAACGCGGAGGCGTTCACCGACGACGGCTGGTTCGACACGGGCGACCTGGCGTACCTGCGTGCCGGGGAGCTGTACATCACCGGGCGCGCCAAGGACGTCATCATCGTCAACGGCGTCAACCACTACAGCCACGAGATCGAAGCCTGCGTCGAGGAACTGCCCTTCGTGGAACGGAGTTTCACCGCGGCGGTCGCGGTGCGCTCCGACCCCTCCTCGCCCACCGACGAACTGGCCCTGTTCTTCCACCTCGTGCCCGAGGTCTCCGCCGCGGCCCTGCGCGAGATCGCCGGAAAGGTCACCCGGGAGATCGGCGTCAGCCCGGCCTTCCTGATCCCGGTGGCGCGCGAGACGGTCCCCAAGACGGAGATCGGCAAGATCCAGCGCACCCGACTGCGCACACGCTTCGAAGCGGGCGACTTCGACGCCGAGGTGCGTCGCACGCAACTGCTGCTGGGCACCGCGGCCACCGTCCCCGACTGGTTCCTCCGGCCCGTGTGGCAGCGGGTGGAGCACCCCGGTGCCCGCCCGGCGGCGCCCGGACGGCACACCCTCGTCGTGGCCCGGGCACAGGACGCGCTGGCCCGGCGGCTCGCGGACGCGCTCCGCGAGAGCGGCGGACGGTGCACCCTGGCCGAGACGGGCACGGCCTACGCGCGCCTCGACGCGGCCCACTACCGCGTCCGGCCCGGGGAGGAGAGCGACCACACCGCGCTGCTGGACCGGCTGGACCGCGACCAGCGCCCGGTCGACGCCGTGCTGTACCTCGGCGCACTGCCCGGTGCCGACGCCGTGCAGCCGTACGACACGACCGGCGCGGAGGAACTGCTCGCCTTCGCCCGGGCCCTGACCGCACGACCGGAACCGTCCGGGCCCGTCGACCTGGTGTACGTGACGGCGGGTGCCCAGGCCGTGCACCCCGGTGAACCCGCCCACCCCGCCCACGCCATGTGCGGCGCGCTGCTGAAGTCGCTGAGCGAGGAGTACGGCCGGTTGCGCGCCACGCACCTCGACCTGCCCCTCGACGGCGACCCGGACGCGCTGACCCACATCCTCACCGAGGCGGCGGCCGCGACCGGTGACACGGACGTGGCGTACCGCGACGGGCAGCGGTACGTACGCCGCCTCGCGCCCCTGCCCGACACCCCGCCCCGCGCCGGACAGCCCTCACCCGACGGCTTCACCCTGCTCACCGGCGGACTGGGCGGCGTCGGCGCCGAACTCGCCGCCCACCTCCTGCGCACCCCCGGCACCCGGCTGCTCGTCGTCGGCCGCACACCACGCCCCGACGGCCAGATCCTGACCCGCCTGCGCGAGCTGGGCGAGGTCCGCTACACCCCGGCCGACGTCACCGACGAACAGCAGCTGCGCGACGCGGTCGAGGCCGCCGCCGAGACGTGGGGCGTGCCCCTGGGGTCGGTGCTGCACCTGGCCGGCACCCTCGTGGAACGCCCCGTCGGGGAGCTGGACGCGGCCACCTGGCGCCGGGCGCTGGAGGCGAAGGTGCGCGGGGCATGGACGCTGCACCGGCTCACCGCGGACCATCCGGTGACCTCCTTCGTCACGTTCTCCTCGGTGAACGGCTTCTTCGGCGGCGCCATGAATGCCGCCTACGCCGCCGCCAACGCCTGCCTGGACGCCCTCGCCCACCACCGCCGCGGTCTCGGGCTGCCCGCGCAGTCCCTGGCGTGGAGCATGTGGCGCGAGCGCGGCATGAGCCGCGGGTACGGGCTCACCGCGCTCACCGAGGCCCGCGGCTACCGGCTGCTCGACACCCCCGCCGCGCTGCGCTCGTTCGATCTGGCCCGCTCCCTGGACGAGCCGCACCTGCTGATCGGCGCCGACCGCACCGCCCCCTGGGTCGGCAGCCACGTCGTGGCCCCCGTACGCCCGACGCGGCGGCTGGCCGGGCGCGTCGGTCTGGAGGACGGCACGGACCTGACCGCCCTGTACCGGGCGGCGGGCGAAGGCGCCCGTGCGGCCGGACTGCCCGACGCGTGGGTCCTGCGTTATACCGGCACCGCGACCGGACCGGACCGCACGGAGACGGGCGAGCACCTGCGCGAGCTGGAGCGCCGGCTCGCCGAGGTCTGGTGCCGCGTCCTGGGCCGCGACCGGGTGGGCCGCGACGACAACTTCTTCGACCTGGGCGGCAATTCCCTGCTGCTCGTCACCGCGCAGACAGCCGTCAACCGCGCCTTCGGCACCGAACTGCCGGTGGTCGACCTGTTCGCGCACCCCACCGTGCGCGACCTGGCGCGCCACCTGGCGGCCACCGGTACCGGCTCCACGGGGACCGCCGCACCGGCCGTCGGGGCGGCGCCCCGGCCCGAGGCGGCCGGCCTGGACCGAGCCAAGGAACAAGCCCGGCGGCAGCGGGCCGCGCGCGCACGCCGCTCCGCCCGGCACGGCGGGGACCGCGGCCGTGCCTGACCGGGACGACTCGGGCCCGCACACCACCGAACCGGGAAAGGACGAGGCACACGCCGTGCACGACACCAGCACACCCCACGCCGAGGACCTCCCCGCCGTCGCCGTCATCGGCATGGCGGGCCGCTTCCCCGGCGCCGACGACCTCGACGCCTTCTGGGACAACCTCGCCGCCGGCCGCGAATCCGTCCGGCCCGTCACCGACGAGGAGTTCCTCGCCGCGGGCGGCGACCCGGGCGATCTGGACGATCCGGCACTGATCCGGAAGGTGTCCGTCGTCGAGGGCATCGACCGCTTCGACTCCGGATTCTTCGGCTACAGCCCCGCCGAGGCCGCCGTCGTCGACCCGCAGCAGCGGCTGCTGCTGGAGGTGGCGTACCACGCCCTGGAGGACGCCGGCTGCCTGGGCGGGGACCGGACGGGCGAGGCGTTCGGCGTGTACGCGGGAGCCGGCGACAGCCGCTACTACCCGGCCCACGTCCACCCCCGCTTCGCCGGGCAGCCCGGCTCCGTGGCGCTCGTCCACGCGGCCACCGCCAACTCCCTCGGCACGCTCGCCACCCGCGTCTCCTACGAACTCGGCCTCACCGGACCCAGCGTGTCCCTGCAGACGGCCTGCTCCACCGCGCTGGTCGCCGTGCACACCGCCTGCCAGGACCTGCTCGACCACCGTTGCGACACCGCGCTCGCCGCCGCCGTCTCCCTCAACCCCTCGGCCGTCCTCGGCTACCGCCACGTGCCCGACGGGCCCTTCTCGCCCGACGGCCACTGCCGTGCCTTCGCCGCGGACGCCGCCGGCACCTCCTCCGGCGACGGTGTCGGGGCCGTGGTGCTGAAACGGCTGGAGGACGCCCTCGCCGACGGGGACCGCATCCGCGCCGTCATCCGCGGCAGCGCCGTCAACAACGACGGCCGCCGCAAGGTCGGCTTCAGCGCGCCCAGCGCCGCCGGGCAGACCGAGGTCATCCTCGCCGCGCAGGCCCAGGCGGAGGTCGACGCCGGCACGATCGGGCTGGTCGAGGCGCACGGCACCGCCACCAAGCTCGGCGACCCGATCGAGGTGTCCGCCCTGACGGAGGCGTTCCGGCACAGCACCCCGCGGACCGGGTTCTGCGCGCTCGGCTCGGTCAAGACCAACATCGGCCACCTCGGAGCCGCCGCCGGCATCGCCGGCCTCATCAAGGCCGTCCTCGCCCTGGAGCACCGGCAGATCCCGCCCAGCCTGCACTTCGACCGCCCCAACCCGCTCATCGACTTCGACGCGAGCCCCTTCCGCGTGCCCACCGCCCTGGAGGACTGGCCCGCGGGCGACCACCCCCGGCGGGCGGCCGTCAGCGCCTTCGGCATCGGCGGCACCAACGCCCACGTCATCCTGGAGGAGGCCCCGCCCACCGCTCCCGGCGCACCCCGCCCGCCCGAGAACGACCACCGCCTGGTGCTGCCGCTGTCCGCCCGGACCGCCGGCGCCCTGCGCGGGCAGGCCGAGGCACTCGCACGGCACCTCGAACACCGCCCCGAGCTCCGGCTGGACGACCTCGCCCACTCCCTGCGCACCGCCCGGCCCGCGCTGCCCCACCGGTTCACCGTCACGGCCGCCTCCCGCGCGGAGGCCGTAGACGCACTGCGCTCCGCCGCCCCCGCCTCTTCGCCCCTCACCGGCGAAGCGCCCCGCGTGGCGTTCCTGCTGCCCGGCGGCGGCACCCAGTACCCCGGCATGGGAGCGGAGCTGTACCGCGATCAGACCGTCTACCGCGACACCGTCGACGAGTGCGCCCGCATCCTGCGGCCCGTCCTCGGCGCCGACCTGCGCACCGCCCTGTTCGAGGAACGGCGGCCCGACGACACCTCCGCGTTCCTCGGCCTGGTCGTCACCGAGTACGCCCTGGCCCGCACCCTCATCGAGTCGGGCGTGCGCCCCGACGCGCTGATCGGTCACTCGCTCGGCGAGTACACGGCCGCCTGCCTGGCCGGCGTCGTCGACCTCGCGGACATGCTCCCCCTGGTCACCGAACGCATCCGGCTCATCGCCTCCGCCGGCGGTGCCACGCTCGGCGTCGCCGCCCCGGCCGAGGAGATCGAGCCGCTGCTCGGCGACGACCTGTCCCTGGCCGCCGTCAACGGGCCCGGCGCCTGCACCGTCGCCGGGCACCTCGACGCAGTGACCCGATTCGAAGCCGAACTGACCCGCCGGGGCGTGCCGTTCCGCCGTCTGCGCATCCCCGTCGCGGCCCACTCCCACGTCCTGGACCCGGTCCTCCCCGCCTACGAGACCCACCTGCGCCAGGTCACCCTGCGCCCGCCGCGCATCCCCTACGTCACCAACGTCACCGGCACCTGGGTCACCGACGCCCAGGCCACCTCCGTAGGGCACTGGCTCGACCACACCCGCCGCACCGTGCGGTTCGCCGACGGCCTCGGCGCGCTGTGGGACCGGCTGCACCCCGTCCTCGTGGAGATCGGTCCGGGCGACACCCTGACCAAGCTGGCCACCGGCCGGCTCACCGGCCAGGCACCGGTGACGGTCACCACCATGCGCCACGCCAAGGCCGAGGCCTCCGACGGGTTCGTCCTCGCCGAGGCACTGGGACGGCTGTGGAGCGCGGGCGTGGACAGCGCCCTGCCGCCGGTCCCCGGCACACCCCGGCGGGTGCCGCTGCCGCCGTACGCCTTCGAACGCCGGCGCCACTGGATCGACGCCCCCGGCGCACGCACCGGCCCCACCACCGACGACACCCCGGCTCCGGCCGCCACCGGCCTCGCCCCCCGGCCCCGGCTCACCACGGAGCTCGTCCCACCGCGCACCGACCGCGAACGGGAGGTGACCCGCCTGTGGGAGGAGATCCTCGGCATCGAGGGCATCGGCCTGCACGACAACTTCTTCGACCTCGGCGGCGATTCGATGCGCGCCGTGCTGCTGGCGGGCCGGCTGCGCCAGTCGGGCGTGCTCGACGTGCCGGCGGCCGCCCTGCTGGCCGCGCCCACCGTGGCCGGGATCCTCGCCGCGACCGGGGAACCCGACCAGCAGGCCCCGGGGCCGGCGCCCACCGCGCTCGCCCCGCTGCTGCCCCTGCGCCCCGAGGGTGCCGCCCGGCCCCTGTTCTGCGTCCACCCCGGCGCGGGCGTGTCCTGGCGCTACACGGGTCTGCTGCCGCACCTCGGCGGGGACCAGCCCGTCCACGGCATCCAGGCCGCCGGTCTCGACGGCACGACCCCGCCCGCGCCGGACGCCACCGCCATGGTCGCCCACTACCTCGACCTGGTCCGCCAGGTGCAACCCCAGGGCCCGTACCGCCTGCTGGGCTGGTCCTACGGCGGCTTCGTCGCCCACGCCATGGCGTGCGCGCTCCAGCGCGACGGCGAGCGCGTCGAACTCCTCGCCATGCTCGACGCGCCCCAGCCGCACGGCACCGCCCACGACCCCGAAGCGGCCGAACGCCAGGTGGCGGCCCTGCTGTCCCGGGTGGCCGGCCTGCCCGTCGACCCGGTGCCCGTGGACACCGTCCTGGACCGGATCGACGCCCGTGTCGCGGCCGACCCGTCGAGCGTCCCCGTCACCCGCGCCGAGGCCGCCGCCATCGCCGCCGTCATGCGCAACAACCTGCGTATCGCACCGCAGTTCACGCCGGGCGTCTTCCGCGGTGACGTGCTGTTCTTCAGTGCCGCCGAGGAGCAGCACACCGACGCCCCGGCCGATCTCGCGGTGCTGCCCGGAAAGGCCGACAGCTGGCGGCCGTACGTCGACGGAACCCTGCACGACCACCGCGTGCCCTGCGGCCACTACGAGATGACCGAACCCGAACCGATCGCCCGCATCGGCGAGGCGGTCGCCAAGGCCCTGCGTGGTCCGGGCGACCGGGCCGCCGCATCCCCTTCCCCGTGAACCCGCGTCGAGGAGAGACAGCGTGAGTGCGACCCAGGACCTGTACGAACTCGGTGACGCACCCGAGTTGGGCACCGCCCCGAAGAAGATGTACGCCTCGCTCATCCGGCGTGAGCGCTACGGACAGCCCGTCGACGCCTTCAGGACCGAGGTGGTCGACGTCCCTCCCGTCGGGCGGGGACAGGTCCTGGTGAAGGTGATGGCGGCCGGCATCAACTACAACAACGTCTGGGCCGCGCTGGGTTCGCCGCTCGACGTGATCGCCGCCCGGCAGAAGGCGGGCGCCACCGAGGACTTCCACATCGGCGGCTCCGACCTGTCCGGGATCGTGTGGGCGGTCGGCGAGGACGTGCGCGGGCTACGGCTCGGCGACGAGGTCGTCGTCCTCGCCAACCGCTGGGACGAGAGGGCCGAGGACATCCGCCTCGGCGGCGATCCCACCTGGTCGACCAGCCAGCGCGTGTGGGGCTACGAGGAGAACTACGGTTCCTTCGCCCAGTTCGCGGTCGTCGACGACTACATGTGCCACCCCAAGCCCGCCCGGCTGTCCTGGGCGGAGGCCGCCTGCTACATGGCGACCGCGGCCACCGCCTACCGCCAGCTGTTCGGCTGGCCGCCCCACACCGTGCGCCCCGGCGACCCGGTCCTGGTGTGGGGCGGTGCCGGCGGGCTGGGCTGCATCGCCATCCAGCTCGTGCGGCACGTCGGAGGCGTTCCCGTCGCGGTCGTCTCCAGCGAGGAGCGCGGTGAGTTCTGCCTCAAGCTGGGCGCCGAGGGATGGATCGACCGGCGGGACTTCGATCACTGGGGGCGGTTGCCGGACACCTCCGACGAGGCGGCGACGGCCCGCTGGCTGTCGGGTGCCCGCGCCTTCGGGCGGCGCTTCTGGGAGGTGCTCGGGGAGCGTCGCAGCCCGCGCATCGTCCTGGAGCACTCCGGGGCCGACACGATCCCGACGTCCCTGTACCTGTGCGGCAACGGCGGCATGGTCGTCCTGTGCGGCGGGACCACCGGCTACAACGGCGACGTCGACCTGCGGTTCCTGTGGATGCGGCAGAAGCGCCTGCAGGGCTCGCACGTGGCCACGGCCCGTGAGGCGCGCGAGGTGACCCGGCTGATCGACCAGGGAATCATCGACCCCTGCTTGTCCAGGACCTTCGATTTCGACGAGATCGGTCTTGCCCACCAGCTCATCCACGACAACCAGCACCCCGCGGGGAACATGGCCGCCCGGGTGGGCGACCGTGGGTGAGGCGAACGAAATGCGTCGGCTGTGGTGATTCGTCCGTGCCGAGAGGGGTACCTGCGCGGAGTACGACGTACGCGCACTCCCCGGAGGTACCTTCCATGGGCAAGCTGGGCGACATGATGAACAAGGCCAAGCAGATGGCCAAGGGTCACCCCGACCAGGCCGACAAGGGCGTCGGCAGCGCCGAGCGCATGGTCGACGATCGGACGGGCAACAAGTACGACGCCCAGACCGACAAGGCCGGCGACACGGTACGGCGCTCCTACCGGGACGGCGGGACGTCGGAACACTGACCGGTTCGACACCGACCGGCTCGACCGTCCCGCCGCCCCCGGTGCACCGCACCGGGGGCGGCGGGACGCCGCAGCGCGGTCAGCCGGGGCCTTCGGCCCACCCCGTGACCTGACTGAACACGCCCGTCCCCACCTGTGTCACCCGCACCCGAACGGCCCGTGCGGGGACGCCCCGCAGGGCCACGCGCACCTCGTCACCCACCGGTTCGGCCCGCAGATCCCGCAGGCTCCCCGGTGCGGTACCCGCCCGAGGGGCGCTGTCGCGCACATCCAGTGCCTTCCAGGCCGCCTCTTTCGCGGAGAACAGCTCGGTCACCGACCAGGCCGTACCCTCGGGCCGGCAGCCGCAGGACAGCAACTCCTCCTCGTCCTCGCGCAGCACCAGCCGGGCCGCACGGCGGGGGAGGGGCCGCAGCTCCAGGTCGCAGCCGAGGGGGACGTCCCGGCCCGGGCCGCGGGCCACGGCGACCGCGATCCCGGCGCTGTGTGAGATCGACGCGGCCAGGCCCGGCGGGAACACCGGCATCCGCCCCGCTCGGGGGATCTCCCCACAGTCCAGCCCCACCGCGCGCAGGGCCCGCCGGGCGGCCCACCGGCCCGCCAGGAACTCCAGCCGCCGCCGGGCCGGCATCGACGCGGCCGCAGCCGCCTCGGCGGGCCCGGCCGGCGCCAGACACGGCTCCGACACGGTGGCGACACCCAGCCCCAGCCCGGGGGCGACCGGCAGCGCGGCGAGCGCCGACAGGTCGGGCGGGCCGGAGGGCTGAGAGGGATCCGCAGGGCCGGTCAAGGGAGGCGTCGCGGGTTGCGACGGCTGATGGGGTCGTGTGGTGAGGGTGGAGCCGGGACACGCGCGGGCATGGGCCGCGGGCTGGGCAGCAACCGCCCTGGGCATCCTGAGGAGCGCGGGCGCGGGCGCGGGCAACGCGGAGGGCGCGCGGGGCGTGGACGGCGCGCGGGGCGTGGACGCTGTGCGGGTCTCAGGTGACACGGAGGCGGTGGAGGTCACAGGTGGCACGGACGGCTCGAGCGTCGCCGGTCCACCTCCGTGCGTCGCCGACCCGGCGTAATGATCGGCTCGGAGGGGCCCCGGTGGGTCTGACATGGGCCGGGTGCAGTGGGCTGCCGGCGCTGCCGGCGCTGCGGATCGGTCGGCCGGGGCGGCTCCAGGCGTGGTGACGGGTTCCGGCGTGTCTACCGGGGGTTTGATGCCGCTGGTTGTCGACGCGGCCGATTGATCGGCTCGGGAAGGCCCCGCTTTCACGACCGTGGATCTCGGGCCGTGGGCCGCCGCCGGCCCGATCCACCGGTCGCCTCGGGCCGGCCCCGGCGTCGTCGCCGTGGCCGGCCCGGCCTTCGTGGGGCGCACGGTCGTCGCCGCTCACCGCACCTCACACCCGCAGCAGCTTCTTGATGATCTTCCCCGCGGGATTGCGCGGCACCTGCTCGATGAACTCCACCCGGCGCGGCCGCTTGTACGGCGCGAGCAGCCCCGCAACGTGCGCCAGCAGCGCCGCCGCGCCCGGCTCCGTGCCCGGCTCCGTCACGACGTACGCCAGCGGCACCTCGCCGTAGTCCTCGTCGGGCATCCCCACGACCGCCGCGTCGCGGACCGCCGGGTGGGTCATCAGGGCACGCTCTATCTCCGAGGGGTAGACGTTCTGGCCCGCCCGGATGATCACGTCCTTCGTGCGGTCCACCAGGCTGATCCGGCCCTCGTCGTCCAGGAAGCCCAGGTCGCCCGTCCTGATCCAGCCGTCGAGGGTGATCTCGCGGGTGGCTTCCGGGTCGTTCCAGTAGCCCTGCATGACGCCGGGACCACGCACCACGATCTCGCCGATGTCCCCCGGCGGCAGCTCCCGCCCGCCCTCGTCGACGGCGCGTGCGGACATGCCGGGCACGACCCTGCCGCAGGGGATGCGGGCGGTGACGTCCCCGGGCGCGGGGTGTTCGTCGGGGCCCAGCGTGACGAACGGGCCACCCACCTCCGTCATGCCGTAGACCTGCCGGAACCCGCAGCCGAGCCGCTCCACCGCCTCGGCGTAGACGTCGAGGGGCATGGGCGCGGCGCCGTACAGGACTTCCCGCAGGGAGGACAGGTCGGTGCGCGCGGACGCCTTGGCCTGGAGCATGAACCGCAGCATCTGCGGCACCATCCACATGTGCGTGGCCCGGTGCCGTTCCACCGCGGCGAGGGCCCGCTGCGGGGTGAAGCCCGGCATCAGCACGATCGTCGCGCCGGCCGCCATGTACGTGAGGGACACGACCATGCTGCCGTGGTACAGCGGGCAGCAGTTGACCATGACGATGTCGTCCGTGGGGCGGGCCATCACCAGCCAGCCCAGGGCGATGGCCCGGAACGAGGCGCTGTCGACGGTGACGCCCTTGGCCTGACCGGTGGTGGCCGAGGTGTGCAGCACGGCGATGGGGTCGGTGTCGGCGACGCCGGGCAGGTCCTGCTCGGCCGCCAGGCTGCCCAGCGTCGCGAAGGCGGGTTTGTCGAGGGCCAGCCGGATCCGCACCGAGTCGGCGAGGTCGAGGTGCCGGTCGAGCAGTTCCGACTCGCCTATGACGGCCACCGCGCCGACGCGCTCGACGATGCCGGCCACCTCGGGCTCGGCCAGGCTGTGGTTCAGCGGCACGAACAGCGCGCCCAGCCGGGCCAGCGCGAAGTAGGTCTCCAGCACCTCGACGCGGTCCTTGGACAGGACGGCCACCCGGTCACCCGGACGAATGCCGGACTCGGCGAGACCCCGCGCCAGTTCGATGGTCCGGTCGTGCAACTCGGCCCAGGTGACGCTGCGTTCCTCGTCCACCAGCGCGGTCCGGCCGGGCCGGCACTGGCGGTTGCGCTCCAGCAGCTGCGTCAGCCACATCACGCACCGCCGCTCGCCCCGGCGACCGAGTGCTCGGCCACGAAGCGCTCGTAGTCGCCGATGGTGTGCAGCTTCTCCATGTCCTCGGCGGTGATCTCCACGCCGAGCCGCTGCTCGACCAGGAGGACCAGGCGCACCAGGTCCCCGGAGTCGATGCCGCTGGCCGCCAGGTCGACGTCGTCGCCGATCCGGTCGGCGTACTCGGCCGTACCGGTGAGTTCGACCAGCAACTCCCTGATGGTGCTCATGGTTTCCCCTTTCCTCGGCGTGCCGGCCGCCGTACGGGACTCGACTGTCACCTCCTCAAGAGGGCGGCACGACCGGTTCCACTCCCGGGGCCGGGCCGTGAGCTTCGTCACGCGCCCGATCCTCGTGCGGCGGGGATAGCGGGGGCCGTGCCGGGCCTCTTTTCGCAACGAAGCGTCCCGGCCCGCCCGGTCGGGCCCCGGCCGGGCCCCGGCCGGGCGAACGGCCCCGAACCGAAGGAGTGATGCGAGTGCCCAGGCAGCCGGTACGGGTCCCGGCACCGGGAGGGTGTCCCACGCCGGCGGTCACCGGCGGCACGGCGGTCGCCGTCCCGGTGGGTGGTGCTGCGTGACCGGATCCACCGCGACGGCCGAAACGGTCGCCGCCGCCGCCGTCGCCGCTCCCGGCCCCGCCACCGCCACCGCGGAACAGGACGCACTGCTCGCCCACTTCGACGCCCTCATCGCCGACGGCGAGACCATCGAACCGCGCGACTGGATGCCCGACGCCTACCGCCGCATGCTGATCCGCCAGATCGCCCAGCACGCCCACTCCGAGATCATCGGCATGCAGCCGGAGGGCGCGTGGCTCACCCGGGCCCCGTCCCTGCACCGCAAGTCGGTCCTCCTCGCCAAGGTGCAGGACGAGGCCGGTCACGGGCTGTACCTCTACTCCGCCGCCGAGACCCTGGGCGTGGACCGCGCCGATCTGCTGGACGCGCTGCACCGCGGACAGCAGCGCGCCTCCGCCACGTTCAACCACCCCGCGCTGACCTGGGCGGACACGGGGGCCATCGCCTGGCTGACCGACGGCGCCGCCGTCATCAACCAGGCGCCGCTGTGCCGCACTTCGTACGGGCCGTACGCCCGCGCGATGCGCCGTGTCTGCCAGGAGGAGGCCTTCCACGTCCGGCAGGGCTACGACCTGATGCGCGCGCTGTGCGAGGGGACGCCGCAGCAGAAGGAGATGGCGCAGGACGCGGTGAACCGGTGGTGGCTGCCGGCCGTGGCGTTGATGTTCGGGCCGCCCGACACCGAGGCGGGCGGGGCGGACGCGCGGACCGCCGCACTGGGCGCCGCGGTGTCGCGCCGGGCGATGGCCTGGGGGATCAAGCGGCACACCAACGACGAACTCCGCCAGCGCTTCGTCGACAGTTGCGTCCCTCAGGCCGAACGCCTCGGACTGACGCTGCCCGACCCGGCGATCCGCTGGAACGAGGAACGGGGCCACTACGACTTCACGCCCGTCGACTGGGACACCTACCGCGACGCCCTGGGCGACGACACCCACTGGGCCCGGCAGCGCATCGCACACCGCCGGACCGCGCACGAGGAGGGCGCCTGGGTGCGGGAGGCCGCCGTCGCCTACGCCGCCCGCCCGGAGGCGGCGGACGCGGCAGAGGCAGGGGATGCAGCGGAGGCAGGGGAGACAGCGGAGGCGATGCAGAGCACGGACGCTACGGGTCCCGTGGGGAAGGAGGAGGGATGAACGGCACAGCGGGGGAGGGCGTGCCGGCGTCCTGGGAGGTGTTCCTCCGGGCTCGCCGGGGCCTGGCCCACCAGCACGTGGGATCGGTGCGCGCCGCCGGACCGGACGCGGCGCTGGCCACGGCGCGGGACCTGTTCACGCGCCGCGGCGAGCCACTGTCGCTGTGGGTGGTCCGCTCCGACGCCGTGCACACGGCCTCCCCGGACGAACGCGATCCGTACTTCGCGGGCACCGACAAGCCCTACCGCCACCCCGAGCACTTCGCGCCGTTGACCGAGAAAGGCCCCCGAGGTGACCACCACGCGTGACGACCCGGCAGTTCCCGTGACGCCCGAAGCGGGCGGCACACCGGCCGCCGCGACCGGCACCGCCGCCGACCTGGCCGTACACCTCCTGCGCCTGGGCGACGACGCCCTCGTCCTGGGGCAGCGTCTGTGCCAGTGGATCACCCGCGCGCCCACCGTGGACGAGGATCTGGCCCTGTCCAACATCGCCCTCGACCTCATCGGGCACGCCCGTGTGCTGCTCACCCACGCCGGCCGGCTCGACGGCAGCGGCCGCACCGAGGACGACCTCGCCTTCACCCGTTCGGAGCGCGAGTTCACCAACGTCCTGCTGACCGAACTCCCCAACGGGGACTTCGCGACGACCGTGGCCCGTCAACTGGCCTACACCCACTACGCGGTCCCGTACTACCAGGCGCTGGCGGACTGCTCCGACACCGAACTCGCCGCGTTCGGCGCCCGCGCCGCCAAGGAGGTCGCCTTCCACCGGCTGCACGCCGACCGGTGGACCCGGACGCTGGCGGGCGGTACGCGGGAGAGTGCCCGCCGGATGCAGCAGGGCCTGGAACGGGTATGGCCCTACACCGCTGAACTCTTCGACGAGGACGATGTGGCCCGCCGCCTGTCCACGGCCGGCACGGCCCCCTCCCCGGCGCTCGTGCGGACGGCCTGGCAGCGGACCGTCTCGGAGGTCGTCACAGGTGCGGGACTCACCCTGCCCGGCCCGTCCTGGTCCGGCAGGGGCGGGCGGTCCGGGCTGCACACGGAGGAGTTCGGCCCGCTGATCGCCGAACTCCAGTCCGTGCACCGGCAGTTCCCGGGAGGCCGCTGGTGAGCCCCTCGACGCCGTCCCCGGTCCGCTGCTCCGTTCAGGAGGTGCGCGCGCGCGTCGAGGCGCTGCCCGACCCGGAGTTGCCGGTGATCGGCCTCGGCGATCTCGGCGTGGTGGGGTCGGTCGCGCCGGGGGCGGACGGGGAGCTGGAGGTGGAGATCATGCCCACCTACCTCGGCTGCCCGGCGCTGCCCGAGATCACCGCCGCCGTACGGGACGTCCTGGCCGCCTGCGGTCACCCCGACGGCCGCGTGCGGCAGGTGCTGTCGCCGCCCTGGACCACGGACCGCATCACCCCCGAGGGCCGGCGCAGGCTCGCCGCACACGGCATCGCCCCGCCCGTTACGCCGGTCCCGGACGGCCCGGTCCCCGTCGAGCTGGGCGGCGTGCCCTGCCCCCACTGCGGTTCCCGGGCGACCCGTCCGCACAGCACCTTCGGGCCGTCGCGCTGTCAGTCCGTGCTGTGGTGCACGGCCTGCCGAGAGCCCTTCCCCCACCTGACCGCGCTGTGAGGCCCCCCGTGCACACGACCACAGCCCCACCCACGACCACGCAGGCCACCACCACAACCGAGGCGTCGGCTGCACACCCACCCACCCCCACCACGGCAACGGCCGCCACCCCACCCACACAACCCGTCTCGTCCCGCCGCGGCTTCCACTCGCTGCGTGTCGCCGGACTCCACCGCCCGACGGCCGACACGGTGGCCGTCACGCTCGAGGTGCCGGCAGCCCTGCGCGCTGCCTTCGCCCACCACCCGGGTCAGCACGTCGTCGTCCGGCACCGTCGCGCCGGCGGCGAACTGCGCCGCAGCTACTCGCTGTGCCCGCCCCCCGACGACCCCGACGCGCTGCGCCTCGTGATCAAACGCGGCAGCCCCGACGGCTTCGGCGCGTATGCCACCAGCCGTCTCGGGACCGGCGACCGGCTCGAACTCTCCACGCCTGCCGGCTCGTTCGCCTTGCCGGAGCTACCGCGCGGCGGCCACCACGTGCTCCTCGCAGGCGGCTCCGGTGTCACCCCGCTGGCGCCGATGGCCGCCCACGCCCTGCGCCGGGACCCGGCCTGCCGGGTCAGCCTGATCCACTCCGTCCCCACCTCCGCCGACGCCGTGCTGGCCGACGAACTGGCCCGACTGAAGGACGAGTTCGTCGACCGGCTCACCGTCCTGCACGTGCTGACCCGAGAGGACCGGGGGAGCGCGGACGGACCGCTCGCGCGACGGCTCGACGCGGCCGGGCTGCGCCACCTGCTGGCGGTGCTCGGTGCCCGGCCCGGCCCGGACACGGCGTTCGCCCTGTGCGGCCCGCCCGGGCTCCTGCACACCGCGCGCCGGGCCCTGGCGGACTGGGGCGCGGACCCCGCGCTCGTCCGCTGGGAACTCTTCACGACGTCGGCACCCCACTCACCGGGCGAACCCCGCACGCCGGCGCCCGGACCGGTGCCCGCGGTGGAGGAGGCCCGGGTCAGCGCCGTGCTCGACGGGCGCCGCCGCGTCGCCGCCGTCCGGCCCGGGGACCTGTCCCTCCTCGACGCCCTGGTGCGTGCCCATCCCGACGTGCCCTACGCCTGCCGCGAGGGCGTGTGCGGCAGTTGCCGGGCCAAGGTCCTGTCCGGGCAGGTGACGGCCGACGCCCAGCACGCCCTGGACGACCGGGACCTCGCCGCCGGTTACACGCTCGTCTGCCGGGCCCGCCCCCACACCCCCGAGGTCACCCTCGACTTCGACGCCTGAGGACCGCCCCCGGTCGCGCCTCACCACCACGAAGGAGAACCACCTTGACCACCACCGCACGCCACGAAGGGAAGACCGCCCTGGTCACCGGCGGCAGCCGGGGCATCGGCAGAGCCGTCAGCCGCCGACTCGCCCAGGAGGGCGCCCTGGTGGCGGTCCACTACGGCCACGACGAGGCGGCCGCCGAGCGCACCGTCAAGGAGATCGAGGCCGACGGCGGGCGTGCCTTCCCGGTGCACGCGGAACTGGGCGTGCCCGGCGACGCCGACACCCTGTGGGCCGCCTTCGACCGCGCCACGGCCGCTCACGGCGGCCCCGAGGGACTGGACATCCTCGTCAACAACGCCGGCATCACCCTCCCGCGGCCGTTCGCGCAGGTCACCGAGGCCGACTACGACCGGGTCTTCGCCATCAACACCAAGGCGCCGTTCTTCGTCATCCAGCGAGGACTGGAACGGCTGCGCGACGGCGGGCGGATCATCAACATCTCCTCCGTCGCGACCCGCGTCGCCTTCCCTCCGATCGTCTCGTACACCATGACCAAGGCCGCCCTCGACTACCTCACCCTCTCCCTAGCCCAGGAGCTGGGTTCCCGGGGCATCACCGTCAACGCCGTCGCGCCCGGCTACACCGAGACGGAGATCAATCCCACGCTGAGCATCCCGGAGATCCGCCGCAGGTACTCCGAGGCCTCCGTCTTCAAGCGGCTCGGCGACCCGGTGGACATCGCCGACGTCGTCTCCTTCGTCGCGAGCGACGACGCCCGCTGGGTGACCGGCCAGTGGATCGACGCCTCCGGCGGCGCCCACCTCGGTGTGTGACCCCGAGCCACCCGGCCCCGACCGGCCGGCTTCCCAAGGAGATGCGATGAACCACGGCACGCCCGCCCTCGACGATCCGGTGGACGACGAACTGACCCGCCCCTTCTCCGGCGCGAGCCCCTACGACACGTATGTGCACGCGTCCGTCCTCAACACCCTGCAGCACCCGCTCACCGAAGCCCCGGACGAGATGGGTTTCCTGGTCACCACCCAGGTGATGGAACTGTGGTTCACCCTGATCGTGCACGAGTGGCGCACGGCCAAGGTGGCGTTCGCCAAGGACGACCCGGCCGCGGCCATGGACGCCCTCACCCGCAGCCGCCGCGCGCTGACCGCGCTCAACGGCGCCTGGGCGCCCATCGCCGCACTGACCCCCGCCCAGTTCAACGGCTTCAGGGCCGCGTTCGGTCGGGCGTCCGGGTTCCAGTCGGCCATGTACCGGCATCTGGAGTTCCTCCTCGGTGACAAGTCCGCCGGACTGCTGCGCGCCCACCGCGGCGACCCGGCCGTGCACGAGGCGCTGGGCGAGACCTACCGTGAACCGTCCCTGTACGACGAGGTGCTGGCCCACCTCCACCGCCAGGGACTGCCCGTTCCCCGGCACGTCCTCGAGCGGGACGTCACCCGCCCCTACACCCGCGACCCCGGGGTCGTGGCCACCTGGCGGCACGTCTACGCCGGACCGCAGCACCACCCCCACCTCGCACTGGGCGAACTCCTCACCGACATCGCCGAACTGGTCACGCGCTGGCGGTTCGAGCACATCCTGGTGGTGCGCCGCGCCATGGGCGCGAAAGCGGGCAGTGCCGGGTCGGCCGGACTCGCCTGGCTGGAACGCCGTGCGGCACGCCCGGTCTTCCCCGAACTGTGGGAGGTGCGCGGTGACGTCTAGGGCGATCTCCGCCTTCGCCGCCGAGGAGGAACAGCGGGTCCTGAGCCTGAAACCGGTGCTGGCGCCGGTGCACGGCCGCTACGGCGACCACCCCCACCAGTCCTACGACGCCTGGCCGTCCGACGACCCCGACGCCCCGCTGGTCGTGCTGCTGCACGGCGGCTACTGGCGCTACGACCGCATGCACCTGACGCCGTTCGCGGCCTACCTCTCCCGGCAGGGCTTCGACGTCCTGCTGCCCGGCTTCCGCCGTTCCGGCGGCGCGGGCGGCTACCCCGAGACCTTCGACGACGTCGCCCGCATCGTCGACACCCTGCCCGAGGGGCGCCCGTACGTCCTCGCGGGCCACTGCTCCGGCGGGCACCTGGCGCTGTGGTGTGCCGCCCGCGGCCTGCTGCCCGAGCGCTCGCGCTGGCACACCCGCACCCTCCCGACGAGCGTGCTCGCCCTCGCACCGATCACCGACCTGACCGCCACCCGCCGCGACGACCTCAGCAACGGCGCAGCCCTGCAACTCCTCGGCGGAGAGGCCGCTTTCGCGGAGCGGCTGCGCGAAGTCGACCCGCTCACCCTGCTGCGCGACGCCGGCTCCACGGGTGTCCCCACCGTGCTGCTGCACGGGGCGGCCGACGAGGAGGTCCCGCTCACCCAGTTCAGCGACTACGCGGCCGTGCACCGCGACCTCAGGACCGTCGTCCTGCCCGGTACCGGCCACTACACCCTCATCGAACCCGGGGCACCCGGCGCCCGCGCGGTCGCCGACACCCTCCGGGACATGGCGGCCGCCTTCCCCCCGAAGGACTCCGGCCGTGCGGGCGAGGAGGCCGCACACCGATGACCACCGCACTGTCCGCACCGGCCGGCCTGCACGAGCAAGCCGAACAACTCGACGCCGACGACCCCCTGGCCGCCCTCCGCGCGCGTTTCCTGCTGCCGCCCGACATCGTGTACCTCGACGGCAACTCCCTGGGCCCGCTGCCCGCGGCCGTGCCCGCGGCCCTCGACGACGCCGTGCGCCGCCAGTGGGCCACGGGGCTCATCGGCTCGTGGAACGCGGCCGGCTGGTGGCAGGCGCCCCTGCGGGTCGGGGACACCGTCGGCGCCCTCATCGGGGCCGCCCCCGGGCAGACCGTCGCGGGCGACTCCACCAGCGTGCAGTTGTTCACCGCGCTCGACGCCGCGGCCGCGCTCCGCCCCGACCGCCCGCTCCTGGTCACCGACCCCGGGCACTTCCCGACGGACCGCTATCTGGCGGACGCGGTCGCCCGGCGCAGGAACCTGACCGTGCGGCGGGTGCCACCGGCCGCCCTGCCGTCGTTCCTCGCCGCCGAGGGCCACCGGGTCGCCGTCGTCAGCTACACGCCCGTCGACTTCCGCACCGGCGAGCTGTACGACCTGCGGGCGCTGACCCGGGCCGTCCACGACGCCGGGGCGCTGGCGCTCTGGGACCTGTGCCACGCGGCCGGCGCCCTTCCCCTGGACGTCGACGGGGCCGGCGTCGACCTGGCCGTCGGCTGCGGCTACAAGTTCCTCTCCGGCGGGCCCGGCGCACCCGCCTTCCTGTACGTGGCGCGGCGCCATCACGCCGCGCTGGAGACGCCGTTGCCCGGGTGGACCGGCCACGCCGACCCGTTCGCGCTCGGCGACGCCTACACGCCCGCCCCCGGCATCGCCCGCGCCCGGATCGGAACCCCGCCGATCCTGTCCCTGCTCGCCCTGGAGGCGGCGCTGACCGCCTTCGACGGCGTCGACATGCAGCAGGTCCGTGACAAGAGCCTGTCCCTGACGGGCTTCTTCCTGCGCTGTGCGGACGAGCTGCTGGTCCCCTCGGGCTTCACCTCCGTCACCCCGGCCGACCCGGGACGCCGCGGCAGCCAGGTCAGCCTCCGCCACCCCCACGCCCGCGGACTGGTGGCCGCCCTCGCGGAGCACGGCGTCGTCGCCGACATGCGCGCACCCGACCTGCTGCGCTTCGGGGTCAACGCGCTCTACACCAGCCACCGGGACATGCTCACCGCCGCTCTCCGCCTGCGCGACCTCGCCCGGGACGCCGCCTACGACCCGGCACCACCGGCCGCGGGACCGGTGACCTGAGGGAAACGGCTCACCGGCTGCTCGTCCGCTCCGGGGGGCCGTGGCGGCGCAACCCGTCCATCAGGAGGTCCAGCAGCCGGGCCATCCGCGTGTGGTGCTCGGGCGTCGTGGCGGCGAGGGACAGTCCGCTGAGGCTGAAGAGCACGTCGTCCGGTTCGATGTCGTCGCGCACCAGTCCCGCCTCCCGGCCGGAGTCGAGCAGCTCGGTGATCGCGGCGGTCAGCATCGCCCTGCTCCGGGAGAAGGGATCGCTTCCGCCCGCGATGACGGCACGCAAGGCCTCCGACATCCCGCGCTTGGTGGTCATGTAGCGGACGAAGCCGTCCATCCAGGCGCGCAGCGCGGCGTCGGGTTCCTCGGTGCGCAGCAGCTCCGAGGCGGACGCGCACAGCTTCTCCAGCTCACTGCGGTAGACCGCCTCGACGAGCTCCTCGCGGGTGGCGAAGTGGCGGTAGAGCGTGCCGATGCCCACCCCCGCCTCCTTGGCCACCGAGCCGAGCGTCACGTTCGTCCCGTCCTGGGCGAACGCCCGGGCGGCCACCTCGATCAGTCGGTCGCGGTTGCGGCGCGCGTCGGCGCGCAGCGGCCGGGGGTCGGCGGTCACGACTCCTCCTCCTCTGGTTGCAAACGGAGCATCCTCCGCTTACTCTCGAGGTATGCGGAGGACCCTCCGGTTCTCACTGTACCGGCCCCGCCGTCCTCCGCGCCCAGCTTCAGGCACGCAGCCAGACGGGACCCACCATGAACCCCAGCACTTCCCCCACGCGTCTCACCACCCCCTTCGGCGCGCAGACCACCGCAGCAGAAGTCGTCGAGGGCGTCGACCTGGCCGGCCGCCGCGCCGTCGTCACCGGCGGCGCCTCCGGCATCGGCGTGGAGACCGTGCGCGCCCTGGCCTCCGCGGGCGCGCAGGTCACCCTCGCCGTCCGCGACACCGCCGCCGGGCGGCGCACCGCGCAGGACGTCATCGCCACCACCGGCAACACCGACGTCCACGTCGCAGCCCTCGACCTGGCCGACCAGGCCTCCGTCGCCGCGTTCGTCGCCGCCTGGGACGGACCCCTGCACATCCTGGTCAACAACGCCGGAGTGATGGCCTCCCCGGAGCTGCGCACTCCGGAGGGCTGGGAGCTCCAGTTCGCCACCAACCACCTCGGGCACTTCGCCCTGGCCACCGGCCTGCACCCGGCCCTGGCCCGGGACGGGGCCCGTGTCGTGGCCGTCAGCTCCAGCGCCCACCACCGCTCCGGCGTCGTCTTCGACGACATCCACTTCCGCGAGCGCCCCTACGAACCCTGGTCCGCCTACGGTCAGTCGAAGACGGCCAACGTCCTGTTCGCGGTCGAGGGCGCCGAGCGCTGGGCGGCGGACGGCATCACCGTCAACGCGCTCATGCCCGGCGGGATCCGCACCAACCTCCAGCGTCACGTCTCCGAGGAGGAACTCGCCCGGCTGCGCGCCCAGGCCGCGGGAGGTACGGAGCTGCGCTGGAAGACGACGGAGCAGGGTGCGGCGACCTCCGTGCTGCTGGCCGCCTCGCCGCTGCTGGAGGGTGTCAGCGGGCGCTACTTCGAGGACTGCAACGAGGCGGTCCGCGGGCAGCTCGGCGCCCGCACCGGCGTCGCCGACCACGCCCTGGACCCGGAGGCGGCGGCCCGGCTGTGGCAGGTTTCCCTGCAGACCCTGGGCATGCGCGACTGACCCCGGGAGGTGACAGCCCCGCGGGCCGGTGAACCGCCGCTGCGCGGAGGGCGGTCGCGGGGTCAGGAGGACTCGCGCACCACCAGCTCCGTCGGCAGAGTGATCTGCCGGCGGTCCGCGCCCTGCCGCGTGATGTCGGTGAGGATGCGGGCCATCGTCCGGCCCAGTTCCTCCACCGGCTGACGCACGGTCGTCAGCGGGGGGTTGGTGTGGCGGGCGAGGACGGAGTCCTCGAACCCGACGACGGCGACGTCCTCCGGCACCCGCCTCCTCCACCGGCGCAGTTCGGCCAGGGCGCCGACCGCCATGAGGTCGGAGGCGGCGAAGACGGCGTCCAGGTCGGGGACGCGTTCAAGAAGCAAACGCATGGCGTGAGCACCCCCCTCCTCGGTGAAGTCGCCCGTCTCGACGAGGAGATCCGGCGCGGCGACGCCCGCCTCCCGGTGCGCGGCACGCCAGCCGGAGAGCCGGCTGCGGCCCACGTCCATGTCCAGCGGGCCGGTGATCGTGGCCACCCGCCGCCGTCCGCGCCCCAGCAGATGCCGCACCGCCTCGGCGGCGCCGCCGGCGTTGTCCGCGTTGACGTAGCTCAGCTGCTCGCCCGCGTCGCGGCGGCCGGCCAGGACGGTGGGCAGTCCCATCTCCTCCAGCATGCCCGGCAGCCGGTCGCCGGAGTGCACGGAGACCAGCAGCACACCGTCCACCCGGCGGGTCGCCACCGACTCGGCCAGCTGGTCGCGTTCGGCCTCGTCGCGCACGAGCATCAGCTGCAACTGGATGCGGCTCTCCGCGCACGCGCCGCTGACGCCGCGGATGATCGCGGCGAAGAACGGCTCCGAGCCGAGCCGGCTCTCCGACTCGGGGATCACCAGGGCCACGGCGTCGGTGCGGTTGGTCACCAGGCCGCGGGCGACGGAGTTCGGGACGTAGTTGAGCTCCTTGATCGCCGCGAGCACCCGGGCGCGGGCATCGGCGCTGACCAGGTCCGAACCGTTGACGACACGGGAGACCGTCGTGCGGCCCACGCCGGCGCGGGCGGCGACCGTTTTGATCGTTGGACGGCGGTTGCCGGTCATGTGCTCCCCCCTCGGCGCCGCGGCGGCGGATGCCGCGGAGGTGACCTGCGCAATTCTTGCAGATCCGGGCGCCGCGGGGGGCACTGCCCGGACGGGCGGCCCGCACCGCACCTCCGGCCGCGCAGCAACGACTTGTGTTCAAGTCATTGACAGATCCGTCCACTCATACGAGTCTTCGAGGCGCCCCGGTGGGAACGTACCCACCCGCGAGTGGGCACGTTCCCACCCTGACAAACCATCCCGAACTCAGCGCTGCGGTCATGACCGCGGCCAGCGCAGCACTCGTCGCCGTCGACGGGGCGGCGCCGTCGCTAGGAGGACATCCATGAGCACTTCCGGTTCGTTGCGCAGAAGGGCGGTGGCGGCGGCCGCGACCGCCGGCGCGCTGGCGCTCGTGGTCGGCTGCGGCGGCAGCGACGACTCCGCCACCGGCGGCGGCAAGAAGAACGGCAAGGTCACCATCACCATGGGCTTGTACGGGGTGATGGGCCTGAAGGAGACCGGTCTTCTCGAGCAGTACGAGAAGGAGAACCCCGACGTCGACATCAAGGCCGAGATCGCCGGCGACGAGCAGACGTACTACACCGCCCTGCAGACCAGGCTCGCCGCCGGCAAGGGCCTGAAGGACATCCAGGGCATCGAGATCGGCCGGGCCAAGGAGATCACCGAGACGCAGGCGGACAAGTTCGCCGACTTCTCCGGGGCGGAGGGCACCGACCACTTCCTTCCGTGGAAGGAATCGCAGATCAGCACCGGTGACGGCAAGGTGCTCGGCCTCGGCACCGACATCGGGCCGATGGCCGTCTGCTACCGCAAGGACTACTTCGGGAAGGCCGGCCTGCCCACCGACCGCGACGAGGTCGCGAAACTCTGGGAAGGCGACTGGAAGAAGTACGTCGAGGTCGGCCGCACCTTCAAGAAGGACTTCAAGGGCGACGGCGTCGCGTACATGGACGCGGCCAGCGGCCTGTTCAACGCCATGATCTACGGCAACTCCGAGCAGTTCTACGACGAGAAGGGTGAGCTGATCTACGACAGCAACCCGGCCGTCAAGCAGGCGTGGGCTCTGGCCGCAGACGCTGCGGAGGACGGCCTGACGGCCAAGCTCCGCCAGTTCCAGCCCGGTTGGGACCCGGGTCTGGCCAACGGCACGTTCGCCACGGCCGTGTGCCCGGCCTGGATGCTGAGCCACATCAGCGAGAAGGCCGGACCGGCGAACAAGGGCAAGTGGGACGTGGCCAAGGCTCCCCAGGGCGCCAACTGGGGCGGGTCCTTCCTCGGCGTCGTCGAGCAGAGCCCGGTCAAGGAGGAGGCCAAGAAGCTCGTCGCCTGGCTGACCGCCCCCGAGCAGCAGGCCCACATCTTCCAGGAGATCGGCAACATCCCCTCCTCGCGCCAGGCGCTGGACAGCCCCGAGGTGAAGGACGCCAAGTCGGGGTACTTCAGCGGCGCGCCGATCGGCCGGATCTTCGGGGCCGCGGCTCAGGAGATCCCCGACAAGCAGGTCCTCGGCCGCAAGGACGGCACGATCAAGGACACCTTCTCCCAGGGTCTGACGCTGATCGAGCAGCAGGGCACGGCCCGGGACAAGGCGTGGGAGACCACCGCGGAGCGCATCGAGAAGGCGGTCGGCTGACCCCCGGCCCCCGCGGCCGTCCGGGCCCGCCCGCCGCGGCCGGGCCCGGACGGCCGGCTCACCCAACCGCTCTCAGGAAGGAAGTCCGGTGGCCATCTCCACCACCAAGGCCCTGACCGGGGACGAGCCCGCGGGGCCGCCTCCGCGGGAAGGCACCGCCCGGCGGCGCGGCGCGCTCCTGCACCGGCTCGACATCAAGGGTGCCCCGTACGTCTTCGTCGCGCCGTTCTTCGTGGTCTTCGCCGCGTTCAGCTTCTACCCGCTCGTCTACACGTCATGGATCTCCCTGCACGACGTCGAACTGGCCACCCTCGACGTCATGGAGTGGGTGGCCTTCGACAACTACGTCGAGCTGTGGGGCGATTCCCGGTTCTGGAACGCGCTGCAGAACACGATCACCATCGGCGTGATCTCCACCGTGCCGCAGCTGCTGATGGCCCTCGGCCTGGCGCACCTGCTCAACTACCGGATGCGCGGCTCGCTGTTCTTCCGCGTGGCCTCACTGGTGCCCTACGCCACGTCGGTCGCCGCGGCCGCCCTCGTCTTCACCATGATCTTCGAGCGCGACTTCGGCATGATCAACTGGGCGCTCGGCTCGGTCGGGATCGACCCCGTGGACTGGGAGGCCGACAAGTGGCCCGCCCAGGTGGCCATCTCCACCATCGTGATCTGGCGCTGGACCGGCTACAACGCGCTGCTCTACCTGGCCGCCATGCAGGCCATCCCCGCCGACCGCTACGAGGCCGCCTCGCTCGACGGCGCCTCCCGGTGGCAGCAGTTCACCCATGTCACGGTCCCCGGGATCCGTTCCACGATCGTCTTCACGATCGTGCTCTCCACGATCGGCGCCACGCAGCTGTTCGGGGAGCCGCTGATCTTCGGCCAGGGACCCAACGGCGTCAGCGGCGGCGCGGACAACCAGTACCAGACCCTGGGCCTGCTGCTGTACGAGGAGGGCTGGAAGAACTACCAGATGGGCCGGTCCGCGACCGTCGCCTGGGCCATGTTCCTGCTGCTTGTCCTCGTCTTCCTCGTCCAGCGCGTCGTCAAGCGCGTCCGTTCCCGTGCGTCCTGACCCGGAGTCACCATGACCACTCACAGTCTCCCGGCCCGGACGGACACCGCGGGCCCGGCCTCACCCGAGAAGACCGTCGGCCGCGGGGGCCGCCGGCTGCTGCGCCAGCGGGCCGGCCGCCAGCACCACGCCGGTCCCCTCACCTACGTCCTGCTCGCCGTCATGGCCGTGCTGTCGATCTTCCCGCTGTACTGGACGATGGTCGCCGCCTCCACGGACAACACCCGGGTCAGCCAGACCCCGCCGCCGTTCCTGCCCGGACCGAACCTGTTCAGCAACCTCGCCCGTGCCTGGGACGAGGCGGCGATGGGCAAGGCGATGATCAACAGCCTCATCGTGGCCGGGGTGATCGCCCTGTCCACGGTGCTGTTCGCGACGCTCGCCGGATTCGCCTTCGCCAAACTGCGGTTCAAGGGGCGCAATGCCCTGCTCATGCTGGTCATCGGCACCATGCTCGTGCCGCCGCAGCTCGGTGTCGTACCGCTGTTCATGATGATGGCCGAGCTCGGCTGGTCGCAGCAGCTGCCCGCCGTCATCTTCCCGACGCTGGTGAGCGCGGTGGGTGTGTTCTTCATGCGGCAGTACCTGTCGGAGGCCCTGCCGGACGAACTCGTCGAGGCCGGGCGCGTGGACGGGGCGCACTCGCTGCGGATCTTCTGGAGCATCGTGCTGCCCGTCGCCCGCCCCGCGATGGCCGTCCTGTTCATGATCACGTTCGTGCACGCCTGGAACGACTTCTTCTGGCCGTTCGTGGTCCTCGACATGACCAACCCCACCGTGCCCGTCGCCCTGACCCAGCTCAGCGCGGGCTACGTCCGCGACCAGTCGCTGATCATGGCCGGCGCGCTGCTCGGCACGCTGCCGCTCCTGGCGATGTTCATCGTCTTCGGCCGCCAGATCGTCAGCGGCATCATGGCGGGCGCGGTCAAGGGCTGAGTCCGCCCCGTCCCCACCAGGCCACACGCTTGCGAACTCCCCTCATCCCGAAAGGACTTACGTGGTCACCGCAGCACAGCAGACCGCGTCCGCCCCGGACGCCGCCCGCACCTTCCCCAAGGGCTTCCTCTGGGGCTCCGCCACCGCCTCCTACCAGATCGAAGGAGCAGCCGCCGAGGACGGCAGGACACCGTCCATCTGGGACACCTACGCCCGCACACCCGGCCGGGTCCGCAACGGCGACACCGGCGACACGGCCACCGACCACTACCACCGCCGACGCGAGGACGTCGCCCTCATGGCCGAACTCGGCCTGGGCGCCTACCGTTTCTCCCTGGCCTGGCCCCGCATCCAGCCCACCGGCCGCGGCCCCGCCGTGCAGAAGGGCCTGGACTTCTACCGGCGCCTCGTGGACGACCTGCTCGACAAGGGCATCCAGCCCGTCGCCACCCTCTACCACTGGGACCTTCCCCAGGAACTCGAGGACGCGGGCGGCTGGCCCGAGCGGGCCACGGCCGAGCGGTTCGCCGAGTACGCGGCCCTCGCGGCGGACGCCCTCGGTGACCGGGTGAAGACCTGGACCACGCTCAACGAGCCCTGGTGCAGCGCCTTCCTCGGCTACGGCTCCGGTGTGCACGCCCCCGGCCGCACCGACCCGGTCGCCGCCCTGCGCGCCGCGCACCACCTCAACCTGGCCCACGGCCTCGCCGTACAGGCGCTGCGCGACCGTCTGCGCGCCGACGCCCAGGTCTCGGTCACCCTCAACATCCACCACGTGCGCCCGCTCACCGCCGCGGACGGCGACGCGGACGCGGTCCGCCGGATCGACGCGCTCGCCAACCGGGTGTTCACCGGCCCGATGCTGAACGGCGCTTATCCGGAGGACCTGTTCAAGGACACCGCCGCACTGACCGACTGGTCCTTCGTCCAGGACGGCGACCTGACACGGATCCACCAGCCGCTGGACTTCCTCGGCGTCAACTACTACACCCCCACCGTGGTCTCCGAGGCCGACGGCAGCGGCACCCACACCTCCGACGGGCACGGCAACAGCGCCCACAGCCCCTGGCCGGGAGCCGACCGGGTCGCCTTCCACCAGCCGCCCGGCGAGACCACCGCGATGGGCTGGGCCGTCGACCCCAGCGGTCTGTACGACCTGCTGCGCCGGCTCAGCGCCGACTTCCCGCGGCTGCCGCTGGTCATCACGGAGAACGGCGCAGCCTTCGACGACTACGCCGACCCCGAGGGGCGGGTCAACGACCCCGCCCGGATCGCCTATGTGCGCGGCCACCTGGCCGCCGTCCACCAGGCGATCCTGGACGGTTCGGACGTGCGCGGCTACTTCCTGTGGTCCCTGCTGGACAACTTCGAATGGGCCCACGGCTACAGCAAGCGCTTCGGCGCGGTGTACGTCGACTACCCGACCGGCACCCGCATCCCGAAGGCCAGCGCCCGCTGGTACGCCGAGGTGGCCCGCACCGGCGTCCTCCCGGGCGCCTGACGGACCGGTGCGGCGCCCTGACCCCGCGTGACGCCGCACCCCGCACCCTGCCCCTGCTCCCCGCGACCGCGGGGAGCAGGGGCAGGGTCGTGCCACGGGCAGCAGCAATCCGCGCACTGCCCGAGGCGCTCGGCTAGAAGGTCAGGTTCCAGGTGTCGATGCGGCCGGTGTCCCGGGTGGCGATGTCGCGGACCCGCAGCTTCCATGTGCCGGAGGCGGTCTCCGAGGAGGCGTCGACCGTGTACGTCTTCACCACGTCGTCGCCGCTGTCGCCGTCGGCGAAGTCCTCCAGGGGGTAGACGGACCCGTCCGGGGCGACGAGCGACAGCACCAGGTCACCGCGGTAGGTGTGCTTGACGTCCACACCCACCTTCAGCGCGGCCGGGGCGTTGCCCGTCACGCCGGTCACCGTGATCGGCGACTCCACGGTGGCGTTGTCGGCGACGGCGACGTCGGCGGTGTTCTCGAAGTACCGGCCGGGCGGCGGCGTCGTCGCGCCGACGGCCTTCAGCGCGTCGACCTGGCCCTCGCCGAAGAAGGCGTTCTTCGCCGTGGTGCCGGTGCAGCGGCTGTCGGACGGGCAGGCCGTGTCCGTGGCCTGGGTGCCCAGCCGCTCACGGAGCTGAGCCGGGGTGGCCGCCGGGTCCGCGCTCTTGAGCAGCGCGGCGACGCCGGTCACGTGCGGCGAGGCCATCGACGTGCCGTTCATGTTGCCGTACTTGCCGCCCGGCAGAGTGGAGTAGACGCCGTACGCTCCGTCGCCGCCCGGCGCCGCGACGTCGATGACGTCCCGCCCGTAGTTGGAGTAGGACGCCTTGATGTTCCCGTTGCCCATCGCCGCGACAGTCACGACGCCCGGCAGTTCCGTCGGGATGTCGACGCAGGCGTTGGTGATGGTGCGGTTGACGGGGGTCGAGTCGTTCGGGCTGGAGCTGTCCGACCGCTTGTCGGCCAGGTTGTAGTCGGAGTTGCCGGCCGCGGCGACCTGCAGGGAGCCCTTGCTCTCCGCGTACTCCTGGGCCCGGCGCACACCCTCGATGATGGCCGCCTGGTCGGGGTCGTCGGGGCAGTTGAACATCCACGGGTCGGTGTAATAGCTGTTGTTGGTGACGTCGAAGCCGTGGTCACCGGCCCACATGAAGCCGCAGACGGTGTTCTCGGCGAAGAACATGCTGGTGCCGGGTTCCGCTATGCGCACCGACGCGATGGTGACGCCCGGCGCGACGCCGACCACGCCCTTGCCGTTCTTCGCGGCGGCGATGGTGCCCGCCACATGTGTGCCGTGGGTGCCGACGTCACGCCACGCCCCGGAGCGGGTGTCGGCCTTGCCGTAGGCGCAGGAGGCGGAGTCGGCGGCGTCGAAGTTGGGTGCGAGGTCCTGGTGCCGGTCGTCCACTCCGGTGTCCAGGACACCGACCTTGACCGACGGCGAGCCGGTGCTGACAGCCCAGGCCTTGTCGGCGTTGATCCGGGTCATGTCCCACCGTGCGGTCTCGGTGAGGGTGGTGGCCGACTGCGGGGGAGCGCTCGGCAGGGTGGGGGAGTAGGCGTCCGCGGGGACGTCCGAGGTGCGGGTCGCGCCGACCTTCTGCACGCCCGCGACGGAGCGCAGGGCGGTCGCGAAGCCGGCGGAGGCGGAGTGGGCGACCACGACACCGATCGCGTCGTAGGACGCGAAGACCGAGCCGCCGTTGGCGGAGACGGCGCTGCGGGCGGCCGCGGTGTCCCCGGGTGTGGTGATGACCAGGTAGGACCTGGTCCCGGCGACCCAGCCGGCGGCGGTCTGGGCGGTGGTGGCCGTGCGGGACTCGGCGCGGGCCGCGGCCGGGCCCGGCGGGAGCCCGGTGCCGGTGCCGGCGGCGCCGGCGGGCGTGGCGAGCGCGAGGGCCGCTCCGACGGCGGCGACGGACAGCAGCGACCGTCTGAGACGGCGCGGTGATGTGCGGGGGGTTGTCACAGCATCCTCCGAGAGCCCGGGGCAAGGGATGGCGCCGGCCGGGCCGTGGGTCGAATGGGTCGACGCAACATTTCAGATGAGGGCATGACAAGGGAAGGGCCTGACGGGCATTGATCGTCGCGAGCGGACAAGTAGGGGACCGGACTCCGCATCGACGGCACGGCCGGGACCGCGCACGACGACTCGCAGGCCGAACGCTGAGCCGTCCCCGTGGCCGCGCCCCTACGGCAGCTCGGTCCGCCGGACGAAAGCCAGGAGCGCCGGCACCGGCAGAGCCGTCTCGCACGGGTGGCACCGGCCCCGCTCCGGGTGGACCGTGTACTGGTTGCGCCGACCCACGCGCCGCCGGGTGAGGAACCCGGCGCGCTCCAGGTCGGCGAGGACGCGATGTGCGGCACGTTCGGTGATCCCGCTCGTGTGCGCGATGTCGCGGATGCGCGCGCCGGGCGTCTCGGCGACGGCGGCGAGTACCCGGGCATGCGAGGTCACGAAGGACCAGCCGGCCCGCCTGCCCACCACGCCTCCCACCGACCAGGAACCCCCGGCGCCCCTCGGCGCCGCTGCCTCCCTCTTCCGGTGACACCCGCGGCGCGGATGCACCGCACGGCCAGAGCGGACGAGGTCGCCGAGGGCGCATGGACACCGGGCGCGTCCGTCACCCGTCCCGTCCGGCCGCTCAGGTGCCCGGGGCCGGCTGGATGCTGTCGCCGCGGTTGTTGATCGCCAGGTACGTGCCGATCCGGCGGAAGTCGTTGATCACCCCGAAGAAGCTCTTGTCCGTCGGCAGGAGGGCCCGCAGAGCCGGCTGGTCCGACAGCCGTGTACGCAGCAGGTCCTTGTAGGCGTTGTAGACCTTCGCCGTGTAGTTGGGCTCCTTCGCCGCGTTCATGCGGTAGTCGTTCGTGATCGCGATCGAAGCGAGGTCCATCAGGTAGCAGTCGAACAGATCCGTGACGTCCGAGGCCCTCGCCCCCTCTTCCCCCGCCTGCGCCTGCCGCGCGAGGATCCCGGCCATCCCGACGACGATCTCGCGGTAGATCCGGTGCCTCGTACTGCTGGGGAAGGCCGCCATGATGTGGTCGGCCTGCCCGGCTCCCCGGGTGCTCATCGTGCGCGGCTCGGCCAGATCCGCCAGGCCCGGCACCGGCAGCGGAATGTCCTCGAACATCGACTCCTCGTCGGGGATGCCCGTGTCGCGGGAGGCGAGGGGGTGCAGGCCGATCTCGTGGGCCAGCATGCCCATGATGTAGCCGATGTCGTACTTCTCGAAGTAGTAGCTGGCGAGGTTGATCTGCACGCCGTCGGCGCCCAGGTCGCGGACGTCGGCCGGGGTCTCGGTCGTGCGCACGTGCAGTGCGATCCGCACGGGGCGGCCGGCGACGTAGGACCGGATCGCCGGGTGGTCACCGAGCAGCTCGATGATCCGGACCGCCTTGTCGCGGTACTTCTCGTTCGTGTGCTTGAGGTTGGTGAACTCGAAGTTCCCCGACCTGAACGGGGTGGGCGTCTGCGCGGCGGCCGGTACCTGGTCCGCGCTCTGCGGCATGTGGGCCGGGAGCTCGGTGAGGGGCGTGCCGTCGGTGGCGGTCTGCGCCGCGGGCAGGGAGACCGGGTCGACCCAGACGGAGGTGCGCGCGACCGGCGGAGTGCCGGTGCGCGCCGTTGCCCAGGTCGTATCGGCGTCTTCCGGGCCGTGCGGGGACCGCGGCGTCACGTCACCGATCTGGGCCTGCAACAGGGCCAGATGCCGGCCCCGGAGACCCGCTGCGGGGAGTGAGGAGTCCTCGGGGGCCTCGTCCAGTGCGCCGAGGAGGCTGCCGGGCACATGGGGGCGGTGCGGGGTCCCGGCGTCGCGGTACTCGTCGCGCAGGCCGAGCTGGTGGGTGAGTTCGTGCACGAGGTGCACGGGTTCGGCATCCGTCCACCAGGTGTTCTGGTCCATGGCCCGGTCGCGGCCGGTCAGGTCGACGGTCAGGTGGGGGGCTTCGGCGCCTGTGCCGGCCGGATCGACGTGTTCCACGGTGACGTGCAGCCGGTCGCCGTTGGGGAGCAGATGCCCGGGCGAGTTGAGGAGGTGGTGCACGCCCCACTGGAGGCGGTCGAGGACGCGTGACCTCTGCTCGCCGGTGCCGCGCAGGGCGACGCGGACGGTCAGGTCGGTGACCGGCTCGCCGGCGTAGGTGAAGCGCCGTGCGTCGAAACCCGAGCGGACGACGAACCGGGGGCGGTGGTCGAGAGGTGTCCGGACCGGCTGGGTCGCGGGCGCCCGGGGCGTGCGCGGCGCGGTGCCGTCCGTGCCGGGGAGCCCGGGCCGGGCCTCGCCCGTGGTGTCGCCGCTCGGTTCCGGTGTCCGGGCCTGGATGCTGTCGCCCTGGTTGTTGAAGGCGAAGCTGGCCCCGAGCCCGAGGAAGTTGTTGGTGACGTTGTACCAGCTCTTGTCCGGGGGCAGCAGTCGCCGCACGGGACTGTCGGGCGCCAGCCGCGCGGCGAACTGCTCCTTGTAGGCGTTGTAGACCTTCGCCGTGTAACGGGGTTCCCACGCCGCGTCCTTGCGGCGGTCGTTGGTGACGGCGATCGTGGCGAGGTCCATCAGGTAGGTGTCGACGAGGTCCGTGACGTCCTTGCTCCTGGCGCCTTCCTCGCCGGCCTGTGCGTCCTCGGCGAGTATCCGGGCCATGTCGAGGACGATGTCGCGGTAGATGCGGTGGCGGGTGCTGCTGGGGAAGGCGGCCATGATGTGGTCGGCCTGGCCCGCGCCTTCGGTGTTCATGGTGCGCGGGTTCTTCAGGTCGCTCAGTCCCGGGACGGTCAGGGGGACGCCCTCGAACATGGCTTCCTCGTCGGGGATGCCCGTGTCGCGGGAGGCGAGGGGGTGCAGGCCGATCTCGTGGGCGAGCATGCCCATGAGGTAGCCGGTGTCGTACTTCTCGAAGTAGTAGCTGGCGAGGTTGATGTCGACGCCGTCGTCGCCGCGGTCGATGACGTCGGCGGGTGTCTCGGTGGTGCGCAGGTGCAGGGTGATGCGGACGGCGCGACCGCCGACGTAGTCGCGGATCGTGGCGTGCCTGCGGAGCAGCTCGATGACGCGGATCGCCTTGTCGCGGTACTTCTCGTCCGTGTGCTTGAGGTTGGTGAACTCGAAGTTGCCCGACCTGAAGGGCGCGAGCACCGGATCCGGGGCCGGGGGTGCGGAGTTCGAGGTCTGCGGCATGCGCGGCGGGACGGCCGCGGCCGCCTCGCCGCTCGCCTGGGGCAGTCGGGGGCGGGCCTCGCCCGGAGGAGCCGGGGTGTGACTCTGCTGCGTGGGTCGCTGGATGCTGTCACCGCGGTTGTTGGTGCCGACGGCGGTGGCCAGTCGGGCGAAGTCACCGAGGACGCCGAACCTCCCCTTGTCGGCGGGCAGCAGGGCCCGGACGGGGCTGTCCTGCGGGAGGCGCTGGAGCAGCTGCTCCTTGTACGCGTTGTAGGCGCGGGCCGTGTAGCCGGGGTCGAGGATCGCCTTCGCCCGGTGGTCGTTCGTGACCGCGATGGAGGCCAGGTCCATGAGATACGTGTCGATCAGGTCGGTGACGTCCTTTGCCTTCGCTCCCGGCACACCCACCTGGGCGCGGTGGGCCAGGACCTGGGCCATCTCGACGACGATGTCGCGGTAGACGCCGTGGCGGACGGTGTGCGGGAAGGCGGCCATCACATGGTCCTCCTGACCGGCGCCCTCGGTGTTCATGAAGCGGGGGGTCGTCAGCGACTCCAGCCCCGGGACCGGCAGGGGCATGCCGCGGTAGAGATCCTCCTCCTCGGGGATCCGGGTGTCGCGGGAGGCGAGGGGGTGGAGGCCGATCTCGTGGGCGAGCATGCCCATGAGGTAGCCGGTGTCGTACTTCTCGAAGTAGTAGCTGGCGAGGTTGATGTCGACGCCGTCGTCGCCGCGGTCGATGACGTCGGCGGGTGTCTCGGTGGTGCGCAGCTGGAGGGTGATGCGGACGGTGCGATCGCCTGTGTAGTTCTTGATGGTGGGGTGTTCGTCGAGCAGTTCGATGATCCGGACGGCCTTGTCGAGGTAGTCGTCCGTCTGGTTGAGGTTGGTGAACTCGTAGGTGCCCAGCTTGAAGGGCATCGGCGCGGGCGCAGCCGGCGTCGCGGTCGGGTCCTGCGGCATGGGGGCGGCGACATCGGCTGCTGTGGTGCCGTCGGCCGGCTGGGGCAGCGAGACGGGGTCGACCCATACGGACTCGCGGAGTTCGGGAGCGGCGGCGCTCCGAGCCGCCGTCCAGTCTCGGGCGGCCTGTTCACCGTCGTGCGGAAGCGGTGCCGGGGTCGGCTCGCCGACGAGGGCACCGAGGAGGGCCAGGTGCCGGTCGCGCAGGCCCGCGGGGGCGAGTGAGGAGTCCTCGGGAGCCTCGTCGAGACCGCCGAGCAGACTGCCGAGCACGTGGGGGCGGTGCGGGGTGCCGGCGTCGCGGTACTCGTCCCGCAGGCCGAGTTGGTGGGTGAGTTCGTGCACCAGTTGCACCGGGGCGGCGTCGGCCCACCAGGTGACCTGGTCCATGGCCCGGTCACGGCCCGTCAGGTCCACGGTCAGGTGCGGTGCGCCCGCGTCCGTGCCGGCGGCGCCGACGAGCTCCACGGTGACGTGCAGCCGGTCGCCGTTGGGCAGACGGTAGGCGGGTGCGTTCAAGAACTCGCGCACTCCGTCACGGAGTTGGGCGAACACGTGGGCCCTCTGCTCGTCCGTGCCGCGCAGGGCGACGCGGACGGTCAGGTCGGTGACGGGCTCACCGTCGAAGGTGAACCGGCGCGCGTCGAAGCCCGAGCGGACGACGAACCGGGGGCGGCGGTCGGAGGTGCGCCGTGACCCCGGAGCGCCCGGTGCGTGGGATCGCGACGCCGCCTCGGGACGGCTCTCGGGCAGCCGTGGGCGCGCCTCCTCCGAGCCGGAGCCGGAATCGGGGCCGGGGCCGGAATCGGGGCCGGGGCCGGAATCGGGGCCGGGGCCGCCGGTGTTGCCGGGGGCGGCAGCGGTCTGTGCCGGTGCGGCGGGCCGCTGGATGCTGTCGCCGCGGTTGCTGGTCGCGATACTCGTGGCCAGTTGGGTGAACGATCTTGCGACGCCGAACAGGGTCTTGTTCGACGGCAGCAGGTTCCGCAGCGCGGTGTTGTCGCCCAACTGCGCGGCGAGCAGCTCCTTGTAGGCGTTGTACACCCTGGCCGTGTAGTTGGGTTCCTTGACCGCGTTCAGCCGGTGGTCTCCGGTGACGGCGATGGAGGCGACGTCCATCAGGTAGGTGTCGAACAGGTCGGTGACGTCCTGGGCCTTCGCACCCGGAACGCCCACCCGCGCCCGGTGCGCGAGTATCCGGGCCATGTCGAGGACGATGTCGCGGTAGATGGGGTGGCGGGTGCTGCTGGGGAAGGCGGCCATGATGTGGTCGGCCTGGCCGGCGCCTTCGGTGTTCATGGTGCGCGGGTTCTTCAGGTCGCTCAGTCCCGGGACGGTCAGGGGGACGCCCTGGAACATGGCTTCCTCGTCGGGGATGCCCGTGGCGCGGGAGGCGAGGGGGTGGAGGCCGATCTCGTGGGCGAGCATGCCCATGAGGTAGCCGGTGTCGTACTTCTCGAAGTAGTAGCTGGCGAGGTTGATGTCGACGCCGTCGTCGTCGCGGTCGATGACGTCGGCGGGTGTCTCGGTGGTGCGCAGGTGCAGGGTGATGCGGACGGCGCGACCGCCGACGTAGTCCTTGATGGTGGGGTGTTCGTCGAGCAGTTCGATGATCCGGACGGCCTTGTCGAGGTAGTCGTCCCTCTGGTTGAGGTTGGTGAACTCGTAGGTGCCCAGCTTGAAGGGGCGCAGGACCGGCTGCGGGGCGGCGGACTGCGTGCCCGAGCCGGTGTCGTCGCCCGACAGCGTGCTCAGCTCGTAGGCCTCGTCGTGATGGGGCAGGAGCGGGACGACGTCGCCGCCTCGGCGGCGCAGCCGCAGATGGGGGCCGTCGGCGGCGGGTCCCGCGTAGGTGTACGCGGTGCCGTTCTCCTCGATCAGGGTGACCGTGGTTCCCGTCGCGGCGGCGGCCCACTCGGCCACCGCGCGATCGGCCTCCGGGCCCCACGGAGCCTGCGCGAGGTGTCGGCGCAGGTGCCCGTCGAGCGCCTCCTGGCTCGGCTCGGGCGCCCCCGGTCGCCTGGGGAGGGGAGGGGGCGAGAAGAGGGCGTCGCGCTCGGCCGCCCTCCCCGGAAGGCCGTTCAGCCGCATCAGCTGCGCCGGTGTGAGCCCTGCGCGGGTGCGCAGGCGTGCCGCCTCACGGTGATGCGGTCCGGGCTGTGCGGCCGCTTGGCGCAGGGCCGTGGACAACGCGCCGAAGAAGCCGTTGCCGCGACCGGTCGGAGTGCCCTGCGTGTAGGCGGCGCCGTCGGGCGCGGTGAGGACGCCGTTCCGGTCGAGGCGGTAACGCGGGCCCGCGCCACCGCTCGGCGGCGACCAGGGCGGTGTGGTGTGGCTCGGGCGCGGGGGCTGCTGCCGGCCGGGCGTGCGGGTGCGGTCCGCGGACGTCGTGCCGAGGGTCCCGGCGTTCCCGGCCGTGCCGAGGGTCCCGGCGTTCCCGGCCGTCGTGGGGTCGGTGGGCCGCGGAAGGGGGGCGGCCGGTGGGGGCGGGGTGCCCGGAGGGAGCGCGGCGTGGAAGAAGCCACCGGCGGCGAAGAGGACGGGGTCGGTGGCCGGCCGCACGGCGGCCGGGTCACCGCCGTGCGGGAGGAAGAGCTGGCTGCGGCCCTCCCCGGTGACCACGGTCAGCGGGACGCCCAGGGTCCGCGCGGCGAGGGCGGGCAGCAGGTCGGCGCCGCCGTGGTCACCGGCGCGACGCGCGGGGGCCGCCTGATCGTCGTCCGGGTGCGCCCCTGCCTCGGGACGCGGTTCGCTCGCGAACGGCCGGGCCAGGGCGGTCACGGCCAGTGCCACCCGCTGGCCGGGGCTCGGCCAGAAGGTCTGCGGCAGCCGCCCGAAGGCATCGAACTCCGCTTGCTGGGCCGGGGTGAACCGCACTCCCGCGGCGTCGACTTCCTCCTGCGTGAACGTGTCGGCCGTGTCCGGTGCGAGCGAGTCGAGCAGGTCGGCGTTGCCGTCCTCGGCCAGTGCCCGGGCCAGGCGGTCGCGGGCGGCGCCGACGGCCTCGGCGGTGACTCCGGGATCGCCGGGGGCGGCCGTGAAGCGGCCGGCCAGGTCGGTGCCGAGCAGATGGGGAAGCCGCCCCCGGTCCTGGGCGACGGCGAGCAGCGCGTGGAAGAACGAGGCGCCGTCGTGCGGCACGTCGTGGATCTCGCGCACCGTGGCGCCGTCGGGTGAGGTGAGCGTGCGGGGGCCGGAGCCGGTGGCGTCGGTGACGGTGTACGGCTCGGCCGCCTCGGAGCGCCAGGCGGGCGGGGCGTACGGCTGCCGGCGGTCCGGGGCGGGGACGGCGGACGGGTCGCGGTGGTGGGCGGTGAGGCGGGAGGCGGCCAGGTGCAGACGGTGGTGCTCCGCGGCGGCGGCGTCGGTGCGCCGCTCCCACAGCCGGACCTCCGCGCGCGCAGCCTGCCACGCGGCGACGGCCGGCGACGAGGGCAGTGTCCCCGACTCCCCGGCGAGGTCCCCCGGATCCCGCTGCTCCTGGGGCGTCAGGTCGAGCCAGGTGTCGCGGGCCCGTGCCCGGGCGTCGTAGTAGCGCTGCTCGGCGGTGGCGAGGTCGGCCGCGGCCTTCGCCAGGTCGTCCCAGGCGGCGCCCACCTCGTCGGGGAAGCTGGTGTCGTCGAGGAGGCCGTAGTCCCGGGCGATGTCCTCGCGCAGCCAGACCAGGACGGTCGTCCGGGCTTCCGCGGCGCGCGGCCCGCGCCTGGCCTTGCCGAGGGCGTGCAGGGCCCGGATGTCGCTGAAGTGGTGGTGCGCTTCGCTGACCGACAGCCAGCTCACCGGCAGCGCGAAGAGCATGCTGCGGTCGGTGACGACCTTGAGGTGGGTGCCGAGCGTCGTGTCCGTGGTGCCTTTGAGTGCCGTGCTGTCGTTGGCGCCGCCGATCGGGACCGTGGCTCCGGGGTTGGTCACGCCGGCGTTGCTGTTGCCCGCCAGGGGCGAAGTGCCCACCGTGCCCTCGACGTTGTCGGTGATGCCGGACTCCAGCGCGTCGGAGGTCCTGCGGCGCTGCATCGCCTCCATGCGCGGCTTGTTCTCGACCGCGAGCAGTCGTGCCCCGGTGCGGTGCATCTTCGCGTAGAGGCGCGAGTCGGCGGTGTGGGACTGCCCGAAGAGGCGGGCCGAGGACTGGGTGGGCAGTGCCGAGCCGTCCGGGCCGAGTGCCTCGCGGAACCCGGCGGTCAGGCCGCCCTGGGACGTGGCCTCCTGCTGCGCCTGCGCGGGGGCCGTACCGAGGCCGGTGAGGGGCGTGAGGCGGGCCATGCGCACACGCTCGGCGAGGCCGCTGCCGCTGTGCCGCCGGCCCAGGTCGCCGTCGCCGAGCCCGTCCGCCCGGGCGGTGGCGAGGGTCAGGCCGTCCTGGACGTTGGCAGCGCCGACCACGTCCACGGCGAGGATTCCGGAGCCGATCCGGTCGTCGAAGGGCAGGACGTCGGACTCTGCGGTGCCGTCACCGGACGTCCGCCACGCGGCGATGCCCTCGGGACGGGCCTGCTCGGCCGTCAGCACCCGCACCGCCCGCTCCGGCTCGGGCACCTCCTGCTCGGTCACCGCACCGTCCGAGCCGTCACCGTCGGGGGTGAGCAGACCGGCCGGGAGCATCTCGTGGAGGGTGCCGACCGAGGCCCCGGTCCGGGGCGGGAGGGGTGCGCCGGTCGCGTCGGTCATGGAGACGGTCAGCACATAACTGGTGACGATCTCGGCGTGCGCCTGGGTGGTGGCGATGTTCGGCATCGCGGTGCTGCCGTGCGTCTCGGTCCGGGTGCTCGACCGCTGCTTGGCGGCGGTGCCCTGGAGCGAAGGGCTCGCGGTGAGGACGCCGCCGCTGCCGGCCGCCGCACGCTCGCTGACCCCGAGGGTCAGGTCGGCTCCTCGGTCCTGCGACGAGGCGACGGAGTCGTCGCGGGTGATGGTGCGGTAGTCCTCCAGCTCGAACCCGGTGCGCAGCCTCTCCACCGTGGTGCTGACCGGGGTCAGCCGGAAGTGCAGGACGCCCGGGCTGCCGCCGACGGCCAGGTGGTGGGGGCGCGTCCAGACGCGGTGACGGACCGGCAGGGTCATCCCCTCGGTGGTCAGCTCGTGCAGGTGGGCGCGCAGGAAGTCGGGCGAGAGGCGCTGCAGGACCTGCTCTCGGTCGTGCGAGGGCACCCCGATCGTCTCCAGTTGCCCCAGCAGGTGCCGCGCGGCACGGCTCGCGTCGAGCCGGCCGCTGGGGTGGGTGGGGAACCTCCGGCCGCGCAGGAAGCCGGGCACCCGGTAGCCGCCGCCGAGGTTGCGCGGCGTGGCGGTGCCCAGGCCGTCCGGGGCGAGTCCGGTCTCGATGGCGTCCTGCATGGGCAGGTGGAACATCACCGCGTCGCGGATGCGGTGCAGCGCGGCGGCGGCCCGCCGGGGTGCGAGGCGGCGGCCCAGGTGTTCCGACAGGCGCCCGGCCGCCGTGCTGATCCGCATCCCGGCGCGGGTGCCCGCCAGGCCCATCGCGGCCGTCCAGCGGTCCCGGACCGCGATGGTCTCGGCGGTGTCGGCGACCACCAGGTACATGCGCCCGGCGAAGGTGAGGGTGGTGTTGCGGCCTCGCGTGAGGGTCTGCGAGATGCTGCGCCCCCGGCCCCAGGCGTACTGCAGGGCGGTCGAGTAGGTGCCCGTCACCGCCGCACTCCCGGGGGCCTGCTGGAGCGGCATGTGGGCGCCCTGCACGCCGAGCGTGGCGTGCGAGACGCTGCTCGCGGCACCGGCGACCCGGTGCTCGTTGCCGATGGTGGCTTCCAGACTGGCCGGCTTGGGGTCGCTCCTGACGCGCAGGTTGGACAACTCGCCGCGGATCGCGGCCTTGAGGTAGTGGGTCTGGAGCGGGCCCGCACCGGTGAGGCCGGTGATGCGGGAGCCGAACGGCCCCAGGTACTGGCCGAGTTGACCCGCCACCGAGAGATTCGCCATGGTCCGGAGCAGAGCGGTGCGGACCGGGGCTCCGGGTGCGCCGACGTGCCAGGACGAGCCGGTGGCCCGATCCGCGACGTCCTGCACGAGCTGCCGGCGCCGGGGACCACCCTCGGTGCCGAGCACCACGTGCGGCGCGCTCAGCAGTCTGTCGGTGAGCCGCCGGTCGGCCGGGTCGGCCCGGTGCAGCGGACGGGTGCCGTCGAGGAGTCGGTCGGCCTCGATGGAGGGGAGCCGCTGCGCGGGCGCGACGGCGACGGGGGCTGCCGGACGGCCGGGCGGTGGGTCCGCGGGACCGTGGCGGTCGGAGCCGTGTGCGGCGGGCACGGCCAGCTCCACCCGGCCCACCGGCTCGGACCCCCGGTCGAACAGCGGCCGTTCGGCGACCCTGCTGACGAAGACGCCCGCGCCCAGCAGGCCGACCGAGGCGAGCCGCGCCCAGCCCCGCGGACGGCGGTGCCCTTCGAAGGTGGCGCCCAACTCGACCCGGTAGCTGTAGAGGTCGGCGCCGTTGTGGAACGTGAGGTGATCGTGGGTGACCGCGGCCGTGTTGCGGGTGGCCTTCTGACCGGTCGTGGCGTAGCGGGCCCCGAGGGTCACGTTCCCGATCCGGCGTGGCAGCCCGGCCTCGGGCACCTTGTCGTGGTCGCGCGGCGAGATGCCCAGCTCGACACCACCGGAGAGCGTGACGGAGGCCTGCTGCCCCTGCCCGGAGATCTCGGTGCCGATCACCGCGTTGCGCAGCGACCGCTCGCTCATGGTGGTCTCGAACCGCCGGTCGCTCAGCCGCGCCCTGAGGACGAGCGTGTGATGTCCGCGCGCGACCTTCCCGTCCTCGGTGAGGGTGACCGGCACCCCGGTGGTGGTCAGCTCGTCCAGACTCTGCGCGAGGCTCGGCCGGTTGAGGGCCTCCCGTACCTGACGGTCGTTGTGCGAAGCGGTCCGCAGGCGCCCGTCGCCGTACCAGAATCTGGCCAGCCGCGGGTGGCGCAGCATCAGCGGCGGGACGAACAGTGACGGGTAGGAGCGGTGCAGGGTGTCGAGCACGGCGTCCGTGAAGACCCACAGGGGGTCCTGCGGTGCGGGCTGCCGGGCGGCGTCCGGCGACGGGTCCTGCCGGTGGGCCGGGTCGTCCTGGAGGCGGTCGTTCTGCGGGCGTTCGGGGCGGAAGCCCTCGGCCCGGACCTGACCCCCCAGGTGGACCGGGTCCTCCCGGGTGAGGTACCAGGGCACCGGTGGTTCGACGTCCGGGTCCGGGCCCGTCCGGCCGGGTGTCCGGCTGTCCCAGCCCGCCAGCCGGCGCGCGTCCTGCGTCGACATCCAGTCGAGGCTGACCACCCGCACCGGACGCGCCGCGGACGCCGGTTCCCCGGGCTTGCGCACCATCAGCGTGCGTTCGACCCGGTACAGGGCCATCGGGTGGTTGCGGATCCGGCCGGTGGTCTTGCGTGCCGCGTCGGTACCGAGGTGGTGACCGCGCCCGCTGGTGAGGTCGGCGCGGACCAGCGGACCGCCCTGGAGGCGTACGTCCGTCTCGGGACCGACAAGGGTGTGGTTCGGCCCGGCGGTGACCTGGATGCCGAAGCGGGTGTCCCGGACGTGACCGCGTTCGTTCTGGTAGGTGGTCTGGGTGAGGTCGCGCACCTCCGCCTTGACCGACTCGGTGACCAGAGTGGCCCGGTGCGGCACCGACCGTTCCACGATCAGGTGCCCCAGCGGGTGCCGGCCACTGCCCCGGGTCAGTTCGGGCCCGGTGACCGCACCCGTCATCCGTCCGAACAGGCCGAGCAGCCGCGTCGGCCGGACGTACGACACCATCGTGCGGTGAGCCGAACTCCCGGGCCTGGCACCGGAGACGGCCAGCGCCACGTCCTCCGGCGGGTCGACCAGGTGCAGACCGGTGATGTCGGTGACCCGCGGCTCCGTCCCGTCGGGGAGGGTGAGGGTCCGGGGCGCCCGCCGCGGGCCCGTGAAGGGCACGGTGAGGTCGTCCGGCAGCCGCCAGCTGAGACCGTCCCGCACGGCGAAGTGCGCCGCGTGCACCTCGGTGCGCCGCCAGGCGGGCCGCACGGGGGCCGGGCCGGCGGCCGGGGCGGACTCCGAAGACCGGCTGCCCCCGCCCACCGGCCCGTCGGCCTTCGGCGCCTCGGTGACCCGGTCCACCCGCACCCGGTAGTACACGTCGTCCAGGTGCAGGTGCGAGCCCTCGTGCGCGCGCCACTCGGTCTGGTGGTACGCCTGCGTGCCCTGGGCGTAGTCGGTTCTGCGGGTCCAGCCCAGGGAGACACCGATCTTCAGCAGCCAGTCGAGCGGGGGACCCATGCTCACCCCACCGGCGATCCGGCGCCCGAAACCGACGCTGCGCCCACCGCCCGTACCCGCCTGGCCGCGCCGCATGGTGTCGACGCGCGTGGTGCCCCCGTCGACGTCGGCGAAACGCTCCCAGCGGTGGTACGGGACGGCCTCGACCGTCATCTCGTGCCCGACGCCGGACTTCTCCCGGCCCACGAACCGCGCACCGCGTGGAGCGGTGAAGGCGCCCGGGTGATCGGTCAGCATCCTCAGCAGCTCCGCCCCGTCGAACTGGGACCGCAAGCGCCTCGGCAGCCCGTCCAGGATCTGCCGGGCCACCGACTCGGGCGAGCGCAGGGTGACGACGCCGGGACCGGTGAGGAGGCCGGTCGAGAGGTCGCGCGACGCCCGGTCGTGCAGCGCCCGGTCGCCCGGGC
Source organism: Streptomyces sp. NPDC026246 (assembly GCF_055567995.1). Taxonomy (NCBI): domain Bacteria; kingdom Bacillati; phylum Actinomycetota; class Actinomycetes; order Kitasatosporales; family Streptomycetaceae; genus Streptomyces; species Streptomyces sp. NPDC026246. The sequence goes on along the minus strand of NZ_JBVHPJ010000006.1, from coordinate 174,891 downwards.
TCGTGTCCCCGGTGCCGCCGTCGGGGTGGATCAGGACCGTGGGCAGTCGGCTGCCGTCCGCGAAGGTGACGGTGTGCGGCGCCGGTTCGGGCAGGGACGCGTCCTGGCCGGTCAGCAGGCGCGTCGGCCGGTACCTGTCGAGCTGCGTCTCCAGCGGCACCCCATCACCCCGGTCGGGGGTGCCGGACTCCGGGCCGCCGTCCGCGTCCTGTCCGGTGGCGTCCCGGCCGGCGATGGCCTGTCCGGTGGTGTCGGGGGCGACGGCGTCCCGCGCGGGAGGAGCGGAGGTGACGGGGTCCTCGGCCAGGGCGTCCCGCGTGCCGACCGGGTCGGGAACGGGGGTGAGCGGGGCCGCCTCCGGGACCAGGGCGTCGTAGTGGTCGGTGCCGTTGTAGGCGAGGTACAAGGTGCCGCTCCGGCCTCCGGGGTGCAGCGAGGTGACGAGCGAACCGGCGGCCTGCGGATGCGGCCGTACGAGTCGCAGGTCCAGGTCCAGGGTGTGCGCCAGGGCCTCCGGGAGCAGGTCGGCGAAGGGGGACGCCCACAGGCCGCGCCGCTCGGCGGCCGCGGCGACCAGGGCACCCGAGCCGATCCGGCGCGCCTCGGCGGGCGTGGGGGCCACGTCGGCCAGGTGCGGGTAGTCGCTGTCGCGCAGGAGCTCCCGCCACCGGCCGGGGTCGCCGTCGGTGACGACGGCCTGCGCGATCCGGTTCCACTCGTCGGTGATGCGGGCGCTCTCCCCGGCGTCGCGAGCTCCGGCGAGGGCGCGTACCCGCAGGTCGTCCACGACGGTGTAGACCGGATCGGGGAAGGCGGTCGCCGCCGCGGTACCCAGTTCGGTGCCCCGGATCCGGTCGCGCAGCAGCCCGCGCAGACCGGCGACGTTGCGCGCGGCCCACGCCGGGGGCACCGGCCGGCTGCGGGCGCTGTCGAGGAGCGCCCGGAATAGGCAGTCGCCCCCGCCGGGGGTGTCCAAGCGCGTGAAGGCGCGTCCGTCCGCGTGCACCGTCTCCGCGCCGGCGGGAGTGGTGCCGCTCCTGCTGAGCAGGGTCAGGTCCTCGGCCGGACTCCCCGGCCGACTCGGCGCCGGGACCAGATCGGGCCTGCGGCGGGCCAGCTCCGCGCTGTCCTCGGGGCTGAGGGCCAACTCGGCCAGCGGCAACGGGGTGTCGGAGAGCGACCAGGTGATCTGCGCGGAGGGCGCGTACGTCAGTCCGCGCACGTCCGCCGGCGAGACCATGGCGGTCGGGGGAAGCACGGGCGGCGGTGGGGGGAGCAGCGTCTCGAGCGCGGCGTCGACGCCCCCGGCGGAGCGCAGACCTGCGGCGGCGCGCAGGAAGCGCGTGTACTGCTCCGGGCCGGGGTCGCTCGCCGAACCGGCGTCGCCACCCGCCGAGTTGCCCCAGTCGGTGACCATCCGGCGCAGCAGGTCCGGGGTCATCCGGCCGTCGCCGTAGCGGGCCGCGGCGCTCGGACCCAGCCAGCGCAGGTTGTCGACCAGGGCGAGGCCCGCGAGCAACTCGTGGTTCTCCGGCTGCTGTTCGGCGTCGGGGCCGAGGGTGTCGCGCAGGGTGCGGATCTGCTGGAGGGTGCGGGCGCGGGTGAAGGCGTCGGCCGGTTCCGGACCGGCGTGCAGACCGGCGATGCGCGCCAGGTCGTCGAGGTCGGCGCCACCGGGCTCCGGGGTGAACAGCCGCCAGCGGCCGGGGCCGTCCGGCCCTTCGGTGAGCACCGCCCGGACGTTGCCGTCGCGGTCCCGGGCCGTTCCCACCTCGGTGGTCGGCGCGAACACCGGACGTCCCGTTCGGTTCGCCACGTGCTGGGCGACCGGCAGGCCCGCCACCGCGGGCTGCCGTCCGGTCTCGCAGGAGAACAGCACGATCGGCCGGTCCGGAGCACCGTCCTCGGACCACGACCGCAGCACCTCGCCGAACTGCACCCCGCTCACCTTCACGCTGGGGTGCGCGGTGTCGTCGGTGCCGAGCGTGACGGTACGGGGGGTGCCGTGCGCGGCGAAGTAGTCGGCGCCCGCCTCGGTACCGGAACCGGGCAGGGCGGCGGGTGGCCCGGTGAAAACGGTCCTGGGCGGCCCGGACGCCCCGTCGCCGGTGCCGGGAGCGGACACCGTGCGCACCCCGCGGTACGTGTCCTGCCCGAGCAGCGTCCGACGACCCTCACTGTGGGCGGTGCCGTCCTCGGCCGGGCTCTGCGACACGGTCAACGTCCGTACAGCCGTGCCGGGTCGGGGCTGAGCGGAGGCTTCGGGCACCCAGCGCCGCAGGTGCGTGACGGGCACGGTGTGACCGGTCAGCGTCGTCACGGCCGGCTGCGCCGCGGGGCGCGCCGGATCAGACCTGACGTCACCCGTGACACCCACCGGTCGTACGACGATCCCGGCCTGCGGTGGGGGCACGGCGAGCGGTGCCGGCGAGTCTCCCGACTCCAGGTGCAGCTCGGTGGCCGGCTCGGCCCACGGCCGGGACAGGGTGGCGAATTTCGCCGCGGGCGGCACGGTGGGGGACACCTCCGGCTCCGTCGCGCCGCTGCGCGCCGGGGGCGTCACCTCGGACAGCGTCTCGGTGGGCGACTGGTCCGCGCTGGAAGGAGCCGACTCGGTCCTGAACGGCTTCGCGTCGAAGGGCGAGCCGGTCTCCCTCGTGGCGACCGGGGTGTCGACGGCGGCGGCGCTCTCGGTGGCGGGTCGGGACGCGTGGCCGGCGGGGGCGGGCGAGCCGAGGGCGTCGGCGAGGGCGGCTGAGCCGACGGCGTCGGCGAGGGGGAGCAGTACGTCGGACCCGGGGAACGCGGTGCCCATCGTGCCGCCGGTGTCGTTCGGCGCCCCCGGGGCCGGGCCGGTGAGTGGCCGTACGCCGACGGGGTGGCCGGGCCCTTCGCGGGTCAGCTCGACGGCGGCGCGTACGGGACGCCCCGTGCCGTCCACCGAGGAAGGCGGCCCGAGGACGACGGCACGGTCGGCGCCGGCTCCGTCCAGGAGGGCTGCGGCCTCGGGCGAGCCCTGGGCCGGGGGCGGCGACTGCGACACGACGACGGTGAGGGGCGCCGCTCCCGTCGGGCCGGTGGCCGGGCCGGTGGGAGCGCCGGGCTTCCCCTCGGCAGCGCCGTCCGCCTCGTCGCGGACGTCCCGGCCGTCGACGGTGTCTCCGTCCGTCCGCGGGGCGTCCGGCGTGCGAGGGCTGCCCTGGGACGTGGTGGAGGAGGAGGGCGTCGCGGAGGTGCCTCCCGTCGGCACGTCACCGGGCCTGGCACCGGAGGTCCCGGAGGCTGAGGTGCTGCCCGAGCCGGTCCCGGGCGTGGCGGGGCCGGGGGAGCCGATGTCGGGGGACCTAGTGTGGGGAGAGCCGTTGTCGACATGGCGATTTGGGGCTTGCTGGGAGTGCGCCGTCTCCGCCCGGGCTCCGGTCGACGTGCCGCCGGACACGTCCGTCGGGCCCGCGGTGTCGTCGGCCAACGGCGCTTCTACCGTGACCGGCACGCCGAAGGAGTCGAGAGCGCGGCGGACGCCGTCGGTGTCGATCCGGGCGGCGGGGCTGTTCCCCGCGGGCACCACCCGCACCTCGGGGCGCTGCGCCAGGTCGCCGTGCAGCGCGTCGCGGACCCCGATCTCCGTGCCGCCCGGGGGCTGCGCACCGCGTGCGGCGGCGAGGTCGCGCAGTGCCTGTTCGCGTATCTCGGGCGGACCGGTGTGCACCTGCTGCCACAGCGCGTTCTCCGCGGCCGTCACCGGCAGGGGGCCCGGGGTGTAGGGCGGCGGGTCCACGGTCGTGTAGGGCGGCGGAGGCGGACTGCTGGTGAAGTCGGGGGACGGGGAGGCAAGGTCGGCGACGCCGCCGGAACCGACGGCCTGCCGGGTGGCGGGTGGGGGAGAGGCGAGCGGGGAACCGCCGCCCGTGCTGCCGCCCGGTCGGTCACCCGTGCGGCCGGTCCCGTCACCGTCACCGGTCGCGTCGCCGGCGCGGGAGCGCGGGGAGCCGGAGGAGTCCCTGGAGTTCCGGTCGCCGGAGTCACCGTCGCCGCCGGACACCGTGGACGGATCCAGGCGCAACTTGTCGATGGCGTGGCGCAGTTCGGCGCCGCTGTTGATCGCCGTGTCCGTGAGGGTCGCCTCGACCTGGCTGCTGAGGCCCGCCCCGACGAAGGTGGACCAGCTCGTGGACCAGTCGCCGTCGAACGCCCCCTTGATCAGGATCTCCGCGAGGGCCTCACCGGCGCCCGCGGCGAGGAAGTCGGCTGCTCCCTTGAGGCCGTAGTGACCGGCCAGCGCCCTCGGCCGGTCGGCGTTGTGGCGCAGCAGCCGGTTGTTGCGCCACAGACCGGGGTTGTTCCGGAAGGAGAGCGGATCGTTCCGGAAGGTCGTCGGGGTGTCGCGGTGCGGGGTCGGCCCGTTCGGGGACGGACCCGGGCCGGGCCGGCCGCCGGGGGTGTGGTCGCGGTGAGGCCCCGGGGCGGGCCCGGTGTCGAGGTCCGGGACGTCGCGCCGGCCGGGGTCCTTCTTGAAGCCGAGGTCGGGGCCGTCCTTGAGGAAGTTGTTGTCGTAGCTCCTGACGATGTTCTTCGCGAAGTCGTCGAAGACGCTGGTGAGGAAGCCCGCAGCGGCGCCGAACGCGGCCGACTTGAGGATGTCGTTCCAGTCGAAGCCGTCGGGGCGGCGGCCGTTGGGCGCGAAGTTCATCATCGCCAGCCGCACCGCGAAGGTGGTGAACGCCTCGGCGAACGCCTCCGTCAGCGACGGCGCGAGGTGCAGCCGCTGCAGCAGATGACTGAGCGTGGTGAGGATCATGAACCGGCTGCGCAGCTTGGCCATCATGATCTGACTGGCCGAGGCGCCCCCGGTGAAGAAGGACATCGCGAGGTAGAGGGCGATCTCGATGAGCAGCCGGATGACCTCGGCGATGACCTGCCACTTGGACTCCATGATGTCCATGGACGTCTTGCGCCGACCCTCGGCGATCTTGTCGAGCTGCTCGGCGAACTCGCGCAGGTAGTTCTTGCCGCCGTCGTCGACGAGCATGCCCATCGCCTTGGCGTACGACGTGGACAGGTCGTCCGGCATGGATTCGGCGATGTCGTGGATCGACTTGTCGATCAGGGACGAAAGCCGGTCGATCTTGCGGCCCAGGCCGGAGTAGGGCGTGCGGCTGTCGTAGGCGAGGTCCTCGTCGGCGTCGATGAGCTTCTCCCCGGTGAGGATGAAGATCATCGCGTTGACCTCGGGTGACGCCTGGAGGCTCATCGGCGGCCGTCCCGGGCGTTACGCGGGCAGCACGCGGTGGCCGCTCCCTCGGGCACGAGGGAGCGGCCGGTGGCGCCGGGGTCAGCGGCGCCCATGCCCGCCCGGGCCTCCGCCGCCGTCCAGTCCGTCGGTCTCGATCCGGCTGTTGCGCTGCTCGATGTCCTCGATGTTGCGGTCGCGGGTGTCCTTCATCATCCGGACCTGGCTGACCGTGGCGTCGGTGATGCCCACCAGGGCGTCACGGATGGACATCATCGTGTCCTTGGTCGTCTGCCGTTCCTTCTGCTCCTGCGGCCTGGCCTTCTCGGCGAACTCCCCGTCCGTGCCGGGCCAGCCGACCGTGGGCGCCAGCTCGTCGAGGAACTCCTCGGTCATGCTCCGGGCCAGGGAGCCGATCTCCTCCAACTGCCCGGCCAGGGCCTCGATGCGGTGCGGATCCACGTAGTACCGCTGTCCCACGTCAGTCCTCCCCGTCCTCGTCGAGCGCGTCCCGCCAAGCGGGCCCCTGCTCGCCGCCGCGCGCCGGCTCCTCGTCGTCGCGCAGCACCTCGGGGCCGAAGATCCGCTCCCAGTCGACCTCGAAACCCTTCAGCTCCGGCACGTTGCTGCTGGGCTCCGTGAAGGGAGCCATCGCCTTCATCACATGCCGGTTCATCCGCAGGCGCGCCGCGCCCGCCGCCTCCAGGACACTGGCGGCCAGCTCCTGCGACGACATGTCGCGGTACTTGTTCTCCAGGAACTCGAGCCCGGTCAGCTCACCCTGCGGTCCGACCGTCGCCCGCACCGCACGGTCGGAGGAGAGCACCGCGAACGACGTCTCGCGCAACTCGCGTTCGGTGCGGGCCAACGCCTCCTGGGCGGCCTGGAGTTCTGCCATCGCCTGTTCCAGGCGCTTCTCCAGCGGTTCCGTCACGCTCGCCCCTCCCTTCTTCCGCGGGGTCCGTTCATCCGGCCGGCTGTCCGGTCCCTCGACTGTGTTGATCTTGCCCGGTGGCGGTCCCGGCGCCAAGCCGGATCCCGCTCCGCGCCCGTCACCCCGTGTCCGTCACGTCGCGCCGGTCACCGGCCGATGACGGCCGGTGTGCCGCCCTCGTCGGTGCCCCACACGTCCGCGTCCTCCTCCAGGTAGTCGGCGGACGTGGTCGGCCTGCGGCCGGGCTCCGCGTCCTCCTCCGGGGACCCGCCGCCGGTGGTCGCCACCCGGGAAGCGGGGGCGAGGAAGGTGTCGCCGTCCTCCTGGCGGTTCCACGGGCTCCGCCGCCGGCGATTGCGCCGTTCGCTCTCCTCCGCCGCGTCGACGAGGACGGCCCGCACCCGTTCGCCGTTGCCCCGCTCACCCCCCGCGCCCATGCCGCCCGTGCCGCCCATGGGCATGCCGGGACTGCCGGGCATGCCGGGGCTGCCCGGGGTGCCGGCCATGGGGGCCGGTGCGGGCGGGGCGGCAGTTCCGTCCGACAGCTGAGCCACCCCGGACCCGCCGGGAGAGAAGGAGCCCGGGACGGAGAAGCCGCCCGGAGCGGCAATGCTCGCGGTCGGCCCGCTGCCAACTCCCCCTCCCGGTTCGGACAACGGAACGTCCCGGGAGACCGTGGAGCCGCCGCCTGCTCCGTTCAGTTCGTCCAGACCGTCGAGGATGTCGGAACGGTCCGGCAACGGCGGCGTGTCGAGGTCGTGCAGGTTCACCGTCTCGGTGCGTCCCTGCGGGTCGGTGACCGTGGCGATGCCGGTGTCCGGGTCGATGACCTGGGTGCTGCCGTCCGGGAAGGTCGTGGTCAACTGGCCGTTGTCCAGGGCGGTGACGGAGCCGTCCGGGTTGGTGACCCTCGCCCCGTGGGTGAGGTCGGCGGTCGTGCTGGAGCCGTCCGGCCGAGTGGTGGTGAGCATGCCGTTGTCGGGGTCGAAGACGCTTTCACTGCCGTCGCGGAACGTGGTGGCGAAGTCGCCGTCGTCCTCGAGCGAGGTGTGACCGCCGGTCGGGGTCTCCAGGCCGGACGGGTCTGCGTGGATATTGCCGAGGTCGCCCAGGTCGCCCAGGTCGCCGATCGACTCGGTCGTGAGGTTCCCGTTGAGGTCGCCGAGGTTGCCCAGGTCGCCAGGATTCCCTTGCTGATTCTGGCCGTTGAGGCTCCCCCATGGTCCGAGGTTCTCGGTGGTGGTGGTGCCGTCCGGTGCGGTCGTGGTCGTGCGGCCGGTGGCGGGGTCGACGGTCTGGGTGGTGCCGTCGGGGAAGGTCGTGGTCAGCCTGCCGTCGTCACCCAGGGACGTGACCGAGCCGTCGGAGTTGGTGACTCTCGTGCCGTCGCCCAGGTCGGCCGTGGTGACGCTGCCGTCCGGGTGGGTGGTGGTGAGCACCCCGGTGTCCGGGTCGAAGGACGTGCGTCCACCGTCGCGGAAGTCGGTGGTCAGGTCGCCGCCGCCGGTGAGCTGCGTGCTGCCTCCGGTCGGGGTGTCGAGCACCCCGTCGCGGCTGTTCAGGCCGTCGAGGCTGCCCAGGTCCGTCGTCGTGGTGGTGCCGTCCGGTGCGGTCGTGGTCGTGCGGCCGGTGGCGGGGTCGACGGTCTGGGTGGTGCCGTCGGGGAAGGTCGTGGTCAGCCTGCCGTCGTCACCCAGGGACGTGACCGAGCCGTCGGGGTTGGTGACTCTCGTGCCGTCGCCCAGGTCGGCCGTGGTGACGCTGCCGTCCGGGTGGGTGGTGGTGAGCACCCCGGTGTCCGGGTCGAACGAGGTGCCGCTGCCGTCGGGGAAGCCGGTGGTGAGCTTGCCGTCGTCGAGCTGGGTGCTGCCCCCGGTCGGGGTCCGCAGGGACGTGCCCGGACCGTTGTTCAGTCCGCCGAGGCTGCCGAGGCTCCGGGTGACCTCGTCGTCGGCCGCGCCGTCGGTCCTGCCGGACGGGCCGTTGTTCAGCGCGCCCAGGTTGCCCAGGGACGCGGTGACGGGGGGAATGTCGCCGGTCGAGCTCTGATCGCCGCCGCCGGTGCTGTTCAGGTCGCCGGGACTCTCGGTGACCGGGACGTTCTGGCCGAGCAGGTCGTCGAGACTGCCGAGGTTCTGCTCGTTCAGCGCGCCCCGCGGGTCGTTGAGGCCGCCCAGGTTCTCCTCCAGGGCCGTGCGCTGCTCCTCGGCCTCGCGCCTGGCCTCGTCCTGCTCGCGCTTCTGTTCTTCGCGGAGCTCGTCCGCGTACTTCCTGTCCTCGTCACGCTGCTGGTTCTGCTCGGCGCGGAGTTCGTCCTGGTACTTCCTGGCTTCGTCCTGCTCCCGCTCCTGCTCGGCGCGGAGTTCGTCCTGGTACTTCTTGGCCTCGTCCTGCTCGCGCTTCTGCTCGGCGCGCAGCTCGTCCTGGTACTTCTTGTCCTCCTCGCGCTGCTGGTTCTGCTCCTTGCGCAGCTCCTCCTGGTACCGCCGGTCCTCCTCGCGCTGCTTCTCCTGCTCCGCCCGCAGTTCGTCCTGGTACCTGCGGTTCTCCTCGTTCTGCTTGTCGATCTCCTCCTTCTCCTCCTGCAGCTTCCGCTTCTCGTAGTCGTCGGCGGCGGTGGTGGTCGACTTCGGCTCGGGCAGGTTCTCGGAGAAGTCCTTGCCCAGGTCGAGGAAGTGGTTGTTGAGGGAGGACTGCACCTGGGCCGCGGGTTTGCCCAGGTACTCGTCGACGCCCTGGCTCCAGATCCTGACGGCCTTGTCGCCGACCTTCGCCCAGTTGGCGATGTCGTTGAGGTCGCCGTACTCCGGGTGCTCCTGGAGGAAGCCGGCCTGCGGGGTGTGGTAGGTGGAGCTGCCGTAGCGGGAGGTGGAGACCTTGATGTCGGTCTTGGCGACGTTGTTGGCGTCCACCCATTGGGCGAGGTCGTCCAGCACGTAGCGCAGCACCTGGTGCGGGTCGTAGTAGGGCGACTTGGCCCAGTCCAGCCACGCCTTGAGCAGGGTGTCGGCCGCGTCCTCCAGGTACTTGCGGCCCAGGGACAGCGCGCGGGAGTAGACCGTGTTGCCGGTGCCTGTCTCGCTGCCCGAGCCGGGGCTGGCGTTGAAGGTCTCGACGTAGTTGTCGTAGTTCTCGCGGATCTTCTTCAGCAGGCTCCGGAAGACCTCGGCGGCCTCGCCCTTCCAGCTCGCGTCGTCGCGGCCGAACCGGTCCTCCCAGTCCTTGAGCACCACGGCGTGGTCCTTGAAGAACTTGGCGGCGTAGTCGAAGGACTCACCGGTGGTGTCGAACGAGTCGAGGTCCACCACGTCGCCGCCGCCGACGCCCAGGTTGCTGAACCGGGCGTCCTGGGTGCTGCCGCTCAGCAGGGCGAGCAGCGCCGCCCGTGGCCCGTTCATGTACCGGGCCAGCGGGATCGTGCTCATCTTGTCCTTGTTGTAGTCCGTGAACTCGTTGCCCTCACGGACCTGGGCGTCGTGCACGTTGTCGGATCCGGGGGAGGCGAAGATCACCTCGTCCCCGGCCTTGACCCGGCCCTCGAAGACGATACGGGCCTGCTTGATCCGGGTCTTCTTCCCGCGGTCGAAGAACCAGATGTCGTAGTCCTCGCCGGTGTTGGTCAGGAAACCGGAGTCCTTGACGAGCAGGCCGAGGCTGCGGTCCTTGATGTCCATCCGGAAGAGCTTGCCGCCGTGGTCGGAGCGCAGGGTGTCGAAGACCGTGCCCCGGTCCGGCACGGGATACCCGGTGATGTGGGTGACCAGGGTGGCCCAGGTGTCGGACGACGGGTCACCGGCGCTGTCGAACTTGTCGAGGTTCGCAACGGAGTTGGGATCGTACCGATCGGCCACCGGGCGCCCTTTCTGGTCGGTGCCTGTCCTGCGTGCCGGTGCACGGCGTTCTCATGCCGGTGAGCAGCCGGGTGCGGCCGCGGTGCGGGTGTGCCGGCCGCTCCGGGGCGGGGCGGGCACGTGCGGCGCGATGTCAGGTGTCGTCGTTGTTCCCGCCGGAGCTGCCGGCGGTGAGGGAGTCGACCTCTTCGAAGGTCATGAGCAGCGTCTGCGCGTCGATGGCGCTGAGGTTCTTGTCCTTGGTCTTGTTGGCCTCGTCGATGGTGTCGCCGAGGGCCTCCTTCAGCTCCTTGAACAGCTCCATCTGGTCGCCGAGCAGTTTGTCGATCGACTCGGCCGCGGCGCGCACGTCCTCGATGAGCTTGGGGCCCGACACCAGCGGTTCGGTGACCATCTTGCCGATGCGCAGGAGCTGCTTGTCCTGGGCGAGGTTGTCCGGCGTGGTGTGCCCGTCGATGAGCTCGCCGAGCGGGCGGATGTGTGACCCGTCGCCCTCCTCGCGGTGCTTCTTGGCGGCGGTGTACACCGGCTGCACCTCGTTGTCGCGGAAGTTCTCCATCTGCTTGAGGTCGAAGTGCTTGACGTCGGCCTTCTCACCGGCCATGGGACGTCCTCCTGCGGCTTGGTACCGGACGGGGTGACGAGCGGCACCGGTACGGCCCGCCGGCGCCGGCGGGCGGACGGCCGTACCGGTGAGTGGCCGGGGGTGCTACCTGGCCCGGACGTTGCCCCAGTTGTCGGCGCTGCGCCGCTCGTCGCGGGAGTGGTTGTCGTGGATGCTCTGGATCAGCTGACCGCTGTCGCCGAGCAGCATGGCCATGTTCTTGGTCGCCTGGTCCCACTCCGCCTGGACCTGGACGTACATCTGCCGGTCGGAACCCTCCCAGGAGCTGACGAGCGGCTTCAGCTCGTCCTCGAGGGTGTTGAGGGTGTTGATGATCTGCTGGGTCTGGTCCTTCAGATCCTCGATGGCCCGCTGGACCACGGGGTACTGCACGTCGATGATGCCGTCGGCCATGACGTCTCCTCTCGGGGGCCGGGCGCCAGGCCCGGAAGGCTCACGGGGTCCGGCCGCGCCACGAGGGCCGATGCCGGAAGGGGGGAAGTCAGCGCAGCGCTTCGAAGACGCCCTGGGTGGTCTTGCTGTTGAGGACCTCGGTCAGGTCCTGGTTCTCCTGCGCCAGACGGTTGGCGGAGGTCACGTTCTCCTGCAGCGCGTCGATCATCTTGCTGATCTGCACGACGACCTTCTGCGCCTCGGCGTTCCAGCTCCGGAAGAGCTTGAGGAGGGCCTGCCCCTCGTCACCGCCGACGCCCGAACGCGCGGCCAGCTCGGCCACGTTGTTCTGGATCTTCTCGACCTGGCTCCGGGCCGACTCCAGGGACGAGACGCCCCCCAAGCCCTTGGCGTAATCCGCTTTCCTCGCGGCACTGTCCGCCATGTCGCGCTCCCTTCGTCTCAGCAAGTCCTGTCGTCTGGTTGCTCGCTGAGGCTAGAGAGAACCCCGCGTTCCGCGCAACGCGTGCAGGAATGGTTTTGAGCTTCGGTCCCGTTCGTCAAGGACCCTACATACCAGTGGAGTTGCCGGAGGGTTTCGGCAGGGTGAAGGTATCCGCCTCACCGGGGGGCGAGTGCCCGACGGCACATTCGCGCAAGCGGCTCGCGAAGCGGGCACGAAGCGGGCACGAGAGAACGGCAAACGGTCACCGCGGCGGTGTGATTCCTGGAATGTCCGCGTGGGGCGCGGTCATTCCAGGCATCACCTCCGGGGAATTCTTGAGCTTCATTTGAGGTACCGCGCCGGCCGGTTGCAATTCATCGCGCCGGCTTACGGCGGTCGCGGGGCCGGACACCGGTGCTTTCCCGCGTTCCGCTGCGGCCGCCGACGGTGCCGGCCGTACGCCGTCCGGATTCAATTCGGCTGGAATTCGCCCCCGCTGCCGCCCCATTTCCCTTTGTTCGGTCCGTACGGGTTCCTTGTCCGGATCACTGCGCGGTGCCGACTGTGCCGGACTTGTCCGCCGGCCCGTCCCCGGCGTCCTCGCGCTCCGCCGCGGCGGTGCCGCACTCGGGGGCCGTGACCCTCACCTCGGCGGCGCCCGAGGCGGCGGCCGGGTCCAGGTCCGCGCCGGTGGGGAAGGAGGCGAGCAGCGGCGCCGGCACCGAGTCGATGTCCCCGGCCCCGTAACCGAGCGCGGACAGCGCCTCCTTGGAGGTGACCCGGTACTTCACGCCGTTGTCCGCCACGAGGTAGGTGGTGCCCGCGTGGGCCGCGCCGCTGGCGTGCAGCGCCCTGACCAGGGCGCCGTGCCCGGGGCGGACGACCGCGGCGTCCGGCGGGGCGCAGGCCGGTTCCAGCGGCTCGCCGGCGCCCTGCGGCACCGCCACCGGGGCGAGCGAGGCCAGCGGCGCCAGCACGGAGCTGATCCGGGCTCCGCCGTCGCCGCCGTCCACCTTGGCGCACAGCGCCGATCCCCGCGGCGTGGACTGCACGGTCGGCGGCGCGTCCGGCAGCTGGGCCGACCCGGCCGGGCCGGCGTCCCGGGCCCGGTGTTCGCGCAGGATGTCGGCGCCCACCGTGCGCACGTCGGGCGACTTCCCCCGGTAGGCCTCCTTCTGGGTGGCCGGGTCGCCCAGCACCAGAGCGGCTCCCAGCCGCGTCAGCGGCACCAGGCCGTCCCTGCGGAGCAGGTGGTAGGTGCTGCCGCCCCCGGGCACGCTCACCTTGAACACCTGGCCGACCCGGCCGGGCTCACCGCCGAGCTCGGGGCCCTCCTCGCCGCGTCCGGGCACCTCGGGCGGCTTCAGGGCGGGCCCGGGGGCCAGCGCGTCCAGGAAGGCCGCGGAGACCCGCATGGGCCGCTCCGAGCCGTACCCGAGGGCGTTGCGCGCGTCGGAGGCGTGGTCCAGCGGCAGTCTGCTGCCCCGCCACACCAGGTACTCCGTGCCGTCCGGGCCGCGCACCAGCACCCCGCGGTCCCCGCCCATCCCCTGGGAGTTCACGGGCGCCCCGGCGACCACCGTGGTGGCCCCCGGCTTGTCCACGCCGGTGTCGGCCGTGGCGCCCTCCGTGCTGGGCAGCGCCCCCTGCGGGCCGGTGACGCACATGTGCCAGGCACCGTCGTCCAGTCGGCCCGGGTCCGGCACGGTGTCCGGGGCGCCGGGGATGCCGACGGGCGCTCCCACCGGGGTGTCGCGCAGCGAAGCGGTGCCCACGTCGTCCGTCTCCAGGTCCGCCCCGCCGATCAGCCGCGCCGACGCGTAGTTGCGCACCGGATGCAGCACCCCGTCGGTGCCGGTCCACAGGTAGCGGGCGCCGGTGTCGCGGTTGACCACCAGGTGCTCGCCGTCGCGCCAGCCGTCGTTGCCGCCGGGCCGCAGCAGACCGTAGACGGTGGCGCCCGCACCGACCAGGACGGTGACCAGCACGCCGAAGACCACACCCCGCGTGGTGCGTCCCAGCGGGCTCTCCGGGGCGTCCGGGTCGGCCGTCAGCAGGCCCGAGCTGAGCCTGCCCATCATGAATCCGTGGGCCTGCACCTGGTCGCGTTTGGACTGCACAGCCTCTCCTCACCTCGTACTCGATGGACCGGCTTCGCGGACTCTCAGCCGAACAGGCCGCGCAGCCAGCCGAACAGGCCCGCCACCCACAGGGCGAGCGGCAGCAACGCCACCGCGAACCCGGTGTGCGCCAGCTCCGCCGCCCGGCCCCAGTACGGCAGGACGCGCCGGCCGGGCACGACCCAGGCCGCCACCACCAGGCCCGCCGCGGCGGCGAGCAGAACAGCGCAGACCACCGTGCGCCCGCCGCCGCCGCTGTCGACCGCCCAGGCGCGGGCCAGCAGCAGCAGGCCCCACACCCCGGGGACCGCCAGGGTCAGCCGCTGTGCGATGTGCACCAGGCCCCGGCAGTGCAGGAGGAGCAGCATGCTCAGCGCCAGGCAGGTCAGCACCTCGGGCAGGTCCGGACGTTCGGCCAGCACGGCCAGGGCGGCCGCGCAGACGACGCCGGTGGCGGCGAACAGCGCGGTGACCCAGCGCCCGGCCAGTTCCGTGCGCTCGGCGACCTCGGCGCCCGCGTAGGGCTCGATGCCCTCCTGGAGCTGGCTGGCGGACGACGGCAGCGCCGGCATCCGCATCCCCGCCAGCTTGAAGGCGAAGGGCGCCACCGCCCCGGCACCCAGCGCGACCACCGTCGCCACCAGCGCCGCCGTGGCCGGTACGTCCAGACCGGTGTAGCCGATCAGCGCCCCGGCGACCGCGGCGGCCACCGACACCACCGCCGTGGCCACCAGCGCAGGGGCACCGACCGCGGTGGCGGCCAGCGCGAGCACGGCCCCGCCCGCGCTCGCGGCGCCCGCCGCGAGCAGCCGTGCCCCGACGACCCGTGCGGCGTCCGGCCCCGTCAGGTCACCGCCGGGCAGCACCCAGCCGGCCAGCGCCAGGCAGGGCGCCACCAGCAGGCCCAGCGCACCGGCCGAGAGCCGGTCCCCGACCGCGCGGCTGGCCGTACCCGCCCCGGCGAGCAGCAGCAACCCGGTCACACCCGCGTACGCGGGCCTCGAGGAGGAGCTCACCCCGGGCCAGAACACCAGCAGCAGCGCGGTCAGGACGGTCGCCACCGCGGTGCCCACGAGCAGACCGCGTGCCGCGCCCGGGTGCCAGTCGTGCAGCCGGCGGCCCGCCGTGTCGGCTATCCCGTCGACCAGGTCGTCGAGCCTGGCCTCCGGCAGCGCCTCGGTGTGGGGACGCAGGTAGAGCACATCCCCGTCGGTGAGCCCGGAGCGGGCGAGGGTGGTCTCCTCGTCGAGCGGGGCGCCACCGAGCTGCTGGAGCACCCAGCCGGCGTGGTCGAGACCGGCCTCCTCGGCCTCCTCGCCGACGTAGCGCAGCAGGGTGGGCAGCAGATCGGCGACCGGCACATCGGCGGGCACGGCCAGATCGACGGAGACGCTCGGCGCGCGTACGGTCAGGCGGCACAGTTCGGCCACCGCACTGTCGGTCATCAGCTGAACTCTCGTCTTCCGTGGGATGTGTGGCAGGGAGACGTGCCCCCGGGAAAGGGGGAACGGATGAAGAGTACGTAAGGTATATGCGGCCACCAACGACAGGCCAGAGCACTGGAATTGTGTCCATGCGTCCGGTAACTACCCCTCTCGCGTGGACAGGTGGCGTGCGGTGAATGCAGACTACTGCCGACGCCCGCCGGATTGTGCTGCGGATCGGACACGCCCGGTACGGAGCAGATCGGCCCAGGAGTTGCCCGCCCCCACCCCCCGGAACACGACCGCCCCGGATTTCGCCGTTGCCCGGGACCGCACGCGTCCACCCGGTGGGACACTTCCCGCCACCACGCGTGGCGGGTATTCGGTGCGGGCCGGAAAGCCCAGCGAACCCGGAGGTTTCGTCCCTTGAGCGTGGTGCTGTTTCGCCGGCCTGCCCGCAGACGCGGACCGGAGATGCCCGAAGGGCAATTGACCCTCCAGGAACCCCCGGTCCTCGCCGAGACGGTTCCGGACACCTCGGCGATATGGACCTATCTGCCGATGGCGCTGATGTCGGTGTCGATGATGCTGATGTTCCTGCGCCCCGGCGGCGGCAACGGGGTCTTCATCTACCTGGCGATGGGCGTCATGGCGCTCTCGGCCGGAGCCATGCTCCTGGGCCAGCTGATGCGCCGCTCCAGCGAGCGCAAGCAACGCCTCAGGGGCGAACGCCGCGACTACCTCCGCTACCTGGCGCAGATCCGCAAGCGCGTGCGTGCCACCATCGTCGAACAGCAGCGGGCCCTCGCCTGGCGCCACCCGGAGCCGGCCTCGCTGCGCTCCCTGGCCCGCACCTCCCGCCTGTGGGAACGCAGGCCCGCCGACGAGGACTTCGGCGAGGTCCGGCTCGCGGTCGGCGAACAGCAGCTCGCACTCACCCTGCAGCCGGTCTCCACCCGGCCCGTGGAAGACCTCGAACCCCTCTGCGCGCACGCCCTGCGCCGCTTCATCCGGGCCTACTCCACCATCCCCGACCAGCCCCTCGGCCTCTACCTGCGTTCCTCCGCCCGGATCCTGCTGCGCCCCGAGGAGAGCCCCGACGACCCGCCCGCCCGGCCGGAGGCGACCGCTTCCCCGGCCGGGGACACCGCACACGACGCCGTCCGCTCCCTGGTGCGCGCCGCACTGGGCCACCTCGCGGTGTTCCACGCCCCCGAGGAGCTGTGGCTCGCGGTCTGCGTCAGCGACGAGCGCCGGGCCGACTGGGAATGGGCCAAGTGGCTGCCGCACGCCCTGCACCCGCACGAGGAGGACGGCGCCGGCCAGGTCCGCCGGATCACCGCCGACCTCACGGAACTGGACGACCTGCTCGGGGCCGAGTTCGCCGAGCGCCCCGGCTTCGATCCCGACGCCCGCCCCGGACGCGACGAGCCCTACACGGTCGTCGTCCTGGACGGCGTCACCGTCCCCGAAGGCCACCGCTGGGAAGGGCACGGCTACCGCAACGCGGTGGTCCTCGACGTCTCCGGTGCCCTGCGCTGGCGTCCCGGCCGCAACACCCTGCGGCTGACCGTCGGGCCGGACCGGGTGAACCTGGTGCGCACCGACCGCAGCCGCAAGGAACGCTCCGTGCCACTCGGCCGCCCCGACCGGCTCGGCCCGCTCGGCGCGGAGTCCCTCGCCCGGCTCCTCACCGCCCGTCGCATCAGCCTCGGCACCGACATCGCGCAGCCCCTGGACACCGACGTCGAACTGACCACCCTGCTCGGCATCCCCGACCTGCACCGCCACGACCCGCAGACCCTCTTCGCCCGGCACACCGGTTCCGCCCGGCTCCGGGTGCCCGTCGCGGTCGGCGTGGACGGCCGCCCCGTGGAACTCGACATCAAGGAGTCCGCGCAGGGCGGCATGGGCCCGCACGGCATGCTCATCGGCGCCACCGGCTCCGGCAAGAGCGAACTGCTGCGCACCCTCGTCCTCGGCCTGGCCCTGACCAACTCCTCGGAGACGCTCAACTTCGTCCTCGTCGACTTCAAGGGCGGCGCCACCTTCCTCGGCCTGGAGGAACTCCCGCACACCTCCGCCGTCATCACCAACCTCGCCGACGAAGTGGCCCTCGTCGAACGCATGCAGGACGCCCTGCACGGCGAACTCATGCGCCGCCAGGAGCTGCTGCGGGCCGCCGGGAACCACACCTCCGCCCTGGAGTACGAGCGGGCCCGCGCCGCAGGCGCCGACCTCACCCCCCTGCCCAGCCTGTTCGTCGTGGTCGACGAGTTCAGCGAACTGCTCTCCGCGCACCGCGAGTTCATGGACCTCTTCGTCATGATCGGCCGCCTCGGCCGCTCCCTCGGGGTGCACCTGCTGCTGGCCTCGCAGCGTCTGGACGAGGGCCGCATGCACCAGCTGGAGAGCCACCTGTCGTACCGCATCGGCCTGCGCACCTTCTCCGCCATGGAGAGCCGCGGCGTGCTCGGCGTGCCGGACGCCTACCAGCTGCCCGCCCAGCCCGGCAGCGGTTACCTGAAGTCCGGCGTGGAGGCACTGACCCGCTTCCGCGCGGCCTACTCCTCCGGCACCTACCACCGCCGCACCGGCGCGGTGGTGCAGGCCCGGGTGGCCAGTCAGGTCGTGCCCTGGACCAGTGGCTGGGTCGTGCCGCGCACCCTGGAGGCGGCACCCGAACCGGAACCCGAGACCAAGGAGACCGGCGAGGAGGAGACCCTCCTCGACGTGGCCCTGGACCGGCTGCGCGACTCCGGCCCCGCCGCCCACCAGGTGTGGCTGCCCCCGCTGGACGAGCCGTCCCCGCTCGACGCCCTGCTGCCCGGCATCGCCCCGGACCCCGAGCGTGGCCTCACCGCCGGCGGCTGGCCGGGCACCGGCCGGCTGCGCGTCCCGGTCGGCCTGGTGGACAAGCCGTTCGAGCAGCGCCGCGACCCGCTGATCGTGGACCTGTCCGGGGCCGGCGGGCACGTCGCCGTCGCCGGTGGTTCGCAGAGCGGCAAGTCCACTCTCGTCCGCACCCTGATCGGGGCCCTCGCCCTCACCCACACCCCGGCCGAAGTCCAGTTCTACTGCCTCGACTTCGGCGGCGGCGGCCTCTCCCAGCTGGCCCGCCTGCCGCACGTCGGCGGCGTGGCGGCGCGGCTCAACCCCGAGCGCGTGCACCGGGCGGTCGCCGAGGTGATGACGCTGCTGGCCCGCCGCGAGCAGTTCTTCGTCGACCACACCCTCGACTCGATGCAGTCCTACCGGCGCCGCCGGGCCGCCGGGGAGTTCCCCGACGAGCCCTTCGGCGACGTCTTCATGGTGGTCGACGGCTGGTCCACCGTCCGCCAGGACTACGACGACCTCATCCCGAAGTTCAACGAACTCGCCGCGCGCGGCCTCAACTACGGCATCCACCTGCTGATCACCACCACCCGCTGGGTGGAGCTGTCCGCCCAGGTCCGCGACCAGGCCGCCACCCGCCTCGAACTGCGCATGGGCGACCCCATGGACTCCGAGGTCGACACCCGCAAGGCCCGTTCGGTGCCGCGCAGCGGGGGCCGCGGCATCACGGCCGACACCAAGATGCACTTCCTCGCCGGTCTGCCCCGCCTTGACGGCAGCGGCTCCCTCGACGACCTCGGCGACGGGGTCGCCCACCTGGTGTCCGAGGTGTCACGCCACTGGCCGGGCCCGTCCGCGCCCCAGGTCCGGATGCTGCCGCACCGGCTCCCGCTCTCCGATCTGCCCGCCCCCGAGGCCACCGAGGGCGGCGGCATGCGCCTCCCGCTCGGCATCGACCAGGACGCTCTGGAGCCGGTCTGGCACGACTTCAGCCGCACCCCGCACCTGATCGTGGTCGGTGACACCGAGAGCGGCAAGACCAACCTGCTGCGCCGGGTCTCCGCGGGCATCACCGCCCGCTACGCCCCCAACGAGGCGAAGATCATCGTGGTCGACTACCGCCGCACGCTGGTGGACACCGTCCCCGAGGAGTACCGCATCGGGCACGTGATCTCCCTGGACAACCTCAAGGAGACCGTGGAGGGCGCCGCCCGCGCCATGAAGACCCGCATCCCGGGCGCCGACATCGCACCGGCCCGCATGCGCCGGTGCGACTGGTGGACCGGCCCGCGCCTGTTCATCCTGGTCGACGACTACGACATGGTGTCCACCAACTCCTTCCAGAGCCCCTTCGAGCCGCTCTTCGAACACCTGACACTCGGCTTCGAGATGGGACTGCACCTCGTGGTCGCGCGCAGTGCCATGGGGGCCGGCCGCGGCCTGGGCGACGGCCTGCTGCGCCGCCTCGACGAGGCCAACAACCCCGCCGTCCTCCTTTCCTGCCCGCCCACCGAGGGCCGCCTGTTCGGCAACGCCAAACCGCGCAACCTCCCCCCGGGCCGTGCCCTGCACATCGCCCGCCGCCGCGAGCGCCTGATGCAGACGGCGCTGGTGGAGGACGGCCGGGGGCCGGACGCCTGACGGGACCGGAGGAACGCCCGGCGGAACGGGAGCGGGGGCCACTCAGGTGGCCCCCGCTCCCGTTCCGCCGGTGGCCGCTCGCGCGTGCCCCGACGTCAGCTCAGTGCTGCTCCGTCCCGGTACCCGCCTCCGCCGGGCGCCAGCCCCGGGCGCGGGCGCGCGGGTAGGCGAAGGCGGCCCACAGGACGCAGAGGACGCCGGCTGAGCCGAGAAGGACGAACAGGGTGGCGCGGTGGGTGACACCGTCCGCCGCTGACGTGTCCCGCACCGCCACGGGTGCGGACCCGCCCTCGGCACGCGTCTCCCCGGGGGAGCCCTCCAGGACGGTGGTGACGGCGGCGTACGGATCCAGCTGGGGGAGGTCGGCCGGGTAGGCGGTGGCGGTCAGACGGCGGGTGACGGCCTCGGGGGAGGCGTCGGGGTGGGTGGCGCGGACCACCGCGGCGGCCCCGGCGGCGTAGGCGGTCGCCACCGCGGCGCCGCCGCCGAGGTAGTGGCCGTCGCCGCGCGGACCGCCGGACACCACGCCCGCGCCGGGGGCGGCCAGGTCGATGCCGCCGGTGCGCGGGGACCCGTCCGGGCGGGCCCCGCTGGGCAGCATGTCCGCGACGGACAGGACACCCGGCTCACCGGCCGGATAGTAGGTGCGTGCCGGGATCTCGTCGCCGCCGCGGGACGGCGGGTCCGGGGTGGCGGCCGCGACCACCACCGCACCGGCGTCGCGGGCGTCGGCCACCGCGCGGGTCAGCCCGGGGTCGCGGCGGGGCAGGGCGACCGTCACCGCGATCACGTCGGCCCGCGCCGCGACAGCCCGGCGCAGCGCGTCCACCACCAGCGCGGGCTCCGCCCGGCCGCGCGCGTCGGTGCCCCGCAGCGCGAGGATCCTCGCGCCGGGTGCGACTCCCGCGAGACTCGGCGTCGTCCCGCCGGTGCCCGCGATGAGCCCGGCCAGGAAGGTGCCGTGTCCCACGCAGTCGTCGCCGGCCGCGCCCTGGGCGGTGACCCGTCCGCCCAGCCCGGCGGCCTCGGTGTCGACCCCCGTGTCGATCAGGGCGACGGTCACGCCGGCGCCGGTGCTGTGGCGGTGCACCCGTTCGAGATCCAGCCGCTGACGGGACCAGTCCTGCTTCTTCGCCGTCGTGTCGGAGGCGGGGGTGCAGGCCTCCTGCCCGGCGTCCGGATCGAGCGCGGAGGGCATGCCGGGCAGCTGCTGCCCCTTCCCGTCGGCCGCGGGCCGCAGGGGCGGCTGCGCGGCGAGCGCGGTACCGGCCGGGGGCAGCAGCAGGGCGGCGGCGAGGCCGGCACCGGACAGCAGGCGGACGGCGGCACGGACGGAGGGCTTCATCGGGGAGCCGCCTTCGCGGTCGCGGCGGTGACGTCCTCCGGCAGGAGGATGCGCAGGTCGTCGAGGGTGGGCGCGGCCAGCGAACTGAGCCGTCCGGCCTGCCGGGTGACCATCGACTCGACCATCTGGCGGGCCAGCCGCGCGTTGCCGAAGGAGCGGTCCCGGGGCAGCGCGTCGAAGTACTCCTTGAGCAGCGGCCCGGTGCCGGGACCGCACTCGTAGCCCATGTGCGCGGCCTGTGTGCGCACGATGGTGACCAGTTCCTCGGAGGAGTAGTCGGCGAAGGCGACCCGGCGCGGGAACCGGGAGGACAGACCCGGGTTGGAGGCCAGGAAGCGTTCCATCTCGTCGGTGTAGCCGGCGACGATGACGACCACCTCGTCACGGTGGTCCTCCATCAGCTTCAGCAGGGTGTCCACCGCCTCCTGTCCGAAGTCGTTGCCCTCACCGCGCGGCGTGAGGGTGTAGGCCTCGTCGATGAACAGCACGCCTCCACGGGCCCGTTCGAAGGCCTCACGGGTGAGCTGCGCGGTGTGGCCGATGTACCGCCCGACCAGGTCGGCGCGGGCCGCCTCGACCAGCTGACCCCGCTGCAGGATGCCGAGCTGGGAGAGGATCTCGCCGTAGAGGCGGGCCACCGTCGTCTTGCCGGTGCCGGGCGGGCCGGTGAACACCAGGTGGTGGCTGAGGGACGGCACGGGCAGTCCGGCGGCCGCCCGGTGCCGGGCGGTGGTGATGAGATTGACGAGGTCCGCCACGTCCCGCTTGACCTCGGCCAGTCCGATCATGTCGCCGAGGCGGGTCAGCGGGTCGTCCCCGGCCGGGGACGTGCCGCCCGCCTCGGCGGCGGCCGTGGCGGAGACGTCCTCCGGCAGCAGCAGCCGCAGATCGTGCTCACTGACCTGCTGCTGGGAGGCGAGCCGGACCGCCTGCCGGTCCACCATCTCCTCGAACACGCCGCGCGCCGCACGGCCGTTGCCGAAACCGGCGTCCCGCGGCATCGCCTCGAAGTGCGCGGCCAGTGCCTGCGCGGTGCCCTCGCCCAGCTCGTACTGGTGCTGCGCGCACATGTTCTCCATGATCGCGACCAGTTCGGGCACCGAGTAGTTCTCGAACTCGACCGTGCGCGAGAAGCGGGAGGCCAGGCCGGGGTTGAAGGTGAGGAAGGACTCCATCTCACGCGAGTAGCCGGCGGCCACCACCACCACGTCGTCGCGGTGGTCCTCCATCAGCTTCAGCAGCGTGTCCACCGCCTCACGGCCGAAGTCGGCGCCGCCGTTGCCGCTGTCCGAGGTGAGCGTGTACGCCTCGTCGATGAACAGCACACCGCCGAGAGCCCGTTGGAAGGTCTCGGTGGTCTTGATCGCTGTCCCGCCGACGACCTGCGCGACCAGGTCGGCACGGGACACCTCCACCAGGTGCCCGCTGCGCAGCGACCCCAGCTCGGCCAGGATGGACCCGTAGAGCCGGGCGACGGTCGTCTTGCCGGTGCCGGGCGGCCCGGCGAAGACCAGGTGGCGGCTCATCGGCGGGGCGGGCATGCCCAGCTTCTCCCGGCGCTGGGCGAGCTGCGTCAGGTTGACCAGGGTGCGCACCTGCTGCTTGACGTTCTCCAGACCGATCAGCGCGTTGAGGGCGCCGAGCGGCCCGTCGGCGCGGTCCGGTGGGGGCGCGTCCGCCGCGCCGGAGCCGGCCGGATCGGTGTTCTCGGCGTTTCCGGTGCCCCAGGCGTCCCGCTTGCCGTTGCCGGTGCTGTTCAGCCCCTCCACGGCGAGGCGTTCACCGGGGGCCGTCTGCACCAGCCCGCCGCCCCCGTTCTCCCGGGCCAGGCAGTTCACCAGCGAGACGGGCGCCGTGGACTCCACCCGGAAGCCGTCCTGCGCCCCGCCGGTCGCCTCGCAGCCGCTGAGGGAGGCGAGCGCCCCCTCCCGGAGCAGGAAGCCGTGCCCCTGAGCGGCGTGCACCGCGGTGCGGTTGGCGGTCAGTTCGCCGCCGGCGGCCACCACCACGCCGTCCTCGCCGGTCACCTCGATGCGGAAGTCGCGGGCGGTGACGTTCCCGCCGTCCTCGACGGCCAGGCCGCCGGCGGCGGCGTCGGACACTCCGCCTCCGGCCAGATACAGGGTGCTGCCCGAGGCGACGCGCACCCCCGCGCCCCTCGGCCGGAGTATCTCGCAGTCCTCGGCCCGCCCACGGGCGTCCTTGACGGCCGCCACGCCGTCACCGGTCGGCTCCACCAGCCGGGCCCGGCGCAGCAGCGGGTTGGCGCCGCCGCGCACCAGGACCGCCGGCGCTCCGCCGATCACTTCGAGGCGGTCCAGTTCCGGTGCCGAGTCCTCCTCCAGCAGCAGACCCGTCTCCTCGCAGTCGCGGACGGTGAAGCCGGTGAGGGCCGGCGAGGCCGCCCCGGCGACCCGCAGGGCCGCACCTCCGGCGCCGTCCACCCAGCAGTCCTCGAAGGTGCCCCGGGCCCGGTCGGTGACCAGCACACCGTGGCCCCGGGCACGGGAGACCCGGCAGCGCCGCAGCACCGGGTCGGTCCCGGCGGCCAGCGTGATCCCGTTCCCGGAGGCGCCCGTGACCCGTACGTCCTCCAGCGTCGTGCGGCCCGCGCTGCTCAGGTGCACGCCGGTGCTGGTGTCGTGCAGGACGGTGCGGACGACCGAGAGGGAGCAGTTCTGCTCCAGGGCCAGGGAGGGCTTGTCGGTGGAGGAGATGTCGCAGTCCTCGACGGTGCCGCGTGACTCGCCGTTGGCGAGCAGGCCGTTGCCGCGGGCGTCGCGCACGGTGCAACCTCGCACGCGTGCCTCGCCCTGCTCGGCGAGGACGAGGCCGCTGGTCCCCAGGTGCTCGAAGGTGCAGGACTCCACCGTGGTCGGCGTGGTCGAGGTGACCACGATGCCCGCCCCTTGCCCGTTGCTCACCCGGCAGTCCCGCAACGCGAGCGAGCCGGTGCCTCCGGCCAGCAGTGCGGTCCATGCGGCGCCGACGATCTCACAGCCGTCCAGCGCGGCCTGCCCGCGCCGTACGTCCACGGCCGGTTCCTCGGCGTCACCGCCGCGCAACGTCAGTTCGGAGAGCATCACCGCGTCGGCGCGCAACGCGAGCACGCTGCCCGAGCGCGGCCTGATCTCCACGGTGCCCCGGCCTTCGGCCGCGGTGAGGGTGACCCGGGTGTGGATCACCAGGTTCTCCGCGTAGGTCCCGGGCCGGACGCTGATGATCGCGCCGGTCCGGGCAGCCGAGAGCGCCTCACCGATCGTCCGGTAGCGGTCCCCGTCTCCCGGACCGACCGTCAGTACCTGGCGCGACACGCACCAACCTCCTTGCCGTGGCGTGGTCTTCAGCGTGCGCCCCGCTCGACGGGGGCGCGTGTCGGCGGGCCGACGGGGTCATGATGCCTCGCCCCGCGCGGGCGAGTTCGCGGAGCGGTACGCCCACTCCGTTGCCTGTCCGGTCAGACGCTCCACTTCTGGTTGTCGGTCCCGGCGCAGGTCCACAGCTGCAGCCCGGCCCCGTTGCCCCGGTTGTTGTCCTTGATGTCGACGCACTTGCCGACCACCGTGTTGACCAGGTCGTGGCTGCCGTTCAGCGTGAACTGCTGCGCGGCGTTGCCGTTGCACCAGGCGATCTGGATGGGGGTGCCGTCGCCGTAGTCGGCCCCGGCCACGTCCAGGCACTTGCCGCCGATGCGTACGGTGCCGTCCGAGGCGAACCGCCATGCCTGCGCGGGGCTGCCGTTGCAGTCCCACACCCACAGCTGCTTGCCGTCGCTGAAGTCGCCGTCGGGTACGTCGACGCAGCGGCCGGAGAGGTGACTGTGCAGCGAGACGGGGGAGCCGAGGCTGATGCCCGAACCGGCCTTGGCCGGCCGGTCCTTGTCGTCGCCGGACCGGTCTGTGCCCTTCCGCCGGCCTTCGGCCGGCGCCTCGGGCTCGGCCGTCGCCGTGGAGTCTTTCTTCGGCGTCTTGCCGCCGTCGTGCTCGCCGGTGCGCGTAGCCGGGGTGGTCCGGGTTGCCGGCTTCCCCGCCTTGGCGGTCGACTTCTCCGGTTCACCGGAAGGGCTGTCGCGGGGGGAGGCCGCCACGAACTCGCCGGGCGCCTCCTGGCCGTCGTCGCCGAGCACGGTTCCCGCTCCGGCCGCCTGCTTGCGCTCACCACCGTCGTCGTTCCCGCCGAGCACCAGGAACGGCACCGACACCAGCAGTGCGCCGACGATCGCCGCTCCGGCCAGCACCGCCTTGCCGGGCCGTCCGACCGGAACGGCCTGCTGCTGCGGCCGGTCGATCGCGGTTCGGGTCATGGTCCTTACGAGGGCGGGGCGGCGGCTCTCGGCCGCTGCGGCGGCCCCGGGTCCGGCCTCGCTCTCGGTCCGGGCGGCGGGATCCGTTGCGGTCGGGGCTTCGCTGTCGGCCCGGGCGGCGGGATCCGTTGCGGTCGGGGCCTCGCTGTCGGTCCGGGCAGTGGGGGCCGCCGCGGCCGTGGCGCCGGCGGGGGTTCCGCCCTCGGGACCGGTCGCATTCCCGGCTGGGGAGGGCTCGGGCCGTGCGGTCCCCCCGGCCCGCGACGGGCCCGACCCGGTGGCGGCGGGGGCAGCCTCGGCGGGGGCGGTCTCGTCCTGGGAACGGGCCTGCGCAGGGGTGCCCGGGGTGGTGGGGGGTTGCTGGGCCGGTCGCGTCACGGGGTCCTCCCTGTGGTGTGGGGCCAGGGTGCGGGTAAGCCGTCACCCGGGAAGCCTGCGGGGACGGCAGGGCCGGCGGCGGGGGTGCCGGCCGGGAGAGGCGAGCCCGTGACGTCGGCGCCGGGCTCGTCTCCCGTACCGGCTGCGGAGCCGGGGACGCTGTCAGCCGGGACCAACAGCGGTGCCGCCGCCCCTGCGTTGACCAGCAGCACGGTGCCGGGGTCGGGCAGGGAAGGCGCCAGTTCCTCCACCGTCAGTGTGTCGTGGTGAAGTGCCGGGGACATGAACGCGTGCGCCGGTGAGGTGAACAACAGCACCACGGGCGCCCCGTCCTGCCCGGCGGCGACGAGCGGCCCGCCGTCCGGCCCGCGCAGCACGGAGACCTCCGCTGCGGCGAGTGCCGCCAAGGCGTCCTCCACCGGCCCGTAGCCGGTGGCGGCCCGCTGCGCCGCCGCGTCCACCGGATCCGTGGGCTCCGGCCAGCCGAGCATCCTCGCGGAGGGGCGGTAGGCGGGGTTGGCGCGGAACTCGGTGACGTCCCCGCTGTCGTCCGACCGCCATTCCCCGAGCACCGCCCACTCCGGCGGCGTCCGCTCGGGTGCCCAGTCCGGGTCCACCACGCCGATCCAGTGCCCCGGAGCCCGACGGGCGGCGGCGCGCACGGCGTCGGGTATCTCGGGTGTCTCGATCGTCTCGGGTGTGTCAGGTGTCTCGGGCAGGGCGCCCGGCAGGGCCGCTTGCCGTTCTCGGGGCCGTATCTCCACCTGAACTCTTGGGTCCCTACGCATACTTGGATGCCGAACGGCATGGACACACGCCGACGCCGGTCGGCCGGGGTCCTCAGGATGCCACACCGGCCTGGTCCGTAGGTGCCCGAGCAAGCTCCGTATAAGCCTGTGGCGTGCCCGTTTGCTGCCCGGGTGGAGAACGTTCCGGGAGCAGCGAGACGCCGACGGACAAAGCGACTCGGGGTGTTGCGACGGTGGCGCGGCCGTCGTCCCACAGACGCGTTACGTTGGCCTTGTCGTCGGACTCGTCGGCGTACGGTTCGGTCCCGCCGGGACGTCCGTCCGCAGGCGTGCGGCCAACCCGGTTGGCTCAGAACGGCGTTGTGCCGGCTCCCGGTGCCGGGGCGCGGGGCGCCGGGGTGCCGGAACACCCGGCGACGCGGACGAGCCGAAGGCACACCATGGCGTGGCACTGCCGAACCCGCGCCCGGCGTCGCGGCGTTCACCGCGTCCGGCCGCCGCGCGGGCCCCCGCCCACCACCGAGAGCTCCGCCACCGAGGAGGAGTAACCGCATGTCCCCCCAGCACCACACCCCTGGCGCGAAAGCGGAGAAGGCCGCCGGCCCCGGCGGAGAGGAGACCGGCTCCCCGTCCGGCACCTCCGCACCGACGGCCGAGGGCCCGGGCCGGACCACCGCGTCCGAGGGGCGGCCGGGTGCCGCTTCGGCAGAACGCCCCGCCGCCCTTGAGGAGAGGCCGGCCACCACCGAACCGAGCACGGCCGCTCCCGAGGCCGCTCCCGAGGCCGCTCCCGAGGCCGAGCCCGAGGCCGGTCCTGAGGGCACCGCGGTCCCTGGCGCGCCCGACCCGACCGCGGAACCCCGGACGGGCACCCCTGCGCCGGAGACCGCTGCTTCCGCACCGGCATCAGCCACGTCGTCCCAGGCATCGGCGGCATCGACGGCGCCGGAGGCCCCCGTCACACGCATCGGCGTCGCGGCTGCCGCCGCCGCGGTGCATCCCGCCCCCACGACCGGCACCGGCGTCCGGACGGGCCGGCCCCGCAAACCGGTCCTGGCCGGAGCAGCGGTCCTCGGTGCCGTGCTGGTGGCCGTACCGCTGCTGCTGACCGGCGGCGGGAGAGACGAGGACGGCCGCAACGCGTCCAGGACGGTGACGGCGGGTGACGCGGACACGGTCCTGAAGCCGGAGTCGGCCCCCGCCGCCCTGGACGACTACGTGGCCGAGAAGCCCAGCGCGTCGCCCAGGAAGAAGCCGGAGAAGAGCGCCGCTCCGGTCGCCGCCGCGCCCCAGCCGGTGGCGGTCCCGCCGAAGCCGAGCCCGAGCAACTCGCCCACGAAGAAGCCCGAGCCCAAGCCGAAACCGAAGCCGAAGGCCGCGCCCAAGCCCGACTGGGGAACCGCGACCGTCTCGGCGGTCAGCGTCCTGGAGGTCAACCAGGCCTGGACCACCAACCGCATCCGCATGATCATGCAGCCCGACGGCAACCTCGTCGTCTACAACGAGAAGGGCAAGCCCATCTGGGCGTCCATGACTTTCGGCGAGAACCACCGGGCGATCTTCCAGCAGGACGGCAACCTCGTCATCCACAACGCTGACGACCGTCCCATCTGGGCCGCCCGCACCCACGGCCACGAGGGCGCGCAGCTGGTGCTGCGAGCGGACGGCAAGGTGGTCATCGTGCACAACGGCGGAGTCATCTGGTCGACCTGACACCTGACACCTGACACCTGACGCCTGACGCCTGACGCCTGACACCTGACCTCGACACCTGCCGCCGGAGTCGGTGGCGACGACGCGGTACTACGTCCGGGGCGCCTTCGCTCCGGGCACCCTCGCTCCGGGCACCGCGCACGCCGCGGTCCCGCCCGGCAGCCGCATGCGGTTCCCTGCCACGAGACGGTAGACGCCGTGGGCGATCCACCGCACGGGCGGCAGGGTGAGGACGGCTCCTGCGACGGACCACGCTCCACCGGCGCTGAGCAAGATCTTCGCCACCGCCTGGGCGCCGCCGTACACCCGCCCGGTGGGCGTCACCCACAGAGCCTCGTGGCGGGCCTGCTCCGCGGTGACGCCGAGCGAGTCGAGATCCGCCTGCTGCCATGCCACGATCCCGCACCGGGGCCGCACCAGGCGCTGGACGACGCCCACGGACGAGGTGCAGAAACCGCAGTCCCCGTCGAAGATCAGTACTGGTTGCCTTCGCACCCCTCCATCGTCCCTCACCCGGACAAGCCGGGGGCCGGTGGCCGCCGCCACCGGCCCCCGGCCGTCCACCCCGCGGATGCCCGCCGATGACGGCACACCGCAGGGGGTCACACAGGACGCACTACAGGGGACGCACCTGGATGTTGCGGAAACGTACCTTGTTGCCGTGGTCCTGCAGGCGTATCGCTCCCGCCGCGGGCGTCTCGGCCCGGCCGGAGGCGGTCGGCCCGTCGAGCACGAGGTCGTCGTGGATCTTCCTGCCGTTCCACACCACCGTCACCCGTGCGTCGGCGGTCTTCTTTCCCTCCTCGTCGAAACGGGCCGCACGGAAGACCACGTCGTACGTCTGCCACGTCTCCGGCGCCTTCGCCATGTTGGCGTCGGGTGCCTTCTTCAGATAGATGGCTCCGGCCTCGTTGTCGGCGGGCGAGGTGTCGCCGTAGGAGTCGAGGATCTGCAGCTCGTAGCGGTCCTGCAGGAAGATTCCGCTGTTTCCCCGGTCCTGGCCGGTGACGTCCGGTGGCAGCTGGGGGACGCGGAACTCCGCGTGCAGGGCGAAGTCCTGGTAGGCGTCCTTGCTGCGGATGTCGCCGCAGCACACCTCCATCGACTTCTCCTCGCTCAGCGGCCAGGCAGTCCTGCGCCCGTCCGTGTGCTGCCACTGGGCCTGCGACCCGGCCGTCCCGTCGAAGAGCGTCACCTCGGCGCCGTGCGGTCGCACGGTGATCAGGTCGAGGTTCACATGGCCGGTGTCGCCGGCGTCGAACCGGTAGGAGAGGGAGGTGCGGCCGGCGCGCAGCTTCACCTGCTCGGTCCGGGTGGACCAGGAGTCCCAGTCCCCGGTGGACGGGAGCAGGGTCTGCCGGACCTTCCTGCCGTCGGCGTGGAGGGACAGGGACTTGGTGCCCGCGAATGGGTCAGGGCCGTTGGAGTAGCGGAGGTTCACGTCGTACGTGCCGCTCTTCGGGACGGTCACGTCGAACGTCGTGGCGGCCTTGCCCTCGGTGGCGTACCGGTCGACGAAACCGCTGCCCGAGTAGCCGGAGTGGTCGGTGTTGATCCCGGCCGCACCGGTCAGCCGGGCCTCCTCCGCCTCGTACAGGGTGGCGGGCGGCGGCTGCTTTCCGGGCAGGGCGTTGAGCGTGTACCAGGCCTCGGTGCTCCACAGGGCCTCACCGGAGGCCGAGGTGAAGGGGCGCGGGGAACGCACGTGCACCACGTAGCCGGGCTTGAGCCCGTCGGTGCGCAGCCGGACGGTCCGGCCGTCGTCGGAGAGTGTCGCGGAGCGTACGGCGAGCTGTTCCTCGGCGATCTTCGGGCCGCCGTAGTCCTTGGTCGGGGTGTAGCGCCACTGCTCGATGCGGTAGCGCGCGGCGAGTTGTGCGGCGGTCTGCTCGGACACCGGCTGGGTGTACGTCAGGTCGAAGCCGCCCGGGACGGCGCGCATGGACTTGATGTCGAAGGTGTTGCCGCCGTTGGGTGTCAGCTTCTGCAGTCCGAAGCGGAGTTTGCCCTCCTGGCCCCAGTTGCCGTCGGCGCCGAGCCCGCCGGCGTAGATCGCGCCGTCGGGTCCGAGGGTGAGGCGGTTGACGCCGGCCTCCAGACCCTGGGTGTAGCGGAACACCGCGCCCTGGTACTGGCCCTTGACCTTCTCCAGGTAGGCACGCTGGAGGCCGCCGTAGGTGACGTCGCCGATCAGCATCTGGCCCGCGAACCGCCCCTTCTTCAACAACAGCGGCGTCGAGGGCGAGTTGGCGATCTCGTTCTGCGGCAGCCAGAGCACCGGCGCGGTGACGGGGGAGGACTCGAAGGGTCCGGCGGGCTCGGTGTAGTGATTGAAGAAGCGGCCCTGTTTGATCTGGACCAGCTTCGAGGACGGGAGCCAGCCGCCCTGGTTGTCGGTGGTGAACAGGCCGCCCTCCGGGCCCCATCCGATCCCGTTCGGCGTGCGCAGCCCACCCGCGACCGGGCTGATCCGGCCCGTCTTCTTGCTGATCTTGTACGTGGTTCCGCGGTCGGGGGCCGGCTGCGGGGTGGTGGTCGCGCCGCCGTAGTCGATGGCGACGGACAGGTTCACGTAGAAATAGCCCTCGCGGTACAGCAGGCCGAACGCGAACTCGTGGAAGTTGCCCCCGTAGGGCCAGGTGGCGACCGTGCGGTAGGTGTCCGTGACGTCGTCGCCGTCGTCGTCCACCAGCCGCGTCAGCTCGTGCTTCTGCGAGACGTACAGGGACCCGTCGACGTACTTGATGCCCATGGGCTCGCGCAGTCCCTCGGCGACCTTCTTGACGGTGACCTTGTCGCGGCTGGTCCGGCCCGTGACGTTGTCGAGCAGGTACACCTCACCGGCAACGTTGTCACTGCCACCCCAGGTGCTGAGGGCCAGCCGTCCGTCGGGCAGCCAGTCCATGCCACTGACCTGCGGCTCGAAACCCTCGGGCCGCAGATCGGTGAGGTCGAGGTCGGGGCGCACGGAGGTGAGGGGCAGCCCGTCGCCCGGGGAGTCGCCGTTCGCCTCGCACTCCTTGCGCCCCGGCGCCGTCACCCGGACCACACCGGCGTCGGTGCTCAGGGCCTCGCGCGGCACGACGGTGAACTCGCTCTCGCCCGGCGGTTTCCAGGACAGCTGCACCTGCTGCCCGCCGTCGCGTTCGAAGTGATCGACGCGCAGGGGGTGGGGTCCGGCGGTGAGGTGGACGGTGCCGTCCTTCGGTTCGGCGCCGTGCAGACCGTCGTGGTCGATCACCGTCGACCCGTCGAGCGACAGGCGAGAGCCGTCGTCGCTGGTGAGCCGGAACACGTACGATCCGTCGCGCGGGGCGACCAGGTAGCCGGTCGCCTCGGAGACGAACCGGTCCTCGAACCCACCGAAGTCGGCTGCCGTGGACCAGTCGACCGTGGGCATCAGTTTGTCGTGGTTGGGGGTCTGTCCCGGCTTGAGAGTGCACAGCTTGCCGAGCGAGGTCTGGACGTCGTAGACGCGCAGCGTGACGCCCGGCTCCTGCGGTGGGATGTCGGCGGCGGCCGCCGGCGAGTCCTCGGTGACCGTCGGGGCGGGATCCGCCGCGGCCGCCGGGGTGGCGAGGGCGCCACCGGCGAGGAGGGTGGACGTGAGCAGCGCGAGGAAGTGTCTTCGGGCGCGTGGGAAGGGTCGTTGGCGCATTGGTCCTCCTGTGCTGGGGACCGGACCGTGCCGGATCGTTCCGGTCGTTCACGGGGGTGGAGCGCGGTTGCGCCGCAAAGGTAAGAGACTTTCGCTTGTCATGTCCAGACTTTGTCATCGATGTGTTCAAAGTAGGCCGGGCGGACCACATAACGCACTTGACGACCCGTCACCACCACGGCTGTCCGCCGCCGCGCGGGACCGGGGTGTTCAGAAGCCCGCGACGGTGGAACTGATCATGAGAGGGTGCACTGGGACCCGGGAAGCGTTCCGGGAGTGGGCCCGGGGGAGAGGCGGTGACGACACGTGACCGAAGAAGGCGGCCGCGACTGGGTGTGCATGACCCCGGACGACTTCGACCGTGAGGCGCCACCGCGCCCGGAGGTGGACACGCGGATCCCGGCCGAGCTGGACGAGTGCGGTACGGCGCCCCTGTTCGGCGAGGACCCCGCGCCGGCTCGCGCGGGGACCGGCCGGCCCGACGCGCGCCCTCCTCGACAGGTCATGCAGGGAAGGCTGTTCTGAGCTGCGGGTGAGGTGCACCGCGGGTGGGCGCCGATCCGCGGCGCGAGCCGTGTGTCTCCGGATCCCTGAAGGGGCCGGGAGCCGGTGTTGCGGAGAGGAGACCCGGACTCAGGCCCGGCCGATCCGTGCCGCGGCGTCCTCCAGGTCGGCGATGGTGCCCGACATGATCGCCCGTACCTGCGCGGTGACGTCCTGCACGGGCCAGTCCCACCAGGCCACGGCGAGGAGGCGGGCGACGTCGGCGGCGTCGTAGCGGGTGCGGATGAGTCGGGCCGGATTGCCGCCGACGATGCCGTAGTCGGGGACGTCGGCCGTGACCACGGCGCCCGCGGCGATGATCGCGCCGTGACCGATGCGCACGCCGGGCATGACCGTGCTGCCGTGACCGAACCACACGTCGTTGCCCACCACCGTGTCGCCCCGCCCGGGCAGACCGGTGATCAGGTCGAAGTGCTCCGCCCAGGAACCCCCCATCGTGGGGAACGGGAAGGTCGACGGGCCGTCCATGCGGTGGTTGGCGCCGTTCATGATGAACCGCGTGCCGGTGCCCAGCGCGCAGTACTTGCCGATGACGAGGCGCTCGGGACCGTAGTGGTAGAGCACGTTGCGCCGCTCGAACGCCGTGGCGTCGTCCGGATCGTCGTAGTAGGAGAAGTCGCCGACCTCGATCAGCGGCGACGTCACCAGCGGCTTGAGCAGCACCACCCGCGGATGCTCGGGCATGGGGTGGAGCACGGTGGGATCGGCGGGGACCAGCGGCATCGGGAAGGTGGTTCCTCTCGGCAGCCAAGAGCGACAGGTGTCGCCTTGGGATGCTGGCACACCCCTTCACGCCGAACAAACCGGATACGGGCCGCCGATGACCGACCCACCGGGCACGCCGGTGGGCCGCCGCCCGGGCGTCCGCATCGCTCGCGTCCGCGCCCAGGTCCTGGACGCGGTGCGCGCCGAACGCGCCGCAGGCGGACCCTCCGCACTCACCGGCTGAGCGGAGGCGCGCCGGGGACAGGGTGTCCGGGCCCGCGGCGGTCGCGACGCCCCACCGCCCGCGGCACCCGGACGCGCGTCACCCCGGCTCGACGGGAAGCCACAACTCGCAGGTGGCGGTGGTGAAGTCGTCCGCGCGGTCGAGCACGGAGACGACCGACGGTCCCGGCCGCAGGCGCCACGGGTTGGAGGGGAACCACTCGGTGGCGGTGGCCGCCCAGGTCGACTGCAGGGCCTGCGGATGTGGCCCGCTGGTGCGGAAGACCGCCCATCTGCCGGCCGGCACCTCGATGACGTCGAGCCCTTCCGGCACCGGGGTGTCCCGGCTGACGGCGACTCCGTGCAGGTAGGTCAGTTCGGTGCCCTCCCGGCCGTCGGGATCGACGTCGTCGCTGACCTGCAACAAGCCTTCGGGCGCGGTGTTGCCGAGGTCCTTCAGCCGCTGGTGCTCCGACATGGGCAGTGAGGCGATGTGCTCCTGGATGTGCGGGTTGACACCCCGGTGGATGAGCGGCACACGGACGGCGTGTCCGACCAGCCGGAATGCGGGGCGGTCGACGAGGCGGGTCTCCATGGGAGTACTCCCTTCGACGGTCAGGCGGAACCTGAGCTGCGGTTGCGTGCGCAGGGGGCCTCCGTCTCGGCGCACCTCGCCCGGGCCCACGCCGTGGACCGCCCGGAACGCGCGGCCGAACGCCTCGCTCGAGCCGTAGCCGTACCGGACGGCGATGCCCAGCAGGTCCCCCTCGCCCCGGACCACCTCGGCGGCGGCCAGTGTCATGCGCCGCCGCCGCACGTACTCCGACAGCGGCATTCCGGCCAGGGACGAGAACATCCGGCGCAGGTGGTACTCGGTGGTGCCGAGCGACCCGGCCAGCCGGCCGACGTCGAGTTCCTCGGAGAGGTGCTCCTCGACGAGGTCGACGAGCTGGTTGAGTGCCGAGATCATGAGGCCTCCTTTCGCCTCCCACCTTGGCAGCGGGCAGGGGGCCCGCGCCTGATCGCCGAGGACGGGTTCGATCGGATGCCCGGCCCGAGACGCTCGGTGTCCTGCCGAACCGCATCGCGGACGCGTCAGCCCTCCCGGGCGCGCAGCGGCTCGCCGACACTCCTGAGATGCCGCAGCGCGATGCCGTACGACTCGATCAGCCCGGTCTGGTGGTAGGGGACGCCCAGTTCGGCGCAGTACCGCTCGGTGATGAGCTGTGCCCGGGCCAGGGCAGGCGTCGGCATGCTGGGGAAGAGGTGGTGCTCGATCTGGTAGTTGAGCCCGCCCATGAAGACGTCGATCAGCGCACCGCCCCGCACGTTGCGGGAGGTCAGCACCTGGCGGCGCAGGAAGTCCAGCCGGGTTCCCTCCGCGATCATCGGCATGCCCTTGTGATTGGGAGCGAACACCGAGCCGAGATACACCCCGAACAGGCCTTGGTGGACCGCGATGAAAACGAGCGCCTTGACCGGGGAGAGGACCACGAAGAGGCCGCCGAAATACGCCGCGAAATGAGCCACGAGCAGAGTTCCCTCCAGCACCGGCTTCTTCATCGACGGGCTCGCCAGGGACCGGAAGCTGTTGAAACTGAGATTGAGCCCTTCCAGGGTCAGCAACGGGAAGAAGAGCGCGGCCTGGTACTTCCCGACGAAGCCCGCCAATCCCTTCGCCTCGCGCGCCTGCCGGTGCGACCACACGAGGATGTCCGGCGAGACGTCCGGATCCTTGCCCTCGTGGTTGGGGTTGGCGTGGTGCCGGGTGTGCTTGTTCATCCACCACCCGTAGCTCATGCCCAGCAGCAGGTTGGCCACGAACAGTCCGCCCGCTTCGCTGGGCCGGCGACGTGAGAAGACCTGCCGGTGGGCCAGGTCGTGCGCGGCCAGCCCCAGCTGCCCGAAAACGGCGGCCAGGGCGACGGCGACGACCAGCTGGACCCAGCTGTCCCCCAGGGCCACGAACGCGCCGACGCTGCCCGCGAGAGCGGCAGCGACCAGCCCGAAGCGCACCGAATAGTACAGCGGACGCCGCCGGAGAAGTCCGGCCTCGGTTATCTGCCGTGACAGTTCCGAGAAGTCGCTCCCACCCCGCTGCGCGCTTCGGCCGGCTGACGCCGACGGATCGACCGGAAGGACAAGGGAATTCTTCATGCCCTCAGTGTCCGGGCGATTTCCCGCCCGCAGAATGGAGTGCTCCCCCTGATCAAGGTGTAGGTAGCACCACCCTCCCCCTGGGGGAGAGCCGCAGCGCAGGTGTGCACCGCGGCGGGACGCGGTCGGCCTTCCGGCGCGGTCGAGGATTCCTACGGGCTCGGTCCGCGGGACCGCCGTCGGGACCCGGCCCCCACGATCGATAGGCTGCGACCGTGCGCACGGTCGAGTTGCTGCTGGACGAGGGTGCGGAGCGAGCGGTCCGGGAGGCCTGGCGCCGGCTCGCGGACGCGGGGCTGCCCAGCCAGGCGCGCCACCGCTCACCGACCAACAGCCCGCACATCAGCCTGGCCACCTGCCCGGAGCTGACCGCCCCCATCCGCTGGGAGCTGACCGAGGTCGCCGCCACGTTGCCGCTGCTCGCGCGGTGCGCCGGTGTCGTCCGCTTCGAACGGCCCACCTCGGTGCTCGCCTGGGAGCTGGAGCTCGACGCAGCCCTGGTCGCACTGCACCGCCGGGTGTGGGAGGCGGTGGCCGCGGACAGCCCCGCCGACACGCTCAACCCCTTTCACCAGCCGGGGCGATGGGCCCCGCACATCACCCTCGGCCGGACGAGGCGCGCCGGCGCCTTCGCCGACCGGCGGATCCCCGCACTGCTGCCGGCCCCACCCTCGCCGCTGCAACTCACGACCCTGCGCAGCTATGACACCCTGACCGGTGCCCTGGAGGTTCTCGATCCCCATGGCTGATCCGCCGCCCGGGAGGAAGGCAGAGGGCGTGAAGACCGCTGAGGAAGTCCTCGATCCGCCCTTCGAAGCCGTCCTGTGCGACCTCGACGGAGTCCTGCGCTTCTACGACACCACCGAGGTGACGCGCCTGGAGGTGGCTGCCGGGTTGCCGGAGGGCACTACGGAGGCCATCGGTTTCGCTCCGGAGAACGACACGCCCCTGTTGCTCGGGCAGATCACCAGGGAGCAGTGGGCGCGGTCGATCGATCAGGCCCTCGCGTCCCGGGTGCCGGCGGGCGAGGCACGTGCCTTGGCCAAGGCGTTCACGGAAGCCGGCTTCTGGGCTGAC
Organism: Streptomyces sp. NPDC026246; assembly: GCF_055567995.1. NCBI lineage: Bacteria > Bacillati > Actinomycetota > Actinomycetes > Kitasatosporales > Streptomycetaceae > Streptomyces > Streptomyces sp. NPDC026246. Next base: position 138,543 of record NZ_JBVHPJ010000006.1, on the reverse strand, counting down.
GAGGCGGTCGTACGCCTCCTCCGCCGGGCGCGGAGGCTGTGCCCGCTCGTACTCGTCACCAACGCGACGGTGTGGCTCGACGAGGACTTGGCGCTGCTCGGGCTTGCCGACCTCGCGGACGGCGTGATCAACAGTTCGCTCGTCGGAGTCGTGAAGCCGGACCGGCGCATCTACGAGATGGCGGCGGAGAGGGCCGGGGTTCGCCCCGACCGCTGCCTGTTCGTCGACGACCGGGAGGAGAACGTGGCCGCGGCACGCGCGCTGGGGATGACAACCGTGCTGTACCGCACGGTCGAGGACCTGGAGACGGCCCTCGCCGGGCTGATAGGCCGGTGAAGCGGCAGCCGGGCGGGTGCGGCCGTGCTGCCCGCCCGTGACGGACTCGCGTACCGACGTCCTGCCCCCTCCCCGGCCGCGGGCGCCCTCACCCCAGGACGATCGCCACCGCCAGCGCGCCCATCAGGGAGTCGATGCGGTCCAGGAGTCCTCCGGCTCCCGCCAGCCATCGACCGGAGTCCTTGACCCCGGCGCCGCGCTTGACGAGGGACTCCACCAGGTCGCCCGCCGGGCCGCCCACGGCCACCGCCACCGCCGCCTGCCAGCTCCACGCCGACAGCAGGGCGAGTACGGCAAGCCCCGCGGCCGCGCCGCACAGCGTGCCGCTCCACCGCTTGGCCGGGGACAACCGCGACAGCAGCGGCCCGCCCAACCGCTGCCCGGCGAAGTACGCGACCACGTCGGCGATCGACACCGCGGCGAAGAGCGCCAGACCGAGCGCGCCCAGCGGCGCCAGGCCGGCCAGCACCCCCAGCCAGAGCAGGCCGAGCAGACCCGTGCCGAGCCGTCGCAGCCCGTCGTCCGCGTCGCCACTCACCAGGAGCACGGCGACCAGGGCGAGCGCCCCGGCACCCGCCACCCGGCCGACCTGGCCGGGCGCCCACGCGGCGGTGACGATCAGAGCCGGCACCGCCGTCGCCAGCACCGCCCGGTCGGGGCGGGGGAGCCGGGCCAGCGCCCCGAACTCCAGCACCACGACCACCGCGACGACTCCGGCGAGCAGCGCGATCCCGGGCCGCCCCCACCAGAACGCGGCCGTCACCACCGGCACACCCACCGCCCATGCACACCACCGGGTGACCAGCTCCCGTCGCCGCGACGCCCCCACCGCCACGCCACTGACCAGCAGAGCACCGCCCAGCCACGGCGCCAGCGCGGCCACCGAGGTCACCGCCCGGCCCCGACAGCCGACAACGTGCGTTCAAGCGGGGGCAGTTCGCCGAGGGCGGCCCGGTAGGCGCCCACGATGCGGGCGTTCTCGCCGGTGTCGCGGACCGCGACACGCACCGTGCGGCCCTCGTACGCCGGCGAGAGCGGTGACAGGTCCCGCAGGTACACACCGTGCCGTCGGCACTCCGCGACCAGGGACGCGGCGCTCGGCCCGCACCGAGGCAGGGTGAGTGTGAGGAAGTTGGCCACCGACTCCTCGACCGTGACCGAGTCGTCCACAGCGGCCAGGTCCGCCGCGAGACGCGCACGTAACGCGTGCGTGCGCCGCAACCGACCGGCGTAGTAGCCCGGATCGCGCAGCGCCGCCACCGCAGCGAGCTGGGCCGGCAGGCTCACCGCCCACGGTGGCGTCCACCGGCGCAGCTCCGCCGCCGTGCCCGGTTCGGCCACCAGGTACGCGGCCCGCACGCCGGACAGGGCGTACGTCTTCGACATCGAGGTGCAGACCACCACACGCGGGTCCCGCGCGGCGAGCGGGGCGAGGGACTCGGTGGGGTCGACGTACCCGAGATACGCCTCGTCGATCCACCACCGGGTGGCGGCGGGTGCCGCCGCGATCACCGCGGCCAGCTCGCCGGCCGGTGCGTGGCGGCCGGTCGGGTTGTTCGGGTTGACCACGACCACCAGGTCGTACGAGCCGTCCGCGACGACCGCCGACAACCTCCGCGGATCGATACGCCAGTCGTCCTCGCGCCGCAGCCGGAACCGGTCCACGCGGCAGCCGATCACCCGCTCCGTGACGTGGGCGTACTCGCCGTAGCCCGGGTCCATCAGCAGGACCCGGCTCGCCGGCGTCAGCCACCGGCCGAAGGCGCGGAAGATCAGGTCGGAGGAGCCGGAGCCGACGGCGAGCGTCTGCGCGGGCAGGTCGCGGACCGAGGCGAGCTCCGCGAGCAAGCCCTCCGCACCGGTCGGGGGAGAGGTGCGGGCGATCCAGCCGGCGTCCTCGGTGAGCACGGCGTGTGCCGCGGGGGCCGGTGGGAACCAGGCGTCGAGCACATCGGCCGTGACCACCTCGCGACGCCGCTCGAGCGTGCGGAAGTCCGCCCCGATCGCGGCGAACGAGGCCCCGCCGTGCTCACAGCCGTCGGGGCCGGGCGCGAACGGCGTGTCCAGCCGCCAGTCCACGTCGGCCGCCAGGCGCGCGAGGGCCGCCGCGTGCCGTCCTGTCGCCCGGCGGGACAGCTCCGGCACCTCCGCCGTGAGCACCTCGAAGTCGACCGCGCCGCTGCGGACGGTGCGGCCGGCCGGCCGCAGGCCCGCCGCCCGGTACATGCCGATCAGGTCGGAGCGGCCCATGGCCACCACGTGCCGTCCGCCCCGGGAGGCGATCCAGCGCAGCGCCGCGTACATCAGCAGGACGCCCGACGCGCCGAGGCGGGCCTGCGGTTCGACGGTGAGCAGCCGCACCTCGAAGACGCCGGGCCCGTCCAGGAGCGGGAGTTCGGCCCGGGTCAGGTACTTGTCCAGCCCGTACCGTCCCACCCACGGCGGCGTCACGCTCACGAACCCGGCACGGTCCGCGCCGCGCGCCGCGACCAGGTAGACGTTGTCACCGTCCAACCCGTCGACCAGCCGCCCCTCGCTGTTGCGCGGATGCTGTCCGAGCTCCTCCGCGTAGACGCGGTGCCGGAGTTCATGGATCCACACCATGTCGTCGGCGTCTGCGGAGCGCAGGGTGAGGGGACGGCTCATCGGAACCTCTTCGGTCGGGACCAAGGCGGTTCAGTGTGACGTCGGCCGATCTTCGTGGAGCAGGGTAGGACAGCTCGGACCGCCTGAGTACGCGTACTCAGGCGGTGAGCCGCTCGCATGGCCGGAAGCCGTCTGCGTGTTCAGGTCCTGGGCGTGCTGCGCGGGAGTGAGCCCTCCCGGTCGTCAGAAGACCCGTCCACGTCGTGACGCCGTGACCAGTTCGGTCACCGTGGCCAGCTTCCTGCGGGGTCTGCCGTCCGCTCCGCCGCGCTGGCGCTCGGCCCGGTCGATGGCCGCCATGCCCCGCGCGTCGACGAGACGCGGGGCCCGGCGGCGGGCCAGCCGCTGGAAGGATCTCGCCGAGTGGGCGGGCGGCACGAGGACGCCGGCGACGGCGTCGGCGAGCAGGCTGCCGACCGTCTCGGCGGCGCACGCCCGGTTGGCGCCGATGCCCCCGGACGAACCGCGCTTGATCCATCCGACGACGTAGGCGCCCGGCACACCGGCGACCCGGCCCTCGTCGTGCGGAACGGTGCCCGTCGCCTCGTCGAACGGCAGACCGGGTACCGGCGTGCCCCGGTAGCCGATGGCCCGCAGCACGGACGTGGCCGGCACCAGGGCCTGCCCGCGTGCGCCGGTGACGCGCACGGCCCGCACCGCCGCCTCGTCGCTTCCCACGATCTCCGTGGGCGCGGAATGGAAGCGCAGCACGATACGTCGGCCCGCACCGGGCGCCCGCGACCAGTCGACCTCTTCGCGCCGCACCTCCCGCAGCACCGCGGCGATCTCGTGCGGGCCGGCGGCGTCGATGGCACGGCCGATCCGTGGGTCGTGGTCGTCGACGATCAGGTCCACACCGGGCAGGTGTGTCAGGGCGAGCAGTTCCGGCCGCGTGCAGGCGGCGTTCTCCGGGCCCCGGCGGCCCAGGACGACGACCTCGCGCACGGAGGAGTCGCGCAGAGCGCGCAGCGCGTGGTCGGCGATGTCGGTACCGGCGAGCTGTTCGGGGTCGCCGACCAGGATGCGGGCCACGTCCAGGGCGACGTTGCCGTTGCCCACCACGACCACGCGCTCGGCGGACAGGTCGACCGCGTCGGGGGCGACGTCCGGGTGAGCGTTGTACCAGGCGACGAACGTCGTGGCGGACAGGCTGCCCGCCAGATCCTCCCCGGGGAGACCGAGCCGACGATCGGCCGACGCCCCCACCGCGTACACCACCGCGTCGTGGTGGGCGGCGAGTTCCTGCGCCGACACGTGTGCGCCGACCTCCAGCCCCAGCAGCATCCGCACCCGCGGGTGGGCGTGGAAGCGGGCGAAGGTGTCGCCGATCTGCCGGGTCGTCGGATGGTCGGGGGCGACGCCGAACCGTACGAGCCCGCCCGCGACCGGCAGCCGGTCGACGAGGGTGACCTCGGCGTCGGTGTGCAGCAGTAGGTCCTGGGCGGTGTACATGCCGGCCGGCCCCGTGCCGACGACGGCGACACGCAACGGCCGGAAGTCCGCCGGCAGGACCCGGTCGAAGACGGGCCTGTCCCAGACGTGGAAGTTGGGGCTCCCCGCGGGGAGTTCGGGTGCCGGTGCCTCGGCGAAGTAGGCGGCGTTGATGTCTGCGTACGCCTTCTGGGGGCCGGTCAGCCGGTCCACGGGGAAGACGGCGTCCACCGGGCACGCGTCGGCGCACGCGCCGCAGTCGATGCAGGCCCTGGGGTCCACGTACAGCATCTCGGTGCTGCCGAACGCCCGCTCCTGGGGGGTGGGGTGGATGCAGTTGACCGGGCAGACGGCGACGCAGGTGGCATCGGCGCAGCAGGTCTGGGTGATGGCGTAGGTCATGGGTCCGCTCTGCTCGAACGCTGCCGGTGGGTCGGTCAGATCAGGTGCGCACGCCGGTAGAAGGCCAGCGCCGGCTTGGTCAGCAGCCCCGCCGAGGCGAGGAACTCCATCAGGCCGGCGCAGCTGGAGCGCATCATCGCCTTGTGGTGCTCGTTGGCGCGTGCCTCGGCGCGTGCGCGCTCGGGGTCGAGTCCGGCGTTGGCGTAGACGGACTCGTTCACCATGCTCGTGACGATGACGTACGCCGCCACGGCGATCACGAACGCGTGGACGTGCCGGCGGACCGGCCCGGCCTTCGCCAGATGCCGCCGGGTCTCCTCGCGGGCGAACTTCATGTGGCGGGACTCCTCGACCACATGGATGTTGTTGATGGTCCTCACGAACGGCACGACCCGCTCGTCCCGCATCCAGTCGCGCTGCATGACGTCGAGGACTTCCTCGGCGACGAGGATGGCCGCGTAGGCGGCCTCGCCGAACGCCAACGTCTTGAAGGCGCGGCCCAGTTCGAGCGCCAGGCGGCGGGGCCGGTAGGCCGGCGCCCCGAGCTTCCGGGCGCCACGGGCGAACATGATCGAGTGCCGGCACTCGTCCGCGATCTCGGTGAGCGCCCACTGGACCGTCTCGTCGGTCGGGTCCTTGGCGTAGACGTCCCGGAGGATCAGCTGCTGGAGGATCATCTCGAACCAGATGCCGGTGCTGGCCACGGAGGCGGCTTCCTGCCGGGTCAGCTCCTTGCGCTGCGCCTCGGAGAGCTCGTTCCAGTACGACGTGCCGTACAGGGTGCTCCACTCCGGGCTGGCGCCGTGGAAGTCCTTGTCGAGCGGTGTCTCCCAGTCCACCTCGGTCGCGGGGTCGTAGGACAGGGTCGCGGCCGAGTCGAGCAGCCGGCCGGCGACTCCGCCGGTCCGGGTGTCGCCCTCGACTCGGGGCCGGGCCGTGCTGCTTGCCATGCTCTCAACTCCTCAGTCTCGAGTGACGGTCCGTCTCCGTCTGTGGCGCATGCGATCGGGATGTGAGGGCCGTCCGGTGCGCCAGGGCCGCTCCGCCGGGTCCGCGGAGGTGCCGCCGGGCGTGACGCGGCCACGAGGTGACGCGCGGCGGGTTCCACCGCCGGGCCCTCTTGTTAGACGGAATGTATAACAAGGGGCGGCGCTCGGCCTACCCCTCGGTAAGAAGTGGTTCCTCCGGAACGCCTCAGGCGCCGGCCCGTGGCGCGGAGGCGGGCTGCGCCGAAGCTCTGGACTTGCTCAAGAAGCGGTACCGGTCACCCCCGTGCCGGGCATACTGCGGGCAATCCGGGCGCGGCCCGGCGTAAGGGGGACGCTGTGTTGATCGCATTCATGTGGGTGGGTGGGTTCGTCCTGGTGCTCGTCACGCTGGTGACCTGGCTGGTGCGCCGGGCGTGGCACCGCGCCTGGGACGACCTGGGTGCACGGGCGGCGGCGCACGGCTCCGGCGCCGCGGCGCGGCGTGGAGCGTGGCCGACCGGCAGTGGTGCCGGTGCCGCAGGCGGTACGTACGGCGCGTCGACGGCGCACGGCGCCGGGAGCCCGGTCGACGACTGGTCCTGGTGGGCGCCGGGTGGCGGCGACGGCTCGTCCGGCGACGGCTCGTCCGGTGGTTGCTCGGGTGGCGGCTCCTCGTGCGGCAGTTCCTCGTCCTGTGGCTCCGGTTCCTCGTCGTGCGGCAGCAGTTCCTCGTCGTGCGGCAGCAGCTCGTCCTCGTGCAGCAGCAGTTCGTCGTCCTGCAGCAGTTCCTGCTGAGCGCACGCGCTCGCACGCCGCGGCGGCGTTCCGGCGTGGTAGACATGGACCGAAGTGACAATGCCGTTGCGAAGCGGCAGTTCGTTGTCGAGCTGGAGAGTCCATGGTGCGCGAGTTCCCGCTGCTGGTCGCGGACGTGTTCGAGGCCGCGGGGCGGCTGCGCAGGAACGGGGAGGCCATCGCGGCGGCCGAAGGCCAGACCCAGGCGCGGTGGCAGCTGCTCAGCGTGCTGTCCGGCGGGCCGATGACCGCCCCGCAGGCCGCCCGCCGGCTCGGCATCTCCCGGCAGGCCGTCCAGCGGGTCGTCAACGAGCTGCTGGACGACGCCTTGGTGGCGGGCGGGACGAACCCCGACCACAAGACGTCGCCCCTGCTGACGGTGACCGCGACGGGACGGCAGGTGCTCGAACGCATCACGCGGAGGGAGGCGGAGGCGCACGAGCCGCTGACCGCGCTGATCGAGCCCGAGGACCTCGCGACCGCTCGGGCCGTCCTGCGCACCGTCAACCAGTACCTGCGCGACGATGCCGACCCTGCCCGCTGACCGAGACTCCGGCGCGCCGCGGAAGTGACCGCCGGGGGCCCGGAGTTGGCGTCCACGGCAGGCGTGCGGCCGGTGCCGATCACGGCATGCGCGCCGCCGGTGCGAACAGGCCCTCCGGGTCGTACGCCGCACGGATGCCCTCGAGGCGCCCCTCGTGCGAGCCGAAGACCGCGCCGCGCAGGTCGCCGGCGTCCTCGCCGAGCCCGGCGAAGTTGACGTACGCGCCCCCGCTGGAGAACGGCTTCATCGCGTCCCAGGCCGAGCGCGCCCACCCGATCGCCGCCTCGTCCATCGCCGGGTCCTGCCAGCCCGCGTCGATGCTGACGTTGAAGCGTGCCGACCGGTGCGCGAACGCGCTGTCGTCCGGATCCACGTCGGCCACAGCACCGCCGAGGGTCCGAACGACGATCAGGCTCTCCGGAGTGGGCCGGCGGGAGTCCCAGTCGAGCAGCGTCCGGATGGCCTCGTCCGTCAGCTCCTCCATGAAGTGGGACTTCATGAAGTAGCGTTCGCCGTCGGGGAACCGCCAGGTGTTCGCGCCCTGGAGCATGACGTACGGCAGAGTCCCGCTCAAGTCCATCAGCGGTGGCCCCAGTTGCCGCTGCGGCGCCAGCGCGGCGGTGGCCCCGTCACCCGGAGGCCCGCCGTACACGGCGCCCACCATCACGCAGTTCGTCCGGTGCAGCTCCTGGGGGATCGCGGGGTCGGCGGGGACACTCCAGAGCAGCAGCTCCGGCGTGACCGTCCCGGGCGCGGTGTACGTGGCGTCCCGCCAGGCCCGCAGCACGTCCTCGGCATGCTCGTACGGGTGGAGGACCAGCACCCCTGCCACCTCCGGGCCGAGGGCGTGGAGCCCGAACTCGAAGGACGTCACGACCCCGAGGCCGCGTCCTCCGCCGCGCAACGCCCAGTAGAGGTCGGGTTCTTCCTCCCGGTCCACGGTGCGCACCGTGCCGTCCGCGGTGACGATCTCCATCGAACGGACGCTGTCGCAGCTCAATCCGAACGTCCGCATCACGAAGCCGAAACCGCCGCCGAGCGTGAGGCCCGCGACCCCCGTCGCCGAGATCTCCCCACCAGGCGTGAACAATTCGTGCAGCTGCGTCTCACGGTCCAGTTCGCCCCACGTCACACCGGCCTGGGCGCGCGCCGTGCGGGCCGACGGGTCGACGTGCACGCCCTTCATGTGTGACAGGTCGATCACCAGGCCGTCGTCGCACACGGCGCTGCCGGCGACCTGGTGCCCGCCGCCGCGGATGCTCACGACCGGCCGGTGCTCGCGTGCGGCCGCCACCGCCGCGACCACGTCGGCTGTCCCACTGCACCTGGCCACCACAGCGGGCCGGCGGTCGATCAACCCGTTCCACACGGTGCGCGCCTCGTCGTAACCGGGATGGCTGCGGTCGATCACCTCGCCGCGGAGCGAGGAGCGGAGCCGTTCGGTCAGTGCGTGCTCATGCGCGTGTTCCTGTGTGTGCTCGCTCGCCATGGGTCTCACCTCTCCCGGCGTGGGTGCGAGCTGCTCCGTGTCCCAACCTAAGCCGGGGCGGTGGCCGGCGCATCGCGGCGTGGGAGCTCCCGGCCGGCTCGCCTTCTATTGACAACAAGTTGTCGCTATCGCAACATGATGTCGTCAGTGGAACAGTCAAGCAAGGACCGGCCATGCCGAAGATCGACCTCTACCGAAACGTGCACCTGGGACAGCGCGCCCGGCTGTTCGCCCTCGCGACCGAGCTGGGGGCGGCCGACATCACCCAGGTCGGCGTCGCGGCCGACCTGGCGGAGCAGTGCCTGGCGATGACCGGGGAACTCCGGGAGCACGCCGATCACGAGGACGCCTACATCCACGAGCTCCTGCGTGCCTGCGCGCCGGAGGCGGCCGACGCCCTGGACGCCGAGCACATCCGTCTCGACGCCACTTTCACGGGCCTGGACGAGCGCGCCCGCGCGCTCCCCGCGACACCGTCCGAGGCGCTGCCGGAAGCGCAGCACCAGCTCTATCTGGCGCTCAACGAAATGATCAGCGCCTACCTCGCGCATCTCCACCTGGAAGAGACCGTCGCCATGCCCGCGCTGTGGCAGGCCGTCGACGACGACGAGCTCGGAGCCGTCTTCGCGGCGTTCCAGGCCTCCCGTACGCCCGAGCAGTCCGCGGCCGACCTGCGCAAGATGCTGCCCGCCCTGCCGCCGGCCACGCGCGCCGCGATCATGCGCGGTGTCCTGAAGGCCGCTCCCGGCCCGGCCGGCAGCACGCTGGCGCACCTCAGCAGCACCCTCACATCCGCCCAGCGCCAGAGGCTCTACAGCGACCTCGATGTCCCCGAGGCAGGGGCCCTGCCCCACGGACCGTGAACGGGGCAGCCGGGCGGTGTGCTGCGAACGAGCCGCCCTGTGAGCTCACCGGATCACCTGGAGGGACGGCAGCGGCCTTTCCCACCCGCCGGTCATCCCGGTGAGGGCGTGACGGGCCAATTGCCGTACCAGGCTCCACCCAACGTCATCTCCCAGCGCGCTCCGCGTCCACCGCTCGGCGTGTTGTTGGCCGCTCATGCCGGCGAACACCGCGTCGATCTCCCGGAGTGCGTCGACGACGGACTCGCTGATCTGCCGGTGCTCCGCCAGCCGGCCGGACACCCTGAAGGCGTGCTCGAAGTCGAGGGCGATCTCGTCCGCGTCCACACGGTGCCGGTCGAGCCAGGCGGTCTGGGTCGGAGCATCGGCCGCCACCACGGACAGGGCGTCGGTCAAGAGCCCTGTCACGGCTGCCAGGTCGGGTGTCTTCACGGCCTGATCGTCGCATGCGACCAGCTCGTAGGGCGTACGCGGTCTCGCGGGAGAGCTCAGTGCTCGCAGAGGGAGAACTCCCGCTCGTAGAGCTGCTCGTTGTGTTCGTCGACGAAGAACTTGCGTTCCCGCATGAGTTCTTCGCGAAAGGCCTTGGCCTGGTCGAGCGTCATGGTGGAGGTGCCGGACCACGGCTGCTGCGGGGGCACGTCGGACGTAGAGGCGATCCTCTCCGACGGATCGACCAGGAAGAACGCGAGAATTTTGCGGTGACCCGGCCGTGCGGGGTCCTTCAGGCGGAACGAGCCGACGCGGTGCTGCAGGATGTTCGGAAACGCCAGGCAGCGGCCGGCCGGGGTCGGCGCCGATCCGAGCACCTGGTTCAGCGCGTCCTCGTCCTCCAGGCCGTAGACCTCGCGCAGGCCGTTGTCGTCGTTCTGCTCGTAGTCCGGGTCGTCGAGTGCCGTGCGGAAACTCAGCCGGCTCTCGGTGATGTTCTCGCTGTCCCAGTAGTAGATGCCGGTCGAGACGATCCGTTCGTTCAGCATCCCCTCCACATGCCAGGAGCCGCCGGGATACTCGGGCTTCTCCGGGGTGAGATGCAGCGTGGCGAGCTTGACGATGACCTGGAGGCGACGACCGCGCAGGTCCACTCGTGCGGACTCGTCGGGCACCGCGGGCGGTGTGAAGGAGGGGGCGTCCGGAACGACCGGACGGCGGTTCTCCCACCATGCGTCAAGGGCGAGCTGCCACGCACGGTAGGCCTCCGTGTAGGCCGCTTCGTCACGGTAGGAAGCCTTGTCCGGATACACGGGCTCCGAGTCGTACCAACCGTACGGATCGGCTTCGATCCGCAGGGGGCGCGGATGCCGCAGGTCGGTGAGCACGTTCTCCCACAGCGGTCGCATCCGGGCGAACAACTCCGGCAGGACGGCGGCCAGTTCCCGGTGCTTCTCGGGGTGCACGTTGTTGACGTAGGAGCGGAAGGTGACGTCACCCTCGTCACTGACGTCGACGTCCGTGGGCAGCCATTGGAAGCGTTCGGAGAACTCGTGCTTAGAGTAGCGGTCCGTCGGGTTCCGCCAAGCCCGCTCCGGTGCGGGGCTCACACCCTTCACCAGGCAGAACAGCGAAGGATGCACGAGGTCCAGCACCTGCTCGTCCGATCCCGGATGCCAGTCCAGCTCTGCCTCGGGAACGTCCTCCACCACCCTGACGGCGTCGCGCAGACGCGCTCGGAGGGCGTCGTCTATCAGTGTGTCCGACTGCCACACCCCGTCCACGGCGGCCACTTCGATGCCCGTTCGCTCGTCGCGCAGCGCGGCGTAGTGCGCGAGTTCCGCGATGACGAAACCGACCTGCGCTTCGGTCAGCCCCTGGGCGACCGCTTCCCGCGTCCACTGCGCGACGATGCCCGGATCGTTCGTCTTGCCGACCCACCCCGGTTTCGCCCGGATGTGAGCGCTGCACTCCATCATCTGCAGCTCCCGTACCGTCCGGGGCCGTGCGAACGCCAGGGAACGGGATGCGTGGAAGGGCAGCGGGAACGGGGACGAGCTGGACACGTTCTTCGGTCCTCCGGGTCGGTGTGAGGTGGCGGGAAGACTACGTCAGCGCACTGACATCGCCGGACTCGCAGCCCGCCCAACGAGTTGAACGCGTTCAAAAGCTCTGCCGGTATGAGTCGGGCCGGCGTGCTGCTCACCCGGCGGGGGAGGAACCACTGCCATGACCAGTTCGCTGCTGACACCGAGAAGACGCGCGCCCATCGACGCCCCACGGGACGTGACCGGGAGCACGGCGCCGACGGCCATTCTCGACTGGACGGATGACCGTGTCGCCACACTGCTCCGCTGCATCGACACGGCGACACCGCGCCCGGAGCGAGAAGTCGGCTCCGGGGCCGGTGCCCGGATCGACATGCTCCGGCGAGCGCACGGTGTGATCACCGGCGCGGTGCGTCCCGTCTACTCCGTGCAGGACGAGCGACCGGTGTCCGAGGTGCTCGGCCGGGGCCGAGGCTCGTGCAGCCAGCGGCTCGCGGTCCTGGAGGCGGTCGCCAGGGCCAGCGGGACCGCGACCCGGGTGCGGGGCCTGCTGGTGGACGGGGCGTTCTGGTACCCGCGTTTCCCGCGCATGCGGCGGATCGTGCCCGATCGTGTCGTGCTGGCCTGGCCGGAGTTCCTCGTCGGGGCGGAGGACGAGGCGGAGGACGAGGCGGAGGACGGGGCGGCTCCGGACGGTACAGGTGAGGACGGAGGGATGCGCCAGGGGTGGCTGACGGCGTCCGAGATCTTCGGTGACCTGAGCCGTTCGAGCAGGCGGGCCGACGGCGGTTTCACCAACAGTGGACCGGAGACGCTGTTCGAGGCGCTGTCCCGGACGGCCGTCGACTGGGACGGGGTCACCGTCTGCCCGACCGGGGCGGCCACCGGCGGTACCGCACCCGGGGCCCCCGGGAGCAGGACCGGCGATGACGTCACCGTGAAGGGCTGCGACCTGTCCGCCCATGTCCTGGCAGACCTTGGTCGTTTCGACTCACGCGACGCGCTCTTCGCCCAGCACGGCCAGACCCTCTGTTCCCCGGCCAGGCTGCTGGCCGAGCCGGTCCTCGGACGCTGGGCCGCAAGGGCTCGGAGCTGAGACCGCGGCTGCCGACGGTGGCAGCGCAGCGGACGGTCCGGGCCCTTCACCTCCCCGCGTCAGCGTCACCCGCACGGGGCTTGCGGATGGGAAAGTCTCAGCACGCCGTCCACGGTCCGCCCGGTGCGCGCCTCCCGGGCGAGCGCGGCCAGCCGCTCCAACAGGCTGTGCCCTTCGCACAGTACGGTCTCGTGGCCGCCGTAGGACTGCAGGTTGATCACCGCGGCTTCCACATGACGGATCTCGCCGACCAGCATCGGGACGCCCTCGGCGCCGGATGCCGACGCGGCCTCGGCCCGGGCGTGGAGGACGGGGAGCAGCTCCGCCCCGCTGGCGTTGCGGATCGTCTGCGCGTCCGCGCCGCCGTCCGTCTCCAGACGTTGTCCGGCGTGCTCGATCACCCGGGTGAGGATCTGGAAGTCGGCCCGGGCGAGTTCGAACGCCAGGTCGTCCGTCTCTGCTCGTGGTGCGGGTGCAGACTCTTTCCGTCGCCGCCCCCAAGGCATAGCTGGCCCCCATTCGATCAACCAAGGCGGTGCCCACCGACCGGCAGACGGAGTGGCACACCACGCCACCGCTGCCCGCCGAAGCCTCCCGATCGCGCCGGCCGACGCTGCGATGCTCGACCTCTGCGCTCCAACCGGTCATTTCGCGACGGTCGTACGAAGGCAGAGCGACAGGAACGATCGTGAGTAACCGCGCACACAGTACTGCGCCGTGCGGGAAAACGCTTGTCACAGGGACCTCCAACGACGGGAGCCACCGCGTAGAGCCCACTACTGTCGACCCATGGTGATCAATTTCGGCCGGCAGCTCGCCCTCGGTGTTCCCGCCGCGGAGGCGCGATTGCGCTTCGAGGAGGAGCGGCGGGGGAGCGGTGCCGGCCCGGGACGCCGCTTGCTGGTGGTCGACGGCGCGCCGGCCTTCGAACTCAGCGCCTGGTGCGGAACGTGCCCTCTGCTGTTCCGCCGACTGGACACCGCACGGCAGACGTTGTCGTCGGAGCGCGTGAGGCAGCGGCTCGCCGGGACACTGTCCGACCCGGTCGACAGCGGCGTGATCGATGTGTTCGCGGCCTTGTTGCCGCAGGGGAAGTACCTTCCGATGCTGCTCCGCGTGAACCCCCGTCTTGTGGTCCCCGGGCAGGACGGGGACTACTTCAGCGGGGAACAGGTGACCACGTGGGGGCTGGACCGGTTCTGGGGCTTGCCCGAGTATCCGCACACGCCGTACTACCGGACTTTCGAAACCGCGGTCGACCCCTCCGCGCACCTCTACGAGTTCGTCGTGCCCATGGTTCCGCCGACCTGGAACGAGAGGGAGCGCGTTGAGGAGTACGTCACGCTCATGATGCGGGGGCACGTACCGACTGCTGTCGCGGTGTCGACACTGGACGTGTGCGAACCCGCCGTCGGCATGCCGGACGACCATCACCGGCACTGGGGGCTGACGCACTTCCTCCTCGACGGCCATCACAAAGCGGAGGCCGCGGCCAGGGCCGGCCGGCCCGTGCAACTCCTCTCGCTCCTGGCCCTGGACGGGAGCCTGGCCGGAGCCGAGGAGTGTGCCCGACTGCCTGGTATTCGTGCTCAAGAGCGCTCGGCGAGGACAGCGGGTACGTGACGGGCAGCGGCAGGCGCCCTGCGAGGCGGGGGCGTCCCGACGGGTCTGCGACGATGGCGCCATGGACGAGGAAGTCATCCCCATTCTGCGCGTCGAGGACGCCGCGGCGGCGGTCGCCCGGTACGCGCGGCTCGGCTTCTCCCACCAGTGGGAGCACCGCTTCGAGCCGGGACTCCCCGCGTTCGTCGAGGTGGCCCGGGGCGGGATGCGGCTGTTCCTGTCGGAGCACCGCGGCGACGCCCGGCCCGGCACGCTGGTCTACCTCCGCGTGCGGGATGTCGACACCCTCGCCCGAGAGTTCGGTGTGACGGTGAGCGACGCGGCGTGGGCGCGTGAGATCGAGCTGCGGGACCCCGACGGCAACCGGCTGCGGATCGGCACGCCCACCGGATGACGGACCGCGGGCGGCGCACGGACGTGGGGACGCGGCCCGGTTCCCGGGACCGCGCCGCGTGGTCGCTCCGCACGCCGGGGCAGGTGTGCCGGCGGGGCCCGCGCTGTCGCTAACCCTGCCTGATCGCGGAGATGTCGAACTCCAGGACGATCTTGTCGCCGACGAGTACGCCGCCGCCCTCCAGGGCCGCGTTCCAGGTCACGCCGAACTCCTTGCGCGAGATGGTCAGCGAGCCCTCCAGGCCGACGCGCAGATTGCCGAACGGGTCGACGGCGTTGCCGGTGTACTCGAAGTCGATGGTGACCGGCTTGGTCAGGTCCTTGATGGTGAGCTCGCCGGTGACCCGGTACTCGGTGTCGGACCGCTGCTCGACCTCGGTGGTGCGGAAGGTGATGTCGGGGAAGTTGGGGGCGTCCAGGAAGTCGTTGGTACGCAGGTGCTGGTCGCGCTGCTCCACGCCGGTGTCGATGCTCTGCGCCTTGATGACCACCTGGCCGCTGGACCGGGCCGGGTCGGCGCCGTCCAGGTGGGCGGTGCCCTCGAACTCGTGGAAGGCGCCGCGCACCTTGGTGACCATGGCGTGGCGGGCGACGAAGCCGATCCGGGTGTGGGCCGGGTCGAGGACGTAGTCGCCGGTGAGGTCGGGGATCGGGACAGTCATGGTGGGGAACCTCCCTGGGGTCCGGATCCGGCGGCGGACCGCCGAAATCGTTACCGGCCCACGCTAGGCCGCCATGCGATTCCCGTCCCGCCCAACGCGCACGGCCGCGGGCGATTGCACCCTGACCGGCGATCGCCGACTCCGCGGGGGGCAGCCGGGTCGGTCCGGCCGAGCGTCGCGCGACCGGATCGGGCTCCGTGGGACGGCCCGCGTATGGATCCGGAGGCGGTGAGGTCGACCCGAGGGGGACGAGTTCTGCGTCCTCGGCCGGGGCTGGTGAGCAGGTCCGCGAGCGGCCCGGCGGGTCGTGACGCGCCGAACGGCCCCGGGCGGGGCCGTTCGGCCGGGTCGTGCGGCGGGCTCAGGGGTGGTCGGGCTGCTGCGCCGGGGGCACTCCGCCGCCCTCTCCGCCACCTTTTGCACCCTTGTCCGTGCCGTGCGGGGCACCGCCTCCCGTGCCGCCTGGCTGGGCCGCCTTCAACTGGCGACTGTGGATTCCGACGTCTGAGTTCCCAGGGGGCGCGGGTGACGCATGTCGCCCGCGGAAGGGCCGCGGCAGCGGGACGTCTGCTCTTCCTGGACCGGACGACCGGCATGACGCCCCACGTCGCCGGCACCGCGCGGGCCGACTTCGGCGAGGACGGTGCCCGCACCGTCCGTTCACCGCGAAGGCCGTCACCCGGGGACCTCGCCGCTCCGGCCGGCCGTGATGATGGGGAGGGCGGGGAACGCGACGAGCAGCGCGACCGCTACCAGCAGTCCGCTCATCCACAGGGGCCCCGACTCCCCGGCCGGGGAACCGAGGGCGGCCGCAGCCGCGACGGGACCGGCCGCGGCACCCACGTTGAGCGCCGCCGTCGCGTAGGAGCCGGCCATGGTGGGGGCTCCTGCCGCCTCGTGGAGGACCCGCGCGATGAGCGTGCCGCCCAGGGCGAACGACAGGGCGCCCTGCACGAACAGCAGGAGGAACAGGGCGATCGGCACGTCGGCGAGCAGCGCCAGGGACGGCCAGCCGACGAACAGCAACGGGCCGCCGAGAGCGACGACCCGGCCCGGACGCCGGTCGGACAGCCGGCCGGCGACGGTGACGCCGGCGAACGAGCCGGCGCCGAAGACCACCAGGGCCACGGAGATCCACCACTCGTCCAGTCCGGCGCTATCGGTGACGACGGGGGCGAGGAAGGTGAGGCTTGCGAAGGTGGCCGCGTTCACCAGCGCGCCGAGCAGCATCACCAGGACCAGCGGCGGCCTCGTGAGCTGGGCGAGTTCCGCGCGCAGCGCGGGCCGTCCCGCAGCCCCCGCCTCATCACGTCCGGCCGGGACGCCCCGGAGGATGCCGAGGGCGGCGGGGAGGCAGAGAACGGCCACGGCCCAGAACGTCGCACGCCAGCCGAGCAGAGCGCCGAGCGCGGACCCGCCCGGGACACCGGCGACCGTGGCCAGCGTCGTGCCGGACAGCAGCACCGCCAGCGCGCGTCCCTTCCGGGCAGGTGGGACGAGCGCGACGGCCGCCGTCAGGGCCACGGCGAGGAACCCGGCATTCGCGACGGCCGCGACGACCCGGGTGGCGAACAGGACGGGGAAGCCGGTGGTGACGGCACCCACGGCGTGGGCTGCCGTGAAGACGAGGACGAACCCGAGAAGGCCGGCCCGCGGGGGCCATCCGCGGGCGAGCACGGCCACGAGCGGGGCGCCGACGATCATGCCGATCGCGAAGGCCGAGGTGAGGGAGCCCGCTGTCCCGACCGAGACGCCGAGATCCGAGGCGATGTCCGGCAGGAGGCCGGCGAGCATGAACTCCGAGGTGCCCATGGCGAAGACGGCCACGGCAAGGAGGTACAGGGGGAGAGGCATCGAGTGGCTCCGAGGTGAGGAGAAGCGCGAGAGGTCATCTCGTCACCGCGGCCAGCCCCCACCGCGCACGCGTCCCGCCACACGGAGCGGCGCGACGGCAGCGTTACGGAATCAGTGGTTCAGGGGGCTGACGGCGTGACCGTGAGCCCCCACCTCGTCCGACTCAGGACTCGACATGACCCGCACGCTACCGGACCGATGCCGCTCGTGGCATCCCGGTCGGGCGTCACCAGCCGGTGGACAGCAGGTGGTTGACGGTCAGAGCGACGAGCACCTGTGCGCACAGCCAGCCCCGCGCCCTCGGCAGGTAGGCACATGCCGGCAACAGCCACATCGCGAACGGCAGCCAGATGCGTTCGGTCTCCGCCTTGCTCATGCCGGACAGGTCGGCGACGAGGATGGCGAGGCACGCGGCGCCGACGAGGAGCGCCAGTCGTGCCCGGGCCTCGTCGTGGGGTGCAGGCGCGCCCCGCCGGAGCCGCGCGGGCATCCCGGCGGCGCGGGCCAGACCCGCGGAGGTGGCGAGACCGGTGATGACGACCGTGCAGGCGAGGTTGGCCCACACCCAGTAGCCGTACGGGCGGACCCCTCCCGCCCCCTGGTAGTACCGCGTGACGAGCAGCCGGTACGCCTCCCACCAGTCGAAGCCGGCCAGGGTGAACAGCGTGGGGACGACCGCCGCGCCCGCCGCGAGGGCCAGCCCCAGCACGGGCCGGGCCCGCAGACCCCGACGCCCCAGGAACAGCACGCTCGCGGCGATCGGGGCGAACAGGGTCAAGCCGTAGGAGAGGTAGCAGGTGAGGCCGAACAGCAGCCCGGAGACGGCGGCCACCCCGCACGAGCGCCTGGTGACGGCCACGGCGAGCAGGGCGACGGCCCACGCCGCCACCCCCGCGAAGTAGGCGTCGGCCGACGTGCCCATCCATACGGCGGCCGGGGCGAGGACCACGAAGGGTGCCGCTCGACGGGCCAGTGTCTCCGAGGCGAGTGCGCGCACGGCGATCAGGACCGCCGCACAGGCACTGGCGCCCACGGTGATGCACCACGCCCCGGCCCAGCCGCCGCCGTGCAGACCCACCCGGTCCAGCAGGACGAAGGTCACGGTGGCGGCGGGCGGATGGCCCGCGACGTGGGCGGGCCAGTTGTCCGGGGAGTCCAGCAGGATGTGCTGGGTGAAGCCGCCCAGCGCCGCCGGGATGTCGTGGAAGCGGTCGATGACCCGCAGGTACTCGTGGCGGGTCGTGAGGCGCACGGCGACCCCCGTGTGCGGGCCGTCGATCAGTGCCAGGGACCAGATCCAGGCCATGGACGTCAGCCAGGCGCCCAGGGTCAGGGCCCGCCACGGCAGGCCCGCCGACACCCGCGGCCCGTACGCGACGCCGGCGACCGCCAGGAGGACGGCCGCGGGGGTGCCCGGGCCGACGTGCGGGTCGAAGTCGGCCAGCAGCGGCGGCCAGCCGACTCTCAGCGAGTCACGGAAGTCGTCGATGTGACGTCCGACGAGGATCGCCGCGGTCACCAGACCGGCAGCGAGCGCGGCGGAGCACAGATCACGAAGAGAGGCGCGGTTCACCGGTGCCACGCTAGATCGACGTGTGTCGCGCGGGGCCGTCTCACCGGCGGACGTCAGAGGTCCGTAAGACACCCGTCCGGGCCCGGTTCGCCCGTCACCGCGCCGCGCGTAGACGTCCCCGCCCCGTAAGGGTTTGATGGTTCCGGCGCCCGCGAGCAGGCAGTGGGATGGGAGACATGACACCACGCTTGCTCCCACCCCGGTTCCACGGCAGGCTCCACGACCCCCGTACGGCCACCGTGATCGGCCGGTGGCTCGCGGCCGCCTTCGCGCTGTGCTTCGTCACCGGGCTGATCAGCCACTTCATGCAGCACCCTCCGACGTGGCCGTCCGGATTCCCCAGCCGTCCCATCTGGGGGTACCGGGTCACCCAGGGCCTGCACGTCGCTTCCGGCATCGCCGCCGTCCCGCTGCTGCTCGCCAAGCTGTGGACCGTGTACCCGAAGTTGTTCGCCTGGCCGCCCGTCCGTTCGCCGCGCCACGCGCTGGAACGCCTGTCGGTCGCACTGCTGGTGGGGGCCGCCGTCCTGGAGGTGGCGACCGGCCTGCTCAACACGGCCCAGTGGTACCCGTGGCCGTTCTCGTTCGTCCCCGTGCACTACGCCCTGGCCTGGGTGGTCACCGGATCCCTGGTCCTGCACATCGCGGTCAAGGCGCCGGAGATCAGGGACCATTGGAGCCGGCGGTCGGCCGGCACGCTCGCTCTTCCCGCGGAGGACGTGTGGGACCGGCGCTCGTTGCTGACCGCGGTGGGTCTGGCGGCCGGCGCGGTGACGGTGACGACCGTCGGCCAGTCCTTCACACCCCTCAAGGGCCTCGACCTCCTCGCTCCACGTCACCCGGACAAGGGCCCGCAGGGACTTCCGGTCAACCGGACCGCCGCGGCGGCCGGCGTGGGGACGATCGCCGCGGACGGCTACCGGCTCACGGTCGACGGTCCCCGCCCCTACGTCCTCACGCTGTCCGGCCTGCGCGGACTGCCGCAGTACGAGGCCGAGTTGCCCATCGCGTGCGTGGAAGGCTGGAGCAAGTCGGCGCACTGGGGCGGTGTGCGGATCGCCGACCTGCTGGAGCGGGCGGGTGCGCCCGCCCACGCTCGCGTCCGCGTGATCTCCCTGCAGACCCGTGGGGGATACCGGGTGTCCGAGCTGGACGTCGCGCACGCGCGCGATCCGCTGACCCTGCTCGCCCTGCGCCTCGACGGCGAGGAACTCGCCCCCGACCACGGCTTCCCGGCGCGGCTGATCGCACCGAACCGGCCGGGCGTCCTGCAGACCAAGTGGGTCGGCCGGCTGGAGGTGCTGGGGGCATGACGACGCGACTGGTGCGAGTGGTCACCGGCCTGCTCGGCCTGGCCCTGCTGTGCACGGGTGTGTCCCTGTTGCTGGAAGTGCGCGACCTGAGCGGCGTGGTGGTGTGGCTGGCGGGTGCGGTGCTGCTGCACGACGCGCTGATCGCGCCCGCGGTGCTGCTGATCGGCGTGATAGCGGTGCGCGGCCCGGCCCGTGGGGCCGTCCGCGGCGGCCTGCTGGTGGCCGGCGCGCTGACCGCGGTCGCCCTGCCGCCGCTGCTCCGTCCCGGGCCCCGCGGCAACCCCTCGGTGCTCCCGCTGGACTACGCACGCAACTGGCTGCTCACCCTGCTGAGCGTGGCCGTGGTGACCGCGGTACTCGTGCCGGTCCGCAAGGTGCGTCGCGGCCGGCAGGGGACACGACGCGGAGACGCCGGCGGCACAAGCCTTACGAACTCCTGACGCACCGCGCCCGCTTGCCCCGTACGGCGCCCCGCAGCCGTACGGTCGCGGCATGAACATCCTGGTCACCGGCGGTGCGGGTTTCATCGGCTCGCACATCGTCGACGCTCTGCTGCGCAACGGCCACGACGTGCGCGTGCTCGACGCCCTGCTCCCCGCCGCCCACCACGCCCCACCGGCGGTTCCCGACGGGGTCGACTTCCGCCGCGCCGACGTCCGCGACGCGGAGGCCGTCGCGGACGCGCTCGCCGGAGTCGACGCCGTCCTGCATCAGGCCGCGATGGTCGGGCTGGGCAAGGACGTCTCCGACGCCCCGGACTACGTCGCCTGCAACGATCTCGGGACGGCCGTGCTCCTGGCCGAGATGACCGCGGCCGGCGTTGCGCACCTGGTCCTGGCCGGTTCCATGGTCGTGTACGGCGAGGGCCGCTACACCTGCCCGCGCCACGGCCAGGTCCGGCCGGGCCCCCGGGTGGTGAGCGACCTGGAGGCGGGCCGGTTCGAACCGCCCTGCCCGCGGTGCGGCGCCCGGCTCGCCCCCGGCCCGGTCACCGAGGACGCGCCCACCGACCCCCGCAACGTCTACGCGGCGACCAAACTGGCCCAGGAGCACCTCGCCGCCTCCTGGGCCCGGGCGACCGGCGGACGCGTGGCCGCCCTGCGCTACCACAACGTGTACGGGCCGGGGATGCCCCGGGACACCCCCTACGCCGGGGTCGCGTCGCTGTTCCGGTCCGCGCTGGAGAGGGGACAGCCGCCGCGCGTGTTCGAGGACGGCGGACAACTGCGGGACTTCGTCCACGTCCGGGACGTCGCCGAGGCGAACCTGGCGGCCCTCGCGGGACTGCGCTCCCTGCCGGAGGGAACGGCGCGGGCCTACAACGTCGGCAGCGGAGAGCCGCACACGGTGGGTGAGGCCGCCGCCGCTCTGGCCGCCGCCCGGGGCGGAAGCACCCCCATGGTGACGGGCGAGTACCGGCTGGGCGATGTCCGGCACATCACCGCCTCCTCCCGCCGGCTGCGCGAGGAACTGCGGTGGAAGCCGAACGTGCCGTTCGCCCAGGGGATGACCGAGTTCGCCACGGCACCGCTGCGCGGCGACTGACCGGTCGTCCGGACCGGGGGAGCCCCGCCCCCGGCCTTGCGGCCGGTGGAGGGGCGACCTCAGGCGGTGGCGGGCAGACGCACCTCGAAGCGGCAGCCGCCGGGGATGTTGTGCACCGCCGCGCGGCCCCGGTGGGCTTCGACGATGCCGCGCACGATGGCCAGACCGAGACCCGCCCCGGCCGGTGGCGTACGGGCGTCGGTTCCGCGCCAGCCGGTGTCGAAGACCCGGGGCAGATCCTCGGGCGGGATCCCGCCGCAGGCATCGGTCACCGCCAGGACGACGTCACCGGACTCCCGCCGGGCCGAGACGGCGACCGTACCGTCGGCGGGGGTGCGGTGGATCGCGTTGACCAGGAGATTGGTCAGCACCCGGGTCATCTCACGGCCGTCCACCTCGACGGGAACGGGCTCGACGCCGTCGCCCACCAGCCGCACGCCGTGCTCCTCGGCCAAGGCGCCCGCTCCGGCCAGCGCGTCGTCGACGAGGTCGTACACCGACATCCGGGTCGTGCTCAGCGTCAGCACCCCGGCCTGGATGCGGGAGAGCTCGAAGAGGTCGCCGACCATCTCGCTGAGGCGCCCCACCTCCGCGCGCATCCGGGCGTGGTACACGTGCGGGTCGGCGACCATGCCGTCCTCCAGCGCCTCGGTCATCGCCTGGAGGCCCGCCAGCGGCGTGCGCAGATCGTGCGAGATCCAGGCGACCAACTCACGGCGGGACTCCTCCAGGGCGCGTTCCCGTTCACGCGAGGCGCTGAGCTTCGCGCTGGTCTCGGCCAGTTCCCGGCCCAGTTCGGCGAGTTCCGCGGTGGGCGCGGCAGCCGGCGGGGTGAAGACGCCCTCCTCACCGAGCGCGCGGGTGGCCCGGGCCAGCGCCCGGCTGCCGCGCACGACACTCCGGCCCAGGACGAGGGCGACGACCAGCGAGACGACGGCGGCGATCGAGCAGACCGTCGTCACGACCCACAGGTCGTGGTCGGACAGCAGCATCGCCCAGGCCACGAGCATCGTTCCGGAGAGCATCGCCACGACCGTGACACCGGCGACGACGGCGAGCGACACCGTCAGGGACCGGTTGCGCAGCAGCCTCAGCACCAGCGTGCCCAGCACACCGGCGCCCACCGCGCCGATCGTCGCGTACAGGACGATCAGCATCGTGTCATGCCACATCGTGAGCCCCTCCCGCCGGATCCGCGTCGAAGCGGTAGCCGACGCCCCACACCGTGCTGATCAGCCGCGGCCGTGCCGGATCGTCCTCGATCTTCGCCCGCAGCCGCCGCACGTGGACGGTGACCGTGGACAGATCCCCGAACTCCCACCCCCACACGCGGTGCATGAGGTCCTCGCGGCTCGTGGCCTGCCCGGGATGGCGCAGGAAGTACTCCAGCAGGTCGAACTCGCGCAACGTCAGGGCGAGTTCACGCCCTCGCAGACGGGCGCGGCGGGCCGACGGATCCAGGACGAGCGAACCGGCCCGCATCTCGTGGGCGGCGCCGCCGTCCCGGTCCGTGGTGTGCGCGGTCGCGGCCCTGCGCAGCACGGACTGCACGCGCAGAACGAGTTCGCGGGGGCTGAAAGGCTTGGTGACGTAGTCGTCCGCCCCGATCTCCAGGCCGAGGATGCGGTCCTCCTCGTCACCGCGTGCGGTCAGCATGATGACGGGCACCGGGCCGCGCCCGCGGATACGGCGGCACACCTCGAAGCCGTCCATGCCGGGAAGCATCAGGTCGAGCACCACCAGGTCCGGCAGTTCGGCGGCGACGGCCGCGACCGCCGCGGGCCCGTCCGTGGCCACGGTGACGGCCAGGCCCGCCCGGGTCAGGTACGAGGCGACGACTTCCACGATGGTCGGGTCGTCGTCGACGACCAGTACACGTTTCACGGCTACGAGTCTGGCACCGGAGCGGCCACACGTGTCGCGGGCCGGGCACAGACGTCAGCAAACGGTAAGCAGGACCGGACGTCAGCGATCCGTAAGGCCGCGAGATCCTTTATGCCCCTTTTGCGTTCGTAGGGTGAGTCACGTGATCGACGAATCCCCGACCTCCACCGACCCTGTCGACGTGGTGCTGCCCTGTCTGAACGAGGCGGCGGCCCTGCCCTGGGTGCTGAGCCGGATCCCCCGCCACTGGCGCGCGATCGTGGTCGACAACGGCAGCACCGACCGCTCCGCGGAGACCGCCCGGGCCCACGGAGCCCACGTGGTCGGCGAACCACGCCGCGGGTTCGGCGCCGCCTGCCACGCCGGGCTGGCCGCGGCCACCGCCGACGTCGTCTGCTTCTGCGACTGCGACGCCTCCCTCGACCCGGCGCTGCTGCCCGCGCTGGTCGCCCCGCTCACCACGGGCGGCGCCGACCTGGTCCTCGGCCGACGGCGCCCGACCACCTTCCGCGCCTGGCCACCGCACGCCCGCCTGGCCAACGCCGAACTCGCCCGCCTGATCCGCCGCCGCACCGGCCTGCCCCTGCACGACCTGGGTCCCATGCGCGCGGCCCGTCGCACCGAGCTGCTGGCGCTGGACCTGACCGACCGGCGCTCCGGATACCCCCTGCAGATGGTCGTCCGCGCGGCCGACGCCGGCTGGCGCGTGCGCGAGACGGACGTCCCGTACCACCCGCGCACCGGGCGCTCCAAGGTCACCGGAACCTGGCGCGGCACCTGGCACGCCGTCCGGGACATGCGCCGCGTCCTCGACGAACGCCCCACGGCTCCCACGTCGCGCGACGGGGGAGGAGCACGGTGAACCCGCCGACCCTGCTGGTGATCGCCAAGGAGCCCCTGCCGGGCCGCGTCAAGACCCGGCTCACCCCGGCCTTCACCCCCGGTCAGGCCGCCGCTCTGGCCGAAGCGGCGCTGGCCGACACCCTGCACACGATCACCCGCGTCCCCGCGGCGCGCCGGGTGCTCGTCCTCGACGGCGCGCCGGGGCCGTGGCTGCCGGCCGGTTTCGACGTCGTCCCGCAGGCCCGCGGGCCCCTGGACGAGCGGATCGCCGCCGCGTTGACCGGATGCCGGTCCGGTCCGGCGGTCCTGGTGGGCATGGACACACCCCAGCTGACGTCCGACCTGCTCACCGGCATCACCTGGGACGGCACCGACGCCTGGTTCGGACCGGCGGCCGACGGCGGCTTCTGG
The DNA here is from genome assembly GCF_055567995.1 of Streptomyces sp. NPDC026246. Classification (NCBI taxonomy): domain Bacteria; kingdom Bacillati; phylum Actinomycetota; class Actinomycetes; order Kitasatosporales; family Streptomycetaceae; genus Streptomyces; species Streptomyces sp. NPDC026246. The sequence continues at coordinate 113,893 of NZ_JBVHPJ010000006.1, read as the reverse complement.
GCCCTGGGACTCAGAACGCCGGCGCGGGCCGGTCACCTGGTCCGGGGAGTGCCCATGTCCACGCCCCACACCGGAGCCCTTCAGCGGCGACGCCTCCTCGACGCGGGCCTCGTCGTACGGGACCTGCCCGTGCTCCGGGACGTCGACACCGCCGAGGACGCGCATCACGTCGGCACCCTCTGTCCCCCGGACTCGCACTTCACCGCCGCACTGCGCGCGCTGCCCCGGGCCGTCCGGTGACCGGCCCGGACGCCCCGACCCTGCGTCCCGGGCAGCCGGCGCCCCTCGCCGGGCGGGGACACCCGAGGACCGTGACGACCGTCCCACCGGCACAGCGCCGGCCGTGGGTCGACGACCCCTACGACGCCGCCCTCCACGCCGGCCGCGGTCCGCTCTTCCTGCGCTCCCTCACCGACGCCGCCGCCGGCGGGGAGCGCCTGCTGCCGCTGGACGTCGAGCGCTGGTGTGCACCACCGGACGCGGCGGACCTGAGTGTCCTGCGCCGCTGCCGAGGTCCCGTCCTGGACATCGGCTGCGGACCCGGGCGGCTCGTGGCTGCTCTCACCGGCCGGGGCGTACCGGCACTCGGCATCGACGTCAGCCCCGCCGCCGTCGCCCGCACACGCCGGCTGGGCGGCGCTGCCGTACGGCGTTCCGTCTTCGAGCGCGTGCCCGGTGAGGGGCGGTGGTCGACGGCCCTGCTCCTGGACGGCAACGCGGGGATCGCCGGCGACCCCGTCACGTTGCTGGCCCGGATCGGCCGGGTCACGGCTCCCGGCGGGCTCCTCCTCGCCGAAGCGCTCGGCCAGGACGTCGACGAACGTCTGCTGGTGCGGATCGAGGACGGCCGGGGCCGCTACGGGCGGCCCTTCGCGTGGGCGCGCCTGGGGGTCGTCGCCCTGCACGACGCGGCCCGTGCCGCCGGCTGGACCGCCGTCGACCGGTGGACTTTTGGGGGGCGTTGCTTCCTGGCCCTGCGCAACACCCCCGCTGCCGCGCAGGGGACGGCCCCGTGATTCCGGACGCCAGGGTGCCTCACTGCGGTCAGACCGGTGCGGGCCTGCTCCGGTCGCTCGTCGGTTCGAGACGGACCACGATGCCCTTCGACGCCGGCTGGTTGCTGATGTCGGCGACGCTGTCGAGCGGCACCAGGACGTTCGTCTCCGGGTAGTAGGCGGCGGCCGAGCCCTTGGCGGCCGGGTAGGGCACGACCTCGAAGTTCTCGGCCCGGCGCTCGGAGCCGTCCTCCCAGACGCTCACCAGGTCCACCCGGTCGCCCTGGGCGAGACCCAGCTCACGCAGGTCGGCCGGGTTGACCAGGACGACGTGACGGCTGCCGTGGATGCCGCGGTAGCGGTCGTTGTTCGTGTACGGGACGGTGTTCCACTGGTCGTGCGAGCGCAGGGTCTGCAGCAGCAGGTGCCCCTCGGGAGCCCGGGGGACCACCGGCTCGTTGCACGTGAACAGAGCCTTGCCCACCTTGGTCTTGAACACGCCCTCGTTGACCGGGTTGGGCAGCTGGAAGCCGCCCGGGCGGGTCACCCGGGCGTTGAAGTCGTGGAAGCCCGGCACGACCCGGGAGATGCTGTCGCGGATGGTGTGGTAGTCGCCCTCGAACTTGGTCCAGGGGATGTCCCCCTTGCCGTCGAGGGTCAGCCGGGCGAGCCGGCACAGGATGGCGACCTCGCTCAGCAGCATGCGCGAGGCCGGTTCGAGGCGCCCCTGCGACGTGTGCACCTCGCTCATGGAGTTCTCCACGGTGACGAACTGCTCGCCGTCGGCCTGGACGTCGCGCTCGGTCCGTCCCAGGGTCGGCAGGATCAGCGCGGTGTCACCGCAGACGGTGTGCGAGCGGTTCAGCTTGGTGGAGATGTGGGCGGTCAGCCGGCACGAGCGCATCGCCTTCTCGGTGACCTCGCTGTCGGGCGCGGCGCGCACGAAGTTCCCGGCCAGCGCGAGGAAGACCTTGACGCGGCCCTCCAGCATCGCCTTGATCGAGTCCACCGAGTCCAGGCCGTGCGGGCGCGGCGGGTCGAAGCCGAACTCCTTCTGCAGGGCGTCCAGGAAAGTGTCCGGCATCTGCTCCCAGATGCCCATCGTGCGGTCGCCCTGGACGTTGCTGTGGCCGCGCACCGGGCACGCGCCCGTCCCGGCACGTCCCAGATTGCCGCGCAGCATGAGGAAGTTGACGATCTCCCGGATCGTGGGCACACCGTGCTTGTGCTGGGTGATGCCCATCGCCCAGCAGACGATGACCCGTTCACTCCTCAGGACCTCGTCGCGGACCTTCTCGATCTCCTCGCGGGTCAGTCCCGTCGCCGTGCGCACGTCGTCCCAGTCGACGCCGCGGGCGTGCCGGGCGAACTCCTCGAAGCCCGAGGTGTGGGCCTCGATGAAGTCGTGGTCGAGGACCGTGCCGGGACGGGCGTCCTCCGCCTCCAGCAGCAGCAGGTTCAGGGCCTGGAACAGGGCGAGGTCGCCACCCGGCTTGATGTGCAGGAAGGCGTCGGCGATCTGCGTGCCGCGTCCGACGATCCCGCTCGGCTTCTGCGGGTTCTTGAAGCGCCGCAGCCCCGCCTCCGGCAGCGGGTTCACCGCCACGATGCGGCCGCCGTTGCGCTTGGCCTCCTCCAGGGCGCTGAGCTGCCGCGGGTGGTTGCTGCCCGGGTTCTGGCCGACCAGGAAGATCAGGTCCGCGTGATGGAGGTCCTCCAGGCTCACGGTGCCCTTGCCGACGCCCAGGGTCTCGCTCAGGGCGAAGCCGCTGGACTCGTGGCACATGTTGCTGCAGTCGGGCAGGTTGTTGGTGCCGAAGGCCCGGGCGAAGAGCTGGAGGACGAAAGCCGCCTCGTTGCTGGCGCGGCCGGAGGTGTAGAAGACGGCCTCGTCGGGAGAGTCCAGTCCCCGCAGCTCCCGCGCGAGGATCCCCAGGGCGTCGCTCCAGCCGATGGGCTCGTAGTGGTCCGATCCGGGCCGCTTGATCATCGGCTCGGTGAGCCGGCCCTGCTGGTTGAGCCACATGTCGGACCGGGCGGCCAGATCGCTCACGCTGTGCTCGCGGAAGAAGTCGGCGGTGATCCGGCGCGTCGTGGCCTCGTCGTTGATGTGCTTGGCGCCGTTCTCGCAGTACTCGTTGCGATGGCGCCGGCCCGGGGCGGGGTCCGCCCACGCGCAGCCGGGGCAGTCGATCCCTCCCACCTGGTTCATGGTCAGCAGATCCACCCCGGTCTTGCGCGGCGAGGTCTGCTCCAGGGAGTACTCCAGTGCGTGCACGACCGCGGGAACTCCGGCCGCCCACTTCTTCGGCGGTGTCACGGAGAGGGAGGTCTCCTGCTCCTCGCCGGGCGGGTTCTGCATCGCTGTGCGCCTTTCTCTCGCCGTGTCCGGTACGCGGGTCAGCCGACGGGCCACTGGGCGACACGGCTCCTGGGCGGTTCCGGGGTGTCGTGCTGGACGCGGCCGTTGCGGATGGTGCCGCGCCAGGCGCCGCCCTCCTGGCCCAGTCCCTCGAGGAAGTCCTTGAAGTGCAACAGTTCCCCGCGCACCAGCCGGGCGGTCAGGCCGACGACCCGGGAGGAGCGAGTGAGCACCCGCGCGGCCCCCCGCGGTTCGAGGAGCATCCGGACCGTGAGCGCGGTGCCGCCGGACTCCGTCGGCCTGAACTCGACCTCGCCCTGATGGGTGGGATGCTGCTCCAGGCCGCGCCAGGCCAGGTAGGAGTCGGGGTCCTGTTCCACGGTCTCGACCATGAAGCGGTGGCGCAGGGGGCCGTAGCCGAGGGTCCACGCGGTGACGGTGGGCCTGAGCTGCTCGACGTCGCGCACCACGGCCGAGAAGCGCGGGAAGGTCTTGAACTGCGTCCACTGGTTGTAGGCCGTGCGGACCGGTACCGCGAGCTCGACCGTCTCTTCGACGTGCCGCTCGCGCAGCGGACGGCGGCGCTTGACGCTTCCGTCGTCGGTGCGCGTCCCCGGCGTGTTCGGCACGGCCTGCCCGCCGTCGTCTTCGTGCGCCATCGTGGTCTCTCTTCCGGTGCGGGAACCGGGCGTCCGGGCACCCGGCCTCCGCTCGTGGGTCGGGGCTTCTGTTCCGGTTCCCCCATCGCGCGCATCGAGTCACCCCGGTGCGCCGGCGCCCCGTACGGTCCCGGTGACGAGAGCGTCACCTCCAGCTTCACCCCCTGCGCGGCCGGCCGCCACTCACTGTGACCCGACCTGGCCGGGAGACCCGCCGGGGCCGGAGCCCGTCGTAGCGGCCCTGCTCAGCCGGTCACCAGGACCGTGGCCGGCCGGGCCGCGCCGGGGACCGCTGTCGGCCGTGCCCGGGCAGCCGGCACCGCCCGCCTCAGTCGCGGGACCACGTGCTCAGCAGGTCGGCGAGTGCCCGGGCCGTCTCGGCGGAGTCCGGGCCGTCGTCGCGGGCGTCGGGTGACAGCTCCACGTGCAGGAAGGGGGCGTGGTGGCGTTCGGCCGAGCGGCCCTGGACGTTCCGGGTGCCCTCCAGCGGGCATCGTGCCGACCAGCCGCGGCACACCCGCAGACCGTCCGCCTCCAGCCGGTCCGCCAGTGCCGAGGCCTCGTCGGACGCCTTCTGGGCCACGCCCCCGGAGACGATGGCCTCGTACGGGCGATCGGAGGTCTGCGCGAAGCCGTGCAGCTGGAGACCCGGCACCCCGCGCTTCTGCAACTCGTCGACGACCGTGTGGAAGGCGCTGTCCTCGCTGTGCGCGACGTCCGCCTCGCCCGCGCGGCCCGCCCGGCGGTGCGCACCGGCCAGGACCAGCGCACCGGACGGCGTCTCCTCCAGCAGCCGGACGCCCAGCTCCTCGGTGGCGCGGTCGGACACGGGGTGCGGCACCTGCACGTTCCAGCGCAGCGCCGAGTCCGCGGTCACGTACAGGCGGCCCCAGCCCGCGGCGTCCCCCGAGGACCGGGTGGCGGCGATCTCGTCGTAGCGGCGCCCGGTGTCGGTGTCGGTGAGGCGGGTGACGCCGAGGCCGAGCGGGGCGAGCAGGCGCTGCGCCGCCGCGGCGTCGCCGTCGAGCAGGCGCCCCACCCCCTTCGCCAGCCGCGCACGCTCGTCGTCCGCGGGCGGCGTGTAGGCGGCGCCGGGTTCGAAGCCGGCGGTGTAGTCCAGGATCCGGCTGCTGAGGTCGACGAGTTCCCGAGCTCGCGGAGCCGAGGGTTCCGTGTCGTCGGACGAGGTCGAGTCACATGCCGCCATCGCGAGGATCAAAACCGCTGGGGCGAAAATGCGAGCGAAACGTGATGTTCTTGTGATGGCAGAGATCGATTGAGGTGTGCGTGACGTGTGAGTATGTCGCGGTGACATTCCGTAAGTCTCTCCGTATAGGTCGCTCGGTGGCGGTTCTGGGTGCTTTGGCCGGCCTCGTCGCCTCCTGCACCTCCGAGCCGTCCGGGGCCCAGGTGAAGCCGGGCGGCCGCTCCTTCACCGTCGCCGCCGCCGGTGACGTGCTCATCCACCCCGAGCTGGTCGAACAGGCGGCCAAGGACGCCGAGAAGACCGGCAAGGGTCGGGCGGGGCTGGACTTCGGACCGCTGATGGCCGGGGTGAAGCCGGTCGTCAGCAAGGCCGATCTGGCCATCTGTCACATGGAGACGCCGGTCGGCACTCCCAAGGGCCCCTTCGAGGGGTACCCCGAGTTCCTCGTTCCGCCGCAGATCCTCACGTCCCTGAAGGACGTGGGGTACGACACCTGCTCGACGGCCTCCAATCACACCTACGACCACGGCCTCAAGGCCGTGAAGCGCACCCTGGACGCGATGGACAAGGTGGGTCTCGGTCACACCGGGTCCGCGCGCACACCCGAGGAAGCGAAGCAGATCAACATCCGCGACGTCAACGGCGTCAAGGTCGCCCACCTCGCCTTCTCCTGGGAGTCCTTCCTCAACCCCACACCCGAGAAGGAGCGCTGGGCCTTCAACCGGCTGAGCACCGACGCCATCAAGAAGGCCGAGACCCGCGCCCGGCAGAAGGGCGCCGAGGTCGTCATCCTCACGGTCCACTGGGGCCTGGAGCACTACAACGAACCGAGCGTGCCGCAGTTGGAGCTCGCCGAGCGGATCACCAAGGAGACCGGGGTCGACCTGGTGATCGGCCACCACTCCCACGTGGTGCAGCCCATCCAGAAGGTCAACGGCACCTGGATCGCCTACAGCCTCGGCAACCAGGTGGCCCGGCACTCCTCGCCGACCGGCCTCACCGAAGAGGGCGCGATCGGCTGGTTCGAGTTCAAGGAGACGGCCGACGGCTGGAACGTCAGCGCCCGCTACCGGACCACGCTGGTCGACATCCCGCCGGAGCTGGAGGCGGGGGAGAAGGCACCCGAGGGCGCGGTCGCCGATCACCGGGTGGTGGACGTGCAGGGCGCCTTGGACGACCCGGGTGACCTGTCCGAGGAGCGGCTCGCCCGCTACCGGCTGGCGGCCGACCGCACCCGCGGCTTCCTCCACAACCGGGGCGCCCCCGGCGGCGACGGCCTCCGGCAGCTCTCCCTGGGGACGTGACCAGCGACACAGGCGGATTTCGCGCGAGGAACCCAACCCTCGCGCGTGTCGAAGGTCCATTAAGGCGACGGCGTCTCACCCCCGCGTCAGCGGTGGCTCCCGCGAGCGCCCGAGTAGTGAAGAGGCGAAGGAAACCACCGGTGACTTCAACCCAAGGCGCCCCGCGTCCCGGACGGGGCGGCCGGCGGCGCTTGCGCAGACGCGCGGACATGCCGCTGCTGGGCGGCGTACGACCGCCGATCGCGTTGCTGTGCCTGCTGATCATCGCCCTGGCCGGGCTGACCGCGAAGGTGCTCGGCCCGGCCGGTGAGCCCGCCGTACCCAAGGCGGTGCTGGGCTCGCAGCAGCACTTCGCGGAGGACGGCGCGATCGCCCTGCGCGCGTCCATCGACGAGCGGGTCACCGACCTGAACCGCACCGCGGCCGTGCTGAACGAGGGCAAGCCCACCGACCCGGAGCGCGTGCTGTCCGACCTGAGCCGGACCTACCAGAAGTGGACCGGCACCACCGTGCTGGACCTCGAGAGCGGCAAGGTCCTGGCAGCCAGGGGTGAAACGATTCCTCTGGGCTGGCTGGACAAGGAGGTCCTCACCGGCCGGCACGCCCTGACCCCGCGCATGGTGCGCCTGGAGACCGGCGACGTACGGCTGATGACCATGGCGCTGCTGGACCGCAAGGACGGACCGCAACAGCTGCTCGTCGCCTCCAACAGCCTGTCCGTGCCCGCGATCAACCTGGGCCCGTTCCGGTCGATGGCCGTCGTGGCCCGTGGCGGCGAAGTCCTCGCCACGGAAGGCTTCGAGCAGGCCGAGGCGCTCAACTCGGACGCCGAACGCGACGAACTGACCTTCCTGCAGAAGCAGATGACCAGGCTGTCGGAGCAGGCCGCCGCGAGAACCGAGCAGAACCCGGTCAGTGCCCGCGAGCCCGGCTCCCACGGGTACCCGGGTGTCAGCGGCACCCTGCTCGGCGACTCCTACAACGGCCGTGTCGCCACCGCCGGTTACGCCTCCCTCGCCTCCGCCGACCCCGAGCAGCGCCGCAGCGTCGGCGCGGGACTCGGACTGACCGTGGTGGCCATGCTGCCCGTCGTGCAGGAACAGGCCGTCGGACAGGAACGGGAACTGTACGGGCTGGTCGCGGCCGGCGTCCTCGTGGTCGTCGGTCTGCTGGCCGCGGCCCTGCTGTGGCGAGCCGTGCAGCGGCCCCTGCTGGCGCTGTTCCTGGAGTCCCGCCGCCTGGCCCGCGGCGACCTGACCCGGCCCGTCGCCGTGCCCCGCTGGGGCGAGGCCGCCCGCGTCGGCGCCGCCCTGGAACGACTGCGCGGACAGCTGTCCGACATGGGCACCGGCCCCGCCGCCGCCGGCGGCAAGGGCCGCCGGGGCCGGTTCGGACTGCGGGTGTCGCTGGCCGTCACGGCCGTCCTGCTGCTCCTGTGGTGTGTGCCGGTGGGCCTGCTGCTCAACCGCACGGACGCCTCGGTGAGCGTGCCCAGCACCATGGTGAACGACCAGCGCGACCGCTCCGACCTCGTCGCCGACCGGGTCCGCCGCGCCCTGAACGAGGCCCAGGCCGACCTCACCTCCATGACCCGCCTCATCGACCCGGACGACCCCGACGCCACCACCGACGTGCTCGACGACGCCGTGCGCAAGCACACGCGCTACGGCTCCCTGTACGTCGTCGGCCGCGGTGGTGACGTCGTCGCGCGCGCCGGAGCCGAGCCGCACGGCGGCTGGGACGAGGACGCCGGGACGAAGGGCCGGGAGGCCCCGCTCGTCCGCGTCACCGGCGAGGGCGGCAAGAAGCCCGTCGTCCAGGCCGGGGCACCCCTGCCGGAGCACAAGGACCTGACGCTCGTCGGCGAGATCCGGGTGGAGTTCCTGAACTCGCTGCTCGCCCGGCCCGGACTCGGCGAGGTCCGGGTGGTCGACGCCGAGGCCAGGACCATCGCCGCCAGCGACGGCTTCCTCGCCTTCGAGGACCTGCCGCGCGACTCCCTCACCGACCTCGTACGGGCCGGCGGGGTCAGGGCCGGCGCGGGCCCCGTGGAGAACGGGCTGCTCATCCGCGAGGGACGCTCCGTCACCGTCGCCGCCGCGGCGCCCTTCTCCGGCGGCGGTGTCGCCGCGGACATCGGCTGGACCGTCGTCAGCTGGCAGAACGCCAAGCACTTCGAGATCACCCCCTACGAGCGCGAGGACCGCAGCGTGCTCGCCGGGATGCTCGGGCTCGCCCTGATCGTGGTCTGCCTGGGCTGGATCCACCTGGTCGTCGTCCGCCCCCTGCGCGCCCTCGCCGACAGCGCCGAGAAGCTGGCCGACGGTGACCTCAAGACCGTGCTCTACCCCCGCTATCACGACGAGGTGGGGGCCGTCGTCCGCAGCCTCGAACTGGTCCGCCAGCAGTTGCAGGCCCGCAGGCAGAACCAGGCCCGCCGCAGTGCCGAGCCCCCGCTCGGCGCCCGAGGAAGGTGACCGGCTGTGCTCTACCTCTACTTCGTCCTGCTCATCGGCGGGATCTGCCTGTTCGTCGCGGGCGTCGTCGAACAGCGCAGGCACTACGCCGCCCTGCACACCATCCCCTCGCGCGTGCTGGTCAACGGCATCCGCGGCAAGTCGTCCATCACCCGGCTGTGCGCCGGCGCCCTGCGCGGCGGTGACCTGGTCACCGTGGCCAAGACGACCGGTACCGCGGCGCGCTTCATCCACCCCGACGCCACGGAGGAGCCGGTCTACCGCAAGTTCGGCATCGCCAACGTCGTCGAGCAGATCGGCATCGTCCGCCGGGCCGCCACCTATCGCCCCGACGCGCTCGTCATCGAGTGCATGGCCGTCATGCCCGCGCTCCAGGAGGTCAACCAGAGCAAGCTGATCCGGTCCACGATCGGCGTGCTGTGCAACGTCCGTGAGGACCACCTCGCCGAGATGGGACCGACCCTGGACGACGTCGCGCGCTCGCTGTGCCGCTCGATGCCGGAGAACGGCATCTGCGTCACGGCCGAGAAGGAGCGCTTCCACATCCTCCAGGAGGAGGCGGACGCCCGGAACTGCCGGCTGATCTACGCCGACCCGGAGACGGTCACCGACGAGGAGCTGCGCGGCTTCAGCTGGTTCACCTTCAAGGAGAACGTGGCGATCGCCCTGGTCGTGGCCGACCTGCTCGGCGTCGAGCGCAAGGTCGCGCTCCAGGGCATGTACGACGCCCCGCCGGACCCGGGTGTGCTCTCGGTCGAACGCTATGTCGCGCCCGACGGCAAGCGGCTCGCCTTCGCCAACGTCTTCGCGGCCAACGACCCGGAGTCGACGCTGATGAACATCAACCAGCTGCTCGACCTCGGAGCGATCCGCCGCCCGCTGAACGTCGTCATCAACTGCCGTCCCGACCGGGTGGAGCGCAACGGGCAGATGGGCGAGATCATCCCCGACCTCCAGCCGGACAACGTCTTCGTCATCGGCCACCCGGCCAAGAGCGCCATCGACGCCATCCCCGCCGACTGGCGCGACCGCGCGGTCGACCTCGGCGGCGAGCGGCGCTCGGCCGAGGAGTTCATGCCGACCCTGCTCGGCCGCATGTCCGACGGCTCCTCCCTGGTCGCCATCGGCAACATCCACGGGCAGGGCGAGGAACTACTGGAGCACCTGGCCGAACTCCCGGCCGACGAGAGCGCGGTGGAGGAGGCCCCGGACGCGGTCGCCAGCGCCCCGCAGCAGGCCCAGCGCCTGGACCCGTTCGCCTCGTACCCCACCGCGTACGAGGAGCGGTACCAGGCGTCGCAGACCCAGGAGATCCCGGTGATCCGCATCCCCGCACAGCCGACGGCGTCGTACGGCGGCACCGCGCACACGTATGCCGGCACGGCGGGGCAGCACGGCCACTCGGCCTCGTCCGCCCACGACGGCGCGTCATGGCAGTACGGCGACGGCCGCGCCGCAGGCGGCGGCGCGTACGGCACCGCGCAGGACCACGGCCCGGCGGCCTCGTCGTACCCACCGGCACAGCACCACGGTCAGGTCGCGCCCCCCGCCCAGGAGCACACCAACGGCCCCGGCGCGCACGCCGCCGCCGACGGCGGCCGGGCGCAGGACGCGCAGGGCTCCGGCTGGTTCAGCGCCCCGGCCCGGCCGGGGGGAGCGCACCCGCACCCCGACGCACACCGCCGCCGGCCGCGCCCGCACCCGGACGACGGCGAGGGACACCAGCCGCGCGCCTGACCCCGCGGAGAGGTGGCCCCGTACGCCGCCCACCCGCCCACGACCACCGCACCCCTTCGTCCGGAGACCCCGTTGACCACCGCCGCCCTGACCCCCGAGATGGCCGCCCTGGGCATCGCCATAGGCCTGTTCTTCTCGCTGCTGTGCTATCTCACGACCAACCTGTCGCCCGGCGGCATGATCACGCCCGGCTGGCTGGCGCTCACCCTCATCGAAGACCTCCAGCGCGCGGCCATGGTCGTGGGCGTCACCGCGCTGACCTACGGCGGCACCAAGATCATGCAGCGGCTGGTGATCCTCTACGGCAAGCGGCTGTTCGCCGCGGTGGTGCTGCTGGGTGTGCTGCTGCAGGCCACGGTGATGATCGTGCTCTCGCTCGAGTTCCCGCTGATGTACGGCAACCAGACGCTCGGCTTCATCGTGCCGGGCCTGATCGCCTACCAGATGGTGCGCCAGCCCAAGGGGGCCACGCTGCTGGCCACCGGCACCGTGTCCCTCATGGCCTACATCGTCGTCGCCGCCGGCCTGCTGCTCGGCGTCATGCCGACCGTCTGAGAACCGAGGAGCAAACGATGGCAGGGAAGAAGAAGTCGAGGCCCGTCGTCACCGGCGCGGTGCTGCTGGCGCTCGTCGGCACTTCCGGCTACCTCACGCTGGAGCTGCGCAAGCAGGACGACCAGGGCGTCACCGAGGTGCGCAACGTCGGTGTCCTGGAGGGCGGCCGCAGCACCGGCACCAAGGAGACCGGCAAGGCGACCTGGTCCCGACTGGAGAACCCGGCGCGGTCCGTGCTGCGCGGGTCCGACGGCCAGATCAAGGCCGTGTTCACGGACGGCGCGCGCACCGCGACGCTGACCGGCCCGGCCCGCACCTTCCAGGAACCGGCCTCCACCGCGTCCAAGGTCAGCACGACGGACTGGGTGCGGCTGATGCCGGAGCCCTGGGCCAAGGGCGCCCAGGAGAAGAAGTGGTTCAAGGACTGGTACGCCGAGTACGAGGACAGCAAGGAGGACGACATCTTCGCGTTCGCCTTCCAGTACGTGGCGGGCGCACAGGAGAAGAAGGACGAGAGGGGCACCGTCTACGCCGGTGACGCCAACTTCGGCCCGCTCAACACCAGCGGGGCCGAGGGCGGCGACCTGAGACTGGAGCAGTCCGACTTCTACGACTACCTCCAGGTGCCCTACCCCTTCCGCGACGGCGTCGTCGGACAGCCGGAGTCCATGCGGGCCAAGTCCATCGACTGCTCCGGCTTCATCCGCATGGTGCTGGGCTACCGGGCCCGCTACCCCCTGATGTCCTCCGACACCTCCGGCAACGGCCTGCCCCGCACCGCCAACGGCATGGCCCGTTCCAAGCAGGGCGTCGACATCCTGCCGCTCACCGGCGTCTCCGCCAAGGACCGGCCCGCCGCCATCGACCAGCTCCAGCCGGGCGACCTCGCCTTCTTCAAGCTGGACACCCGCACCGGCCAGCGACTGGACCACGTCGGCATGGTACTCGGCCACGACACCGAAGGTCACCTGATCTTCGTGTCGAGCCGCGAGGAGGTCAACGGGCCGACCATCGGCGACGTCGGCGGCGTGTCCCGGCTCGACGGCAACGGCTACTACGCCAAGACCCTGCGCAGCGCCAAGCGGCTCTGAACCGGTCCGGGGTCCCCGCCCCGGACCGGCCCGCATGCGCTCGTGCGCTCCCGGTGCTGCAATGGGCATGTCGCGCGGCCGGGCGGGTCTCACCTGAGCAGCCCGGGCATGTTCCGATGCTTGGACGTCTCAGAGGACGGCTGAATGCCCGAACGTACGGGAGGCATCTCCCTCGGAGGTTCCCGGCCGCGACCGCGCGAGCAGCGGCTCATGTCGCCCCGCAGGCTGACGCCCCCGGTCCGCAGAAACCTGTCGCAACTGCTCTGTGCCGTGCTCGGCGCGGGTCTGGGGCTGCTCGCCCCGCTGGTCACCGCCGGGCCCCGGGCGGACGTGGGCCGTGTGGTCAGCGTGCTGTTCACCCTGGGTTTCGGGGTCATCAGCCTGGTCAGCATCATCTACTCGGTGCTGTTCCTGGTCGTGCAGTTCTCCGCGAGCACGTTCACGCCCCGGCTCAGCCTGTTCCGCCACGAACCGGTGGTGTGGCGGACCTTCGCCTTCACGATCGGCGTGTTCGTCTTCTGCATCACCGCGGGCCTGGCCGTCGGATCACAGCGGAGGGTCTCCGCTTTCGTCCCGGGCGCGGCCATGATCCTCACGCTGGTGGCTCTCGCCCTGATGCGCACCCTCCAGATGAGAGCCTTCGACTCCATCCAGCTGGGGCATTCCCTCTCGGCGATCGCCGTCCGGGCGCACCGGCTGTACGAGACCCTCTATGCCCGTCCGTTCACGAGGGCCGCCGGCGCGGCACCGCCGCCCCTCATGGCCGGCTCGGGGACGCCGGTCCGCTGGGCGGGGCCGCCCGCCGTGCTGCAGACGATCGACATGCCGGCACTCGTGGCATCGGCTCGCAGGCACGACTTCTCGGTGGCGTTCCAGGTCGCCCCGGGCGCGACCCTGTCGGAGGGGACGGTGATCGCGGAGGTCACCGGGGGCGGCGCGGGGGAGAGCGCAGTGCGCGGAGCCCTCCTGACCGGAGTCGAGCGGATCTTCACCCAGGATCCCGGACTGCCGTTCAGACTGCTCGTCGACATCGCCCTCCGCGCCCTGTCGCCGGCGATCAACGACCCGGCGACGGCGGTCGAGGCCCTGGACCGGATCGAGGGCCTGCTGGTCCGTCTCGCGGGCAGCGACCTCGACGTGGGGCGGTTCGACGACTCCACCGGGCGGACCCGGGTGGATGTCCCGGTCCCCGGCTGGGACGACTACGTCCGGCTCGCCGTCGACGACGTCGTCCTCGCCGCCACCGGAGCCCCGATGGTCCTGCGCAGAACCCGCGACCTCCTGCGCAGGCTGCTGGAGCTGACGCCCGACGACAGGCGCGAGCCCGTGGACGACCGGCTGCGATGGGTGGACCGGACCGGCAGAACGACGTACTCGTTCATCTGGACCTGAGGCCCGCCGTCCGGAGCGTCCCGGCATCGCGCAGGCCGGCCCGCCCGTCTGCGGCATGACCTCGGTGGCGTGCCGCGCGCCCGATGGGGATGCTGGGAGGGGGCCCACCCGATCGAGAGGCACCTCATGACCCGGACCACCAAGGACACGGAACACCAGGCCCACTCGTCCAGCTCCGGAGCCCGTCGCCTCATTCCCTTCGCCGTGATCACCGCGATCGCCCTGGTCTTCATCTTCGAGAACCGCTCGCACGTGCAGATCCGTCTGCTGATCCCGCTGGTGACCATGCCCCTGTGGGGTGCCCTCCTCATCGCCTGGGCGCTCGGCGTCCTCGCCTGCTTCGTCACCGTCCGCCGACGGTCGAACCGCCCCTCCCGGCGGGCGCGGTAGTGGCTCGCCGCGCACGCCAGGGGAAGAACGGGCACGGCGCGCTTTCAACCGCGCCGTGCGGGCTACTCGTCCGCCATGACTGACACACGGCCACTCGCCCTGATCACCGGGGCGTCCAGCGGGATCGGCCGCGAACTGGCCCGGCAGTTCGCGGCTCACGGCTATGACCTGGTGGTGAACGCCGAGGACGAACGACTGGAACCCGCCGCGAAGACCCTCCGCGAGTCGGGCGCGGAGGTACGGGCGGTGCGCGCCGACCTCCGGACGCCCGAAGGGCGGTACGCGCTGCTGGACGCACTCGACGGGCTGACCGTCGACGTCGCCGTCCTCAACGCGGGTGTGGGCCGCGGCGGCGCCTTCGTCGACACCGACCTCGCCGACGATCAGGAAGTCATCGATCTCAACGTCACCGCGACCGTGCGACTGGCCAAGCCGCTGCTGCGGGCCATGGTGACGCGCGACGCGGGCCGCATCGCGTTCACCTCGTCCGTCGCCTCGACGATGCCCGGCGCCTTCCAGCCCGTCTACAACGCCTCCAAGTCGTTCGTGCAGTCCTTCGCCCAGGCGCTGGCGGAGGAGGTGAAGGACACGGGCGTCACGATCACCTCGTTCATGCCCGGGCCGACCGACACCGACTTCTTCGACCGGGCGGGCATGGCGGACGACACCGAGATCGGCACCATGAAGAAGGACGACCCCGCCCAGGTCGCCGAGCAGGCCTTCGAGGCGATCGTGCGGGGTGACAAGAAGGTCGTGACCGGGTCCCTGAAGACCAAGGTGCAGGGGCTGGCCGGGAAGGTGCTGCCCGACGGGGTCAAGGCCGCGGCGCACCGGCGGATGGCCGAGCCGGAGAGCGGGACCGAGGAGGGCACAGGGCCCCGGGGCTGACCCCGCCCGCCCCCACCGGTCGGCCACGGGCCGGACCGCCCGCCGTGCTACCGTCGGCTGTTTGCCGCGTCGCCGTCCACCGCTCCGATCGGTGTCCCGGCCGGTGATCACATCCCCTGCCGCGCCTTCCCGGGTACGGTCCCTCCCCGAGGAAGGCTCTCCTTGAGCGATTCAGCACGCAGTGCGGTCCGGTCCCACGACGACGATTCCGCCGGGCCCGGCGCGGCTGCCGAGGTGACGTCCTTCGCCCGCTTCGGCCTCCCCGCCCCGATCCTGCGCACGCTCGACGAGCAGGGCGTGACCGTGCCCTACCCCATCCAGGCCGCCGCGCTGCCGGACGCGCTCGCGGGCCGGGACGTCCTGGGCAGGGGACGCACGGGATCCGGCAAGACGCTCGCCTTCGGTCTGGCCCTGCTGACCCGCACGGCCGGGCGGCGCGCACAGCCCAAGGAGCCGCTGGCGCTCGTGCTGGTCCCCACCAGGGAACTGGCGCAACAGGTCGCCGAGGCGCTCACGCCCCACGCCGAGGCGCTGCGGTTGCGGCTCGCCACCGTGGTCGGGGGAGTCTCCATCGGGCGCCAGGCCGCCGCGCTGCGGGAGGGTGCCGAGATCGTCGTCGCCACGCCGGGCCGGCTGCACGACCTCGTCGAACGCAAGGGCTGCCGGCTGGGACGCGTGCGCATCGTGGTCCTGGACGAGGCCGACCAGATGTGTGACCTGGGGTTCCTGCCGCAGGTGGACGAGATCCTGGACCAGGTGGTCTCCGCGGGGCAGACCATGCTGTTCTCCGCCACGCTGGACCGGGACGTCGACGACCTGGTGCGCCGCCGCCTGCGCGACCCCGCCGTGCACGCGGTGGACCCTTCGTCCGGTTCCGTGCCGGCCGTCGAGCACCACCTCTTCGTCGTGCACGGGCCCGACAGGTACGCCGTGGCCACGGAGATCGCCGCCCGGGACGGCCGTGTCCTGCTGTTCCTGGACACCAAGCACGGCGTCGACCTGCTCACGCGCCACTTGCGGGCCAGTGGCGTGGCCGCGGCCGCCCTGCACAGCGGGAAGTCCCAGCCGCAGCGCACCCGGACCCTGGCGCAGTTCAAGGAAGGCCAGGTCACCGCGCTGGTGGCGACGAACGTCGCCGCCCGGGGCCTGCACGTCGACGACCTCGATCTCGTCGTCAACGTCGACCCGGCCACCGACCCGAAGGACTACCTGCACCGCGCCGGCCGCACGGCGCGAGCGGGCCGCTCCGGCACCGTCGTGACCCTCGTCCTGCCGGGACAGCGCCGGGAGACGAGCCAGGTCATCACGGACGCGGACGTCACCCCTGTGGTCACGAAGGTACGGTCCGGCGAGGCGGAGCTGAGCCGGATCACCGGCGCCAGGACCCCCTCCGGCCTGCCCCTCGACGGTGGACCGGCCGCACCGCGCCCCAAGAACCACAACCTTCCGTTCCGGGGCCTGGGCAGCGCCAAGGACCCGAACGGCGGCTCCGGCGGCAGACCGTCCCGCAAGAGCAGCGAGGCCCGCAAGCTCGCGGAGGCCCGCAAGGCCGCCCGGGTGCGCCGCGGCGGCTGACTCAGCGGATCAGGAACTGCAGCTCCGGCCGGTCCCAGGGCACCGCGGGCGGGTTCGCCGGGACGGTTCCGGTGAGCCGCGCCCCGCTGCTGAGGTAGAAGCCCTCCGCCGGAGGATGCGACACGACCCGTACGCGGTCCAGCCCCGCCGCACGCGCCCGTGACTTCATGTGCGCGACGAGCAGCCGCCCGATGCCCCGGCCCTGCGCCCCGTTGTCGACGAAGAGCAGGTCCAGCTCGGGCGGCAGCAGGAGCAGCGAGTAGAACCCCAGCACCCGGCCGGCCGGGTCGTCGGCGTCGACGGCCACGAACACCTGATGGGTCTCGATGTAGTCGGCTCCCACGCGGTAGCCCGCGACCATCGCCGCGTAGTGGCCCTCGTAGGCGTGCGAGCCCCGCACGAGCCGGGTGAGCCGCTTGGCGTCGCGGGCGACGGCCCGGCGTACGACGGGCGTGCCATGCCGGGGAGCGCGGGCCGGATTCATGAAGGGCATCCTACGAGTTCCCGCAATGCCCTTCCGGGGGTGTCAGGGAAGGGTCCACTTCTGGTTGGGGCCGGTGTGGCAGGTCCACAGGTGGACGGGTGTGCCGTCGTTCCAGGTGCCGCCGGACGCGTCGAGGCATTTGCCGGAGGAGGGGTTGCGCAGGGTGCCGTCGGTGTGGGGGGTCCATTGCTGTGCGCCGGTGCCGTTGCAGGTCCAGAGCTGGATCTTGGTGCCGTCGGCTGTGGCCGCTCCGGAGATGTCCAGGCATCTGCCGAGGGCGCGCAGGGTGCCGTCGCCGGGCAGGGTCCATCGCTGGGCGGTGCTTGCGTTGCAGGTCCACAGCTGCACCTTGGTGCCGTCGGCGCTCTGGGCGTTGTCGACGTCCAGGCACTTGCCGCCCACACCCCGCACCTCACCCGTGCGCGGCCCGGGCTGGGTTCCGCCGCCCTGCTTGAGGCGGACGTTGCGGAAGGACACCGAGTCCCCGTCCCCGTGGTTCTGCAGGCCGATGTGCCCCTGCCGGAGACTGCGCGCCGGTTCGGTGTTGGTGAAGTCGTTGATCTTGCGGCCGTTGAGGAAGATCTCCAGCCGCTCCCCGGTGACCCGCAGCTCGTAGGTGTTCCACTCGCCCGGGGGGTTCAGTGCCGCGTCGCGAGCCGGCAGGTCCGCGGACTTGAAACCGTAGACCGCTCCGGTGGTGCGTGCCGCCTCGTCGGTGGCGTCGATCTGGATCTCGTAGCCGTTGTCCACCGCCGACCACGGGTCGTCCGACGCGGGGAAGCCGATGAGGACGCCGGAGTTGTCGTCG
Organism: Streptomyces sp. NPDC026246; assembly: GCF_055567995.1. Taxonomy (NCBI): domain Bacteria; kingdom Bacillati; phylum Actinomycetota; class Actinomycetes; order Kitasatosporales; family Streptomycetaceae; genus Streptomyces; species Streptomyces sp. NPDC026246. Next base: position 95,969 of record NZ_JBVHPJ010000006.1, on the reverse strand, counting down.
CCGTCGGCGCGCCAGTCGAGCTTCAGGGAGTAGTCCCCACTGATCTCTTCGGTGTGCCACAGCATGCCGAGCCCGCCGTGCGAGGTGAGGGTGCCGTCGGCGAGCGTGAAGCCACCGGGGCCGGCCTGCTTCCAGCCCGCGGTGCCCGAACCGTCGAACAGGGAGGTGTAGCCGGTCTCGGGACGGCAGTCGGCCTCGGTCATCCCGGCGGCCCAGCGGACGCCGCCGAGCAGATGGCGGCGGAACGCCGGCTCGGCGTACGACTCGTCGGTGTGGCCGCCGCCGGTGTAGAAGGCGCGGCCTCCCTGGTAGTCCTTGCACCAGGCGATCGGGTGGTCGCCCTGCATGGTGCCGCCGGAGTAGCTCGACTCGTCGAGCGAGGCGAGCACGTGGGCCGAAGTCCGCGGATTGGTGCGGTAGTTGTACCACTCGTCGGTGCGTTGCCAGGTGCCGCCGAGGTGGGCGGTGGCGTCGTGGGCCCGGTCCTCGACCTCGACGGTGGCGGACTGGACGGCGGGGTGGGAGTGGAAGAGCGCGCCGGCCAGCCCCGCGTAGAAGGGCCAGTCGTACTCGGTGTCGGCCGCGGCGTGGATGCCGACGTACCCGCCACCGCCCTTGACGTAGCTCTCGAACGCGCTCTGCTGGGTGCCGTTGAGCACGTCGCCCGTGGTCGACAGGAAGGCGACCGCCTTGTACTGGGCGAGGTTGCCGGTGGTGAAGGCCCCGGCGTCCTCGGTGGCGTCGACGGTGAAGTTGTTGGCCGCACCGAGGTCCCGCAGCGCCGCGACGCCCTCGTCGATGGAGGAGTGCCGGAAGCCCGCGGTTTTGGAGAACACCAGGATCCTGTAGGCGGGGTCGGCGGCCGCCGTGCCGGCCGCCGGGTGGGTGGCCGACACGGGCTTCGCGGTGGCGCGGGGATCGTCGGCGGGCCCGGGCAGGGCGACGGACGGGGACGTCAGGCACAGGGCGGCGCCGGTGAGGAGACCGAGCAGCGGTGTGAGGGGGGAGCGCATGGGGATCGCCTCCTTTCTACGGAAGGGTCCACTTCTGGTTGGGGCCGGTGTGGCAGGTCCACAGGTGGACGGGTGTGCCGTCGTTCCAGGTGCCGCCGGACGCGTCGAGGCATTTGCCGGAGGAGGGGTTGCGCAGGGTGCCGTCGGTGTGGGGGGTCCATTGCTGTGCGCCGGTGCCGTTGCAGGTCCAGAGCTGGATCTTGGTGCCGTCGGCTGTGGCCGCTCCGGAGATGTCCAGGCATCTGCCGAGGGCGCGCAGGGTGCCGTCGCCGGGCAGGGTCCATCGCTGGGCGGTGCTTGCGTTGCAGGTCCACAGCTGCACCTTGGTGCCGTCGGCGCTCTGGGCGTTGTCGACGTCCAGGCACTTGCCGCCCACACCCCGCACCTCGCCCGTGCGGTCGGAGCCGGCGGTGGTGAAGGCGAACTCGTCCACGTCGAACAGCGAACCGGCGCCGCCCTTGAAGACGAGGTGGAGCGTGGTGGTCCCGGCGGGCTGGTTGCCCAGTGCGGCGGTCACGTCCTGGAACGTCTCCCACCCGCCGGTCACCGGCACGCTCGCCGTGCCGAGCAGGGTGCCTGTCGGGGACCCCGCGCGGACCTCGATGGTGCCGCCGGAGCCTGCCGAGGAGACACGGGCGGTGAACCGCGTGGCGCCGGTGAGGGCGTAGGGCTTGAAGGAGATCCAGTCGCCGTTGTCGATGTGGCCGACCGTCCTGCCGCCGTGCGCGGGGGTGTGACTGACCACCTGCACGCCCGAGGAGTCGCCGTAGTGTTCGGCCTGCCGGTGGCTGGGCTGGGTGACGTGCTGGTCGTGGGTGGTCAGCGCGGGCTGGCCGTTCGCGCCCTTGTCCGTGTACTCGGCGTCGACGACGCCGAAGATGTTGGCGTTGGGGTCGTGTTCCCCGTCCGCGAGGGTGCGCAGGGTGCCCGAGCATCCGGTCGCCGAGGTCTGGGGGTGGCCGTGGCTGTCGTGACCGACGATGAACGTCACCTCGACCTTGGTGCAGTCGATCGTGCCGTCCTCGGGATCGGTGACCGTCACCTTGAACGGGATGGCGTCGCCGAAGTCGTGGATGCTTCCGTCGGCGGGGAGGTCGAGCCGTACCGTCGGGGCGGTGTTGCCCACGGTGATCTGCACCGACGCGGTCGCGGACTTGCCGGTCGTGTCCGTCACCTTCAGGGTGGCCGTGTACCGGCCGTTCGCGGTGTACGTGTGTGAGGGGTTGGCCGCCGTGGAGGTGGCGCCGTCGCCGAAGGTCCACGCGTGGCTCAGGGCGTCACCGTCGGCGTCGGAGCTCCCGGCGGAGGAGAACGAGACCGTCAGCGGGGCCTTGCCGGAGGTGACGTCGGACGTGGCCTGGGCCACCGGGGCGTGGCCGTCCGTGACGTGCTCGATGCGGTAGAGCGCGGAGTTCGCGTCGCCGTTGAAGTAGCCGGTGCCGTAGTCGAGGACGTACAGGGCGCCGTCCGGTCCGAAGGCCATGTCCATCACCTGGGTGCCGGTCCAGGGGAAGCCGCTGATGGACTGCACGCTGCCCTCGGCGCCGGTCTCGATGCGCTTGATCCAGCGGCGGCCGAACTCACCGGCGAAGAAGTCGCCGTCGTACTCCTGGGGGAACTTGACCTGGGAGGTGGAGGCGGCGTCGTAGCGGTAGACGGGGCCGCCCATGGGCGATTCGGAGCCGGTGCCGAACTCCGGTACGGAGCCGCCGTCGTAGGGGATCCAGGCGGGCTGCGCGGGCGGCAGGTCGGTGAGCCCGGTGTTGCGCGGCGAGGTGTTCTTCGGCGCGGCGCAGTCGAACCTGGCGCCCGCGGTGCCGTTCGCGAAGTCGTGGTCGACGTAGGCGTCGTTCCTGCCGGTGCAGTACGGCCAGCCGTAGTTGCCCGCCTTGGTGATGCGGTTGAACTCGACCTGGCCGGCCGGGCCGCGGGAGGCGCTGGCGGTGCCCGAATCGGGTCCGTAGTCACCGAGGTGGACGACTCCGGTGGCCTTGTCGACGCTCATCCGGAAGGGGTTGCGAAAGCCCATCGCGTAGATCTCGGGCCGGGTTCTGGCCGTGCCCGCGGGGAAGAGGTTGCCCGGCGGCACGGTGTAGGACCCGTCGGCGGCGACCTTGATGCGCAGTACCTTGCCGCGCAGGTCGTTGGTGTTGCCCGCCGAACGCTGGGCGTCGTAGGCGGGGTTGCGCGAGGCGCGCTCGTCGATGGGGGTGAAGCCGTCCGAGGCGAAGGGGTTGGTGTCGTCGCCGGTGGAAAGGTAGAGGTTGCCCTGTGCGTCGAAGTCGATGTCCCCGCCGACATGGCAGCAGATGCCCCGGGACGCGGGAACGTCGAGGATCCTCTTCTCTCTCGCCAGGTCGAGCGTGCCGGTGCTGCCGAGGACGAACCGCGACAGCCGGTTGACGCCGTCGAAGGGTGCGAAGTCCGCCGCCGACCCGTCGGAGGGGGCGTCGCCGCCCGGGGTGCTCAGCTTCGGTGCGTAGTAGAGGTAGACGAACCGGTTGGACGCGAAACCCGGGTCGACCGCGACGCCTTGCAGGCCCTCCTCGTCATGGCTGTACACCTCCAGCTTGCCGGCCACCTTCGTGGTGCCGGCCGCGTCCGTGAGCCGGACGGTGCCGTCCCTGGAGGTGTGCAGGACCGAGCGGTCCGGCAGCACGGCGAGCGTCATCGGCTCGCCCATCTCGGCCACACCCTTGGCGAGCGTGACCTGTTGGAACTCCGCGGCCGCGGCCGCAGCGCGGGGTGCCGCCTCGTGTTGTCCGGGGGAGGCGACCGCCGCCCCGGGGACGAGGCAGCTGACGGCACACGCCAAGGCCGTCACGAGCGAACGGACGAGTCCGGGTCTGACCACTTTTGAGCGCACAGACGTCTCCCGTGGGGTGGGGTGACGGCAGGCCGAGGTCGGGACTGCCGTGGGAGCACAGGCGCGCGCCGTCGCGCCGTCGAGCCATTGCATGCGCATGACCGGTCGCAAGGGAAGTTAGCGGCCCGGCATCGAAGGCGTAACCCCTTTCGCGTCCACTCTCGACACTTTTTCCATGATCAGGACAAAGTGGATCGAGCGGGCATGCCCGAGGGCGCTGCGGCCGTCTTCCGTGAGCCGGGTCAGCGGCAGCGGTGCCCGGGATGTGACGGAAGATCGATGTGCGGGCCGCCCCTCCACGCCGGCGGCCTCTGAGTTACCCGCAGAAACTCTTTCCTCGCGGCCGCTCTTCCTCCACTATGAGCCGTCATACCCGCCGGTAGGTACGCTCTCCGCGCGGTTCGCAAGGGTGCCGGGAGGCTGCGCGATGGCTGGGGCCGACGACGGAATGGGTGGCGGTGCCGAACCCGGTTACGGGACGCTCGCGGGTGTGCCCGACGCGCGGCTGACCGAGCTGCTGCGCGCCGACACGGCGACGGCGTATCCGGCGCTGCGCGAACTGCGCGCCCGCCATCATCACCACGTGCTCGCCTACGCCCGGCTGTGCACCCCCAACGAGTCCACGGCCCGGCAACTGGCGGCCCAGGCCTTCACACTCGCGGCCCGTCAGGTCGCTCGCGGCATCGAACCCGGGCTGCCGTGGCGCCACCAACTCCTCCTCCTGGTCACCAGGACGGCCGGGGCCTGGGCGGAGGACGCGCGGGCGGCCGGTCTCGACGCGGGCCTGCTGCTCGTCCTGAACACGGTCGGCCCCTCGGGCCCGCTGCCCCCGATGCTCGCCGCCTTCCAGTCACTGCCGGCCCGCGACCAGGGCCTGATCTGGTACGGAATCGTGGAGCGGGAACAGCCCGGCGACACCGCCGTGTTGCTCGGCCTGACCCGTGAGGACGTCACCCACGGCACGGACCGCGCACTGCGCCGGCTGGCCCGAGTCTGCCTGCGTGCGCGTCTCGCCGCCTCCGACGACCCGGACTGCCCGGACTTCGGCCGCCTCATCGAGGAGTCCGTACGCCCGGACAGCCCTCGCGACAGCGCGGACCTGCAGGCGCACATGACGCGCTGTCCGCACTGCACGACGGCCTGCGAAGAGCTGTCCGCCCTGCGTGACGCACCGCGCGCCGCCCTGGCGGAAGGGCTGCTGCCCTGGGGCGGCGCGGCGTACACGAGCGGCGGACGGGCGGTGCCGGACGCCGTCACGGGAGGAAACCAGGCCGGGGGAGCGGGCGTCGGTGAGGGGCAGCACAGAAGGGCCGTGGCTCCGGATCGTCGGCGGACAGCGCTGGTCTCCGCGACGATCGGGGTGGCCACCTTGTCCGTGGTGGCGTTCCTGATGGTGCAGGACGGATCGCCGGCACAGGATCCGGTGAGTTCGGCGCGGGCCCGGGCGGATGTGCCCCCGGTTGCGGTGACGGTGACGGCCACCGTGTCGGCGTCGCCGTCCACGTCGTCGCCTTCCCCGTCTCCTTCCCCTTCGCGTTCGCCCTCTCCGTCCGTTCCCCGAAGGCCGACGTCCCCGGCGCCCGGCAAGTCGCCGACGAAGAGTGCGAGTCCGCGGCCGAAGGCCCCTTCCACGCATCCACCCTCGGGCACCTTCGCCCAGGTCGTGAATGTGGCGTCGGGGTTGTGCCTGGACGTCGGCGGTGGCTTCTCCAACGGCACGGACGTGGTCACGGCTCCCTGCTCCGGCGCACGCACGCAGCGCTGGCGCGTCGACGCGGCCCGCGGGGTGCTGCAGTCGGCCGCCGACCCCGGCTACTGCCTGGACAGCCGTGGAGACACCCATCGCGGCGTCGGCATCTGGACCTGCGACTCGGTGGAGGGCCCCAACGGCCGCAACCTCGTGTTCGTCGTGGACGGCAACGGCCTGATCCGCCCTGCCATCGCCTTCGACACGGCCGTCACCTCCAACGGCGGGCCTGGGGACCGGTTGTCGTTGCACAGGGCGGGCTGGGACACCGGACAGCGGTGGCGCGCGGGCTCTTCCTGACCGCGGTCCCCGTACAGCGTCCTTCACTTGTTGCCTCGCACAACAGATGAATCCCGACTCATCAAAAGGCCCTTGTTTCTAGGGGTTTTGAATCGGCCGGGTTCCCGTCCCGCCGTGCGGTCTGCACCAATTCCAGGTCCGCCGAAGCTTTCGCCCGGCAATCGCTTGCTGTGAATTCGGCGGTGTCTACCCGGATTTCGTGCGGTCACATCGGCGCCGGACACATGGGCACACATCCTCGACACGACGCCCGCATGCGGGGCGGGTGTGTGAGGAACAGGTGTGCGCGGTGGGTGGCTGATTCACGCCCCGCTGACCTGCTGTTACGGCACTGATCCGTCGGAAGGCCTTGATCTGCGCACATCAATCAGTCAGGTTCGAGGCGGACCCGGCGCAGGTTCGGTCCGAACTCCCACACCCCCCACACCACCTGACGAGGAGAACCCTCACATGGCATCTCGCGCATTCACACGCAGAATGCAGCTCCTCACCGCCACGGCCGTCGTCACCACCCTGACGACCCTCGGCACGGCACACGCCCAGTCGGCGCCCGAGCCCACTCCTGCCGAGGGCACCGTGTACGGCCTCGGCGCCAAGGGTGCCGTACCCGGCAGCTTCATCGTCACGCTGGACGAAAAGGCGGACAAGTCCGCGCTCGCCGAGGAATACGGCGGCACACTGCGGCGCACGTACACGACCGCCATCAACGGCTTCTCCGCCGGCGGCCTCTCCTCGGCCGAGGCCGGGCGTCTCGCCGCCGACCCCGCGGTCGCCAAGGTCGTCCAGGTCAAGAAGTTCAGCATCGACGCCACCCAGGACAACCCGCCCTCCTGGGGCCTCGACCGCCTGGACCAGGCGGACACGGCCGGCGACAGCAAGTACACCTACCCCGACGGCGCGGGTGAGGGCGTGACCGCGTACGTCATCGACACCGGCGTGCGGATCACGCACAAGGACCTCGCGGGGCGTGCCACTTCGGGCTTCGACGCCGTCGACAACGACAACGACAACGACGCCGATGACGGCAACGGGCACGGCACCCACGTCGCCGGCACCATCGCCGGCACGGCCCACGGCGTCGCCAAGAAGGCCAAGATCGTCGCCGTCCGGGTGCTCGACGACAACGGCTCGGGGACGACCGAGCAGGTCATCGCCGGTATCGACTGGGTCGCCAAGAATCACCAGGGCCCGTCCGTGGCGAACATGAGCCTGGGCGGTGGCGCCGACCCGGCCCTCGACGAAGCGGTCAAGAAGGCCATCGCGGCCGGTGTCACGTTCGGCGTCGCCGCCGGCAACGAGTCCGCCGACGCCGGGCAGGGCTCCCCGGCCCGGGTCGCGGAAGCCATCACGGTGGCCTCCTCCACCAAGGACGACAAGCAGTCCGACTTCTCCAACTTCGGCTCGGCGGTGGACGTCTACGCCCCCGGCTCGGACATCACCTCCGCGTGGAACGACAGCGACGAGGGCACCAAGACCATCTCGGGTACGTCCATGGCCACACCGCACGTGGTCGGCGCCGCGGCCGTCTACCTGGCCGGCCACCAGGACGCCACGCCGGACCAGGTCGCCAAGGCGCTCACCGACGGCGCGGTCCCCGACAAGATCTCCAACCCCTCGCAGGGCACCCCGAACAAGCTGCTCAAGATCGTCCAGTAGTCGCAGGCGACCGACGCCCGCCGCGCTGCCTCCACCGGGGCGCGGCGGGCACCGCTGTGACCGGAGCGAACCTCCACCGCACGCCGCCGCCGAAACGCAGTGCGGCCGGGGCGGCGGGTGTGCGAACCGTCCCCTTCCGGACGCCGGCCGAGAAGACACCCATGACCCGCGACGACGCTCTCCAGCAACTCGACCACATCGCCAGGGAGAGGGAATTCGGCCTGCAGGTCGGGTCGGACCGCCTCATCCGGGCGGGTCCAAATGCGCTGGCCGCCCTGGCGAAGTGATGCCCCCGGGCCGGGACAGGTCCGGGGTCCCGGTCGGTCAGGGTCGGTCGGGTGGGGAGGGGTGTGTGGTCGACCGGTAGGCGTCCACGTCGGCCTGGCCGCCCGCGCCGAGGACTCCGGTCTGTCCGGCGAGCCGGCTCGGTGGCTGCCGGCGCAGTTCCTGGCGGGCCAGGAGGGAGACAAGGGCCGGGAAGGCCGGCCGCAAGGGCTGGCACCAGCGCAGCCACGGGGGTGCGTAGACGTGGCGGGCGCGCCGTGTGATGCCGGAGGTCAGCCAGCGGGAGACCTCGGCGGTGCTGTGCACCTTGCGCGCGAAGCGGGGCTGGTTGCGGCGCAACGCCTGCAGCACCGGGTGATCGTCGATGCCGTTGATCATGTCGGTGCCGGTCCAGTGCAGGTAGGCGATGCCGACACCGACCCCGTCCGGCTCCACCTCGCCGCGCAGCGCCAGGGCGAACGACTCGACCCCGGCTTTGGAGGCGCAGTAGGCGCTCATCAACGGGGACGAGCCGAAGGCGGCGGTGGAGGCGATCTGCAGGAAGTAGCCGCGCGTCTCCATGAGTTGGGGGAGGAAGGCACGCGCGGTGTTCGCCGACCCGGTGAGATTGACGTCGATGACCCGCTGCCACAGGTCGGCCGGTGTGTGCAGGAAGGGCCCGCCCGTGGCGATGCCCGCGTTGGCCACCACGACGCTCGCCGGCCCCAGCCGGTCGCTGATCTCGCGAGCGGCGTGGTCGAGGGCGTCCCGGTCGGTGACGTCGGTCTCGACGCACAGGCTCCGGCCGGGCAGCTCGTCGGCCGCCCGGCGGAGGGTGGCCTCCTCGCGCCCTATCAGCGCGACCTGCATCCCCGCGTCCGACAGACGCCGCGCGAGGGCCGCGCCGACACCCCTTGCGGCTCCGGTCACGACGGCGACCCGTCCTGCCAGGGGCGGGCCGGCCCGCCCTTCGAACCGTCCCGATCCGGGGACCTCACTCATACGTCCTCGTTCCCGTCACCGCGCCGCCCCGCCGACGGCGCCCTCGAACCCCTTCCGTCATACCCGCCGATGCGGATGCGTTCGCGATCTCTAGCCCGTTCGCCGGAGGGGGGTCACCTGGTGGTCGGCAGCGGCAGTGCGTCGGTGTAGGCGTTGGCCGGGCGGGGGACCCTCCGGACGGCGTGGGCGTCCAGCGCGACCGGGGCGGACTTCGTGCCCAGGGTTCCGCCGGGGTGCCAGGTCCCCGTGACGTTCACCCACGTGTCCGCGGGCAGGTCCGGTGCCCCGTGGATCCGCACCTTCACGGTCTGGGCGTCCGCGGCACAGCAGTTGAGGACGAGCCGGGTCAGGTACCAGTCGCCACCTCCGCCGGCGGGGGTGACGAACCCGGTCATCCGGACGGTGCGCCCCTTGATGCCCTGATCGCGGTCCTGCTGCACGCGGCTGGTGAACTCCGTGAGGGTCAGGGGAACCGGCGAGACCGCGGGCAGCGGTTCGAAGTCGTCCCGTTCCTGCACCGCCCGCGGGGATTCCCGGGCGGCGGTGTACGCGCCGAGGGCCGGAGGGGCGTGGAGGAGCAGGCTCAGTGCCGGGAGGAGCAGCAGCCAGGCGACACGGGGCATGCCGGAGTGGTCGTGACCGTCTGCCTCCGTATGTTCCTCGTCCGCCCCGGCGTCCCTGCCCCGCCTCGCGTACGACACCGCTTCCGCCGCTCCCAGCAGGACGAGCAGGCAACCGGATGCGATCAGGAACGGCCGCATCCCCTCCTTGACGTATCTGAGGTAGAGGTCGGTGAGGAGCGAGGCGTGCAGCAGGCCGAGGCCGCTCAGGACGAGCAGCAGCACCTGGAAGAGCCGTTTCACAGCAGTACCGCTCCGATCAGAACGCTGCTCACCATCGCCACCACCGTGGTGACGGCGCAGAAGCGGACCGCGAAAGCCCGCCCGAACGTCCCCGCCTGCAGGGCGAAGAGCTTCAGGTCGACCATGGGCCCGACCACCATGAACGCCAAGCGGGCGACGGGGGAGAAGCCGGTGAGTGAGGCCGCGACGAACGCGTCGGCTTCGGAGCACACCGACAGCACGACCGCGAGCCCGGCCAGGAAGAGCACGGACAGCCAGGGGGAGCCGGAGAACGCCTCGAGTACCGAGCGCGGGACCGTCACGTTGAAGGTGGCCGCCGCCATCGCACCCAGCACCAGGAAGCCGCCGGCGTGCAGGAAGTCATGCTGGAAGCCGCGGCGGAACTCCGTCCAGCGGCTGTGCCCCGGCCGGTGCCCGGTGTGCCGCACACGGGGCCGCAGCCACGAGTCCCGGCCGAACCGGAGCCACAGCCAGCCCATCGCGGCGGCGGTCGCGAGCGAGGCGAGCAGCCGGGCCAGCACCATGGCGGGGTCGCCGGGGAAGGCGATCGCCGTGGCGGTCAGCACCACCGGATTGACGGCCGGGGCCGAGAGCAGGAACGCGAACGCGGCGGCCGGGGTGACACCCCGCCCGATCAGACTGTTCGCGACCGGCACCGAGGCGCACTCGCACCCGGGCAGCACGACCCCGGCACTCGCGGCGACCGGTACGGCGAGCGCGGGCCGCTTCGGCAGCAGACGGCTGAACACCCGCGCCGGCACGAAGGCGTTGATGGCGCCCGACAGGGCCGTCCCCAGCAGCAGGAAGGGCATCGCCTGCACGGTGACGGCGAGGGCCACCGTCCGCCAGGCCTGCACGGCCGGTGCGTCCAGCCGGCCACGGCCCACGAGGAGCACCACGTTGAGCAGGACGACCGCTCCCAGCAGCGTGAGCAAGCCCGACCAGAGCTGCTCCTCCAAGGCCTTGACCTCAGCGGTCACGGCGCCCGCTTCGGTCTCCTCGGTACGTTCCTCTGCTCTGTGCACGCCAGCCCTGTACGTCGGATGTCGAATGCGGGCTCGAATATAGCGGCCCGCCGCTCGGGAACGCGGACGGGTCCCGCACCACGACGTGATGCGGGACCCGAAGGGCAGACGGGCTGGCGGTACGGCTCAGACGCCCGCGACCGACTGGATCCAGGAGCGGTACGCCGTCACGTTGGTGTAGGCCGTGGTCGTCTGGCGGTCACTGGTGGAGGCCACCCCGACCTGGACCCCGTTGGCCATCATCGGACCGCCCGAGTCGCCGCCGGCGGTGATGCCGTCGCCCCGGCGGGCGCAGATGGCGGAGCCGCCGTAGGCGTCCGAGCAGCCCCCGGTGACCGTGACGTTGGCGACCTTGAGGTAGCGCGACTGGCAGGTGGCCTCGGAGCCGCACTGGGACGTGGCGCCCCAGCCGTACACCTGCACGCTCTGGCCCACCCGCACGGTGCCGGGCTGACCCAGTCGCGCGTAGGTCGCCGACACGGAACGGTCGAGGCGGACGAGCGCCAGGTCCGCACTGTGGGTGTAGGTCTGGACGCCGTTGGCGAGGGTGCCGCCGCTGTGCTGGTCCAGGCTGCCGATGCGGAACGACAGCCCGCCTCCGGTGACACAGTGCTTGGCCGTGAGGATCCACGTCGGGGCGATGATCGTCGCCGAACAGGTCTCCCTGCCGTTCGAGAACAGCCGCGCGGCCCAGGGGCCGCTGCTGGCGTAGGAGCCACCGATGATGGGCTGCGGAGCCTTGGTGACAGGAGGCACCGGAGCCTGTGCCGCGGCGGCGTTCGGGGAGAGGAGTGCGAGGACGCTGACCGCTGCGGCGGCGAAGGCGGGCATGAGCCTTGATATGCGCAAGGTTCCTCGATTCAGTGGACACGCCGGGTGCGCGTGTGGGTGTGGGGGTCGTCGGCCCCACTCGGGGGGCCGTCATGACGAACTCGCCCTCGTGAGGCACCGGTTCGTCATGGACGTGGCCCAGAATCACGGAGGATCGTTGAACGGCGGTAGCAGCACTTGGTGATAACGCGGTGTTATGACCGCCCCTGCCTGCGGACCAGGGCCGGACGCCGGGTCCGTCGGACGTCCGGCACGTCGCATCTCTGCGTAGTTCCGTGGTCCGTAGGCGTTACATAGAACCGGCCGACCGGTATATTTCGCGATGCTCGTGCGACTGAGCGGGATCGACGTTCACCCCTGGGCCGGGGCCCCCGGGTGGTCGCTTCGCGTGTTCGGGTTCCGTCGACGACAGGGGGAGATCTGGAAATGGCGGACTGCATACAGGCGCAGGTGGTGATCGCCGGCGGCGGGCCGGTGGGGATGGTGCTGGCGTGCGAACTGGCGGGCTACGGGGTGTCCACCGTGGTCGTGGAGGCCGGCACCGCGGTGTCCGGGCGGCCCAGGGCGACGACCTTGCACGCCCGGACGGTCCAGTGCCTCGTCCGGCGCGGGTATCTGGAGGGGCTCTCGCACTCCGCCGACGGGGCGGAGCGGGCGAGCAGCGCGTTCCACTTCGCGGGCATGGCGGGGCTGGGGATCTCGGCCCCGGCGGCCGAGCCGGAACCCGTGCTGAAGCGGACGCAGCAGGAACTGGAGCACCACTTCGAGGAACGTGCGCGGGCCGCCGGGGCCCTCGTCCTGCGTGGGCACAAGGTGACCGGGCTGCGGCAGGGCCCGGACGGGGTGCGCGTGACGGCCGACGGCCCCGACGGCACGGTGACGTGCACGGCGGAGTACCTGGTGGGAGCGGACGGGGCGCGCAGCGTCGTGCGCGAGCAGGCCGGGTTCGCCTGCAGGACGTATCCGGCGACGGTGTCCGCGCTGGCGGGTGACGTCCTGCTGGAGGAGCCCGGACAACTGGAGGAGGGGTGGCGGCGCACCCGGCGCGGCTGGATCGTCGCCAAGCACCTCCCGGGCGGCGGTACCCGGCTGCGGACCCTCGACTGTGCCGGTGCCCACGACGAGCGGCACCGGCCGCCGACCCTGCAGGAGTTGCGCAGTGAGGTGTCCCGGATCGTCGCGCGGGACGTGCCGATGCGGGCGCCGAAGTGGCTGAGCAGGTTCAGCGACTTCGCGCGGCTGTCCCGCTCCTACCGCAAGGGCAGGATCCTGCTGGCGGGTGACGCGGCGCACGTGCATTTCCCGATCGGCGGGCAGGGGCTGAGCACGGGCCTGCTGGACGCGATCGACCTGGGCTGGAAGCTGGCGCTGACGGTGCGCGGCACGGCCGGCGAGGGGCTGCTGGACAGCTACGACCGGGAGCGGCGGCCCGCCGCCCAGCGGGTCATCGACCACACGCGCGCGCAGCTGGCCCTGATGCGTCCCGCTGCCGAACTCGACCCGCTGCGGGCCCTGTTCGGCGAACTCCTGGGCGGCCAGGGAGCGGGCGGCGCACTGGCGTCGATGGTCAGTGCCCAGGACACGGTGCTGCCCGCGCGGGCCCGGGACGCCTCACCCTGGGAGGGAAGGTTTCTGCACAACGTGGGCCTGACCACCCGGCAGGGGCGGACGGATGTGATCGACCTGCTGATCGCGGGCCGGCCGCTGCTGCTGCTCCTGGGCGCGGCCGGTGACACGTACGCCGGGCAGGCGCGCGGATGGGCCGGGATGCTGCGTGTGGTGCACGCGGAGCCGGCTCCGGGACTGCCCTGTGAGGCGCTGCTGGTGCGGCCCGACGGCTACATCGCCTGGGCGGCGGGCGGCGGCGCCCTGCGGGCCGCCCTGACCGACTACTTCGGTCTGGCCGCGGGGACGGCAGGACGCGGGACGGGGACCGGTGCGCTCGCCCCGGCCTTCGGCTGAAGGCCGCCGCCCGGTGCCCGGCGGGACGGTCTCGGCGCCGGGTCGTCGGGGCCGGAGGCGGGCGGTGCTGCGCCGCACCACCTCCGGGCTGCGGCTGCCGTTCCGGGCGGGCGAGCCGTGCGCTGCGGGCCGGGGGCAGAGGGGCCGCCCCCGGCCGTCAGCCGACGGGTGCGGCCTCGTGCCGGGCGGCGCGGGCCAGCAGCTCCGCGTGCACCCGGGCGCCGCGGTCCTCGGTGATGTCCACGGAGGCCAGCACGGAGGGGATCACCGCGCTGGGCAGGACGTGCCGCAGCAGGGAGCTGACCCGGCCGGGCAGGTCCTGGTACTCGCACACCGCCTGGGACATGGCCTGTATGCCGGCGAAGGACCCCACCAGCACGTCGGCGGTCTCGCCCGGGTTGACGTGGTCGAGCAACTCGCCCTGCGCCTGGGCCTTCTCCAGCAGTTCGTTGCCGACCTCGCTCCAGCGCACGAAGGGGCCGCTGCGGTCCAGCCCCTGCGCCTGCTGGTCGAGGGTGAGACGGACCCCGGCGCGCACCATGGGGTCGGTCTGCAGACGGTGCGCGTGCAGCACCACTGTGTCCACGAGCTGCTGGACCTTGAAGGGGCGGTCGGGGATGGGCAGGGTCTGGTCCTGCTCGGTCAGCACTCCTTCGGCCAGGTGCTCCTTGGAGGGGAAGTGGAAGTACAGCGCCCCCTTCGTGACCCCCGCCATGGTGATGATCTCGCTGATCGTCGCCGCCTGGTACCCGCGTTCCTCGAAGACCTTCGCCGCCGCCGACAGGATCGTCTGCCGCGTCCGGATCGCCCGGTCCTGCTTCGCCACTTCGGCCTCCTCCATTCGATGAGCCCGGAGACCCCTGAGAAAAAACCGTCCAGTATGTATATTACAGCTGAACCGGCTTCGCGCAGCCCCCTGGACGACACCGGGTGGAAAGACTCCGCAAAGCCGTCCACCTATGCGACGAGGACGTACGCGACGAGGGGGAACTCGCGATGATCCTGGTGACGGGGGCCACCGGCACGGTGGGGCGGGAGCTGCTGCGCCGCCTGCCGGCCGAGGTACGGGTGCGGGCCATGGCGAGGGACCCCGGGCGCGTCGCCGCCGTGGACCCGCGGATCGAGACGGTCGCCGGGGACTACTCGGACACCCGCTCGCTGGAGCGGGCGCTGGCCGGGGTCCGGACGGCCTTCCTGGTCACCGCCGCCGTCGAGGGGCGGCACGACGAGCGCTTCCTCCGGGCGGCGCGCGGGGCCGGCGTGCAGCGGGTGGTGAAGCTGTCGGCCGCGGCCGTGCTCGACGACCGCGCCCAGGACCTGATCACTCGCTGGCAGCGGGCCAGTGAGGAGGCGCTGCGCGGCTGCGGTCTGGAGTGGACGCTGCTGCGGCCCCGGGCGTTCATGTCCAACTGCCTGTCCTGGGCTGCGTCGGTGCGCGGCGAGGGTGTCGTGCGCGCGCTGAACGGGACATCCGTCAGCCCGTGTGTGGACCCCCGGGACGTCGCAGGGGCCGCGGTGCGCGTCCTCACCGAGAAGGGGCACGAGGGACGCGCCTACACGCTGACCGGCCCCGAGGCCATCGCGCCGGTGGAGCAGGCGCGCCAGCTCGGCCGGCTGCTCGGCGTGCCGCTCAGGTTCGAGGAACTCAGCCTGCAGCAGGCCCGGGCCGGGCTGGGGCTGCGCTATCCGCAGCCGGTCGTCGAGGCGTTGCTGGCCAGCGCGGAACGCCAGCGCGCGGGCGCCAAGGCCCGGGTGGACGGAGCGCTCGCCGCGCTGCTCGGACGCCCGGCGACGACGTTTCGCGCATGGGCCCGGGACCACCTGGAGGCCTTCGCCCCGACTCCCGGGTGAGGGAGGGTGAAGGAGGGCGAAGGCCTGGGGGGACGCGGCGGCCGGGCTCGCCGGCTCCGTCCCCGGGGCGACCGGGGCGGGCTGCGCGGCCGGGTCGCCTCAGTCGGTGGCCGGCAGGCGGACCGTGCAGCGGAACACCTGCTCACCGCCCTGATGGGCGGTCACCAGCACGGACTCCCCGTCCTGCGCGGTGCGCAGGTGCTGCGCCTCGACGGTGCAGGGAGCGTCCAGTTCGACGTAGCGGGTGAACTCGCTGATGACGTCCAGGGGAAGGGCGGTGCGGCCCAGGGTCGCGGTGGCCGCCTGGCGGGCCGCCTCCATCAGCACCATGCCGGGCACGTGGTCGACCATGTGGTCGAACAGCACGGGGTGGCGGGTGTCCACGCGGAGCTGCCAGCGGTTGGCCTCCCCGATCGGGGAGAGCACGACGTCCGTGGGTGAGGTGCGCCCCACGACCTGCGGGGCCTCCGGTGCGGTGAGCTGGATGACCTGCGGCATGCCGTCCGCGCCCAGGCGGCCGGCGCGCAGCCGCTGGTAGACCCGGGGCGTTATGCAGGTGAGCGAACCGCCGCCGGTGGCGGCGAGCCGGCCGTCGCGGCGGATCTGCACCGCGATGCGGAAGCCCAGCAGGTTGCCGCCGCGCCGCTTCACGTCCGAGCAGGTCGCCTGGAGTTCCAGCGTGGCGGGGGTCCGCTCGACGCGCAGGTGCTCGGGCTCGACGTGGACGCTCAGGTCGCTCACCAGGAAATGGTGGCCGAGCGGGACGCCGAACTCGGCGTGTGCCAGAAGAATACCGGCCTGGCGGATGGTTTCGGCGGCGATCAGCGGGTCGTGGCAGCCGTCCACCTTCATGAAGAAGCTGTGTCCGCGCGGCCACTGGGCGGCGAGGGTGAAGTGCTCGTCGTCGACGCGCGCCCAGTCGGTGAGCATGACCTCGCAGACGCTGGCGCGGTGCACCAGTTCCTTCGGCACGGTGGTGGTCAGGGACGGGAAGCGCGGGACGAAGACGCACACCGGCGTCGTGCCGTCGCCCTCGCCGGATCGGGTGCCGGGTGCCGGGTGTGCGACGTGGAACGTGCTCGCGGACATGTGTTCTCCCCGTGGGCCGCATGGATGTGACGTTGCTGTGGAGGGCCGCTCAGGTCTGCGAAGATACATACCACCCGGTTTAGTTTCTAGCGGTACGAACCATTCCGGCTACGGAGCCTGGTGAACGGCTTGTTCTCGATGCGCTTCCTTCCTTGGGTCGTGCGGAGCTCGCAACTCCGTGAACAGGGGTGTCACAGAACCGCGTTGAGGAGGAGGAGTCACGGCCGACGCGCCCGCCGCATGTTTTCGGCCAGTCGGTCCGATGCGGGCGGAAGGGGAGGGCGCCTCTCGAGCGTGTTCGGAGCTGTTCTTGAGCGGCCTGGTTCAGCCTGTCCTTCAGCCCTTGGGATGGGTCCGTCGAGGGAGTGGGTCGAGGTGCCGCTTCGCGTGGGTCGCGAATGGGCGGGAGAGGTGCGGCCGACTGCTGCGACTGCGGCGTTTCTCCACGTCGCGGGGGTTTTCGCGGCCGTGGAGAGGGAGCTCGCAGGCGGTCCGGGCGCCCGGTGGGCCCGGCCGGCGGGCCGGGTGACGACCAATGGTCGGCACTCACGGGGGGACCTGCTCGGCGAAACGACCGTCGAAGAGAAACCGCGCATTCGGTTTGTTAAGATTTCCGAGAGCCGGGCGGGGGCCGCTTCGGCCTGTCCCGGGGAGGGACCGAACATGGTGACGAGGACTGCCCCCGTACCGAGCAGGCCGGGGCCGGCCGACGCGCGCGGACGCGTGGCCGAACTGCACGAGATCCGTGCGCAGGCGGTGGCCGGACCGAGCGAGAAGGCGACCGAGGCGCAGCACGCCAAGGGCAAGCTGACCGCGCGTGAGCGCATCGAACTTCTCCTGGACCCGGAGTCCTTCCGCGAGGTCGAGCAGCTGCGCCGGCACCGGGCGACGGGCTTCGGGCTGGAGACGAAGAAGCCCTACACCGACGGTGTGATCACGGGCTGGGGCACGGTGGAGGGCCGCACGGTCTTCGTCTACGCCCACGACTTCCGCATCTTCGGCGGCGCGCTGGGCGAGGCCCACGCCACGAAGATCCACAAGATCATGGACATGGCCATCGCGGCCGGTGCGCCGCTGGTCTCGCTGAACGACGGCGCGGGCGCCCGTATCCAGGAGGGCGTCTCGGCGCTGGCCGGCTACGGCGGCATCTTCCAGCGCAACACCAGGGCCTCGGGCGTCATCCCGCAGATCAGCGTCATGCTCGGTCCGTGTGCGGGCGGTGCGGCCTACAGCCCCGCCCTGACCGACTTCGTGTTCATGGTCCGCGACACCTCGCAGATGTTCATCACCGGCCCCGACGTGGTCAAGGCGGTCACCGGCGAGGAGATCACCCAGAACGGCCTGGGCGGCGCCGACGTCCACGCCGAGACCTCCGGCGTCTGCCACTTCGCCTACGACGACGAAGAGACCTGCATCGCCGAGGTCCGCTACCTGCTGTCCCTGCTCCCGCAGAACAACCGGACCGCCCCGCCGCCGGTGCCCTGCGCGGACCCCGCGGACCGCCGGTGCGAGGCGCTGACGGAGCTGGTGCCTGCCGACGGTCACCAGCCCTACGACATGTGCAAGGTGATCGAGGAGATCGTCGACGAGGGCGAGTACCTGGAGATCCACGAGCGCTGGGCGCGCAACGTCGTCTGCGCGCTGGCGCGGCTCGACGGGCAGGTGGTGGGCATCGTCGCCAACCAGCCGCAGGTGCTCGCCGGGGTGCTGGACATCGAGGCCTCCGAGAAGGCGGCCCGCTTCGTGCAGTGGTGCGACTCCTTCAACGTTCCGCTCGTGACGCTGGTGGACGTGCCCGGCTTCCTGCCCGGCGTCGGCCAGGAGCACGGTGGGATCATCCGGCACGGCGCGAAGCTGCTGTACGCCTACTGCAACGCCACCGTGCCCCGCGTCTCGCTGATCCTGCGCAAGGCCTACGGCGGCGCCTACATCGTCATGGACAGCCAGTCCGTCGGCGCCGACCTCACCTACGCCTGGCCGGCCAACGAGGTCGCCGTGATGGGTGCCGAAGGCGCGGCCGACGTGGTGTTCCGGCGCCGGATCGCCGAGGCGGACGATCCCGAGGCCATGCGCCAGAAGGTGGTCAAGGAGTACAAGTCCGAGCTGATGCACCCCTATTACGCGGCCGAACGCGGCCTGGTCGACGACGTCATCGACCCCGCGGAGACCCGCGGGGTCCTCGTCGGCGCCCTCGCGATGCTGCGGGCCAAGCACGCCGACCTGCCCTCCCGCAAGCACGGCAACCCGCCCCAGTGAACCGACGAACGACGCGGTGCACGGCAGGCCCTCCGCCCCGGAGTGCCGCCCGTGCCCCGGAGGCAGGAGACGATTGATGGTCAAGCAGGAGCGAGCGGCCCGTACCCGCCAGGCTCTGATCCGTGCCGGAGCCGAAGTGTTCGCGCAGGAGGGCGTCGCCCGTGCCTCGCTGACGACGATCAGCCGGCAAGCAGGGGTGAGCAATGGCGCCCTGCACTTCCACTTCCCGAACAAGCAGGCGCTCACGCAGGCCGTCATGGCGCAGGCGCTCGAGGCCGTGCGCCAGATCGTGCAGGACGCCGGAGCCCGGGGCGCCGGCCCGCTGCAGGCGCTGGTCGAGGGCACCCACCAGTTGATGAGCCGGATCGGGCACGACGTCGTCGTGCGGGCCGGGTTCGGGCTCTCCGACGATCCGCTCGGAGGCCGGGGGCCGGTGCTGCGGCTCGAATGGCAGCGCTGGGTGGAGCAGGTGCTGCGGCAGGCCGAGGAGGACGGCCACCTCGGCGAGGGGGTGTCGGCCGACGACGCCGTCGTCGCCGTCGTGGCCGCCACCGTCGGCCTCGAGGTGCTGGGCGGCACCGACCGGGCGTGGCTGTCACAGGAGACGGTCACCCGGCTGTGGGACCTCCTCCTGCCTCGGCTGACGGGGCAGGGCCGAGGCCTCTCCTGAAACAGTCCACGCGGTCTGCTATTCGGATCTTCGTGCGGAAGTGCAGGTCCGAAGCGGTGGCTGTCCATGGGCTGTCCGTTCATCTCGCCAAGGAAAGGCCAGCTCAAGCGGCTGTCGAGTGTCGCTGGAGTGCGTTCGAAGAAAAAAACAGCGCGGATGGTTTGGTATTGACAAACCATCCGCCCCGTTTTTTACTGGGAGCCCGG
Organism: Streptomyces sp. NPDC026246; assembly: GCF_055567995.1. Lineage (NCBI taxonomy): Bacteria > Bacillati > Actinomycetota > Actinomycetes > Kitasatosporales > Streptomycetaceae > Streptomyces > Streptomyces sp. NPDC026246. The sequence continues at coordinate 76,368 of NZ_JBVHPJ010000006.1, read as the reverse complement.
TAGCGGGACAGGGGAGACGACATGGACATCGCAGTACTGGGCGCACTCGACGTCAGGGAGAACGGGGTCTCGGTCACCCCGACGGCACCCAAACCGCGTCAGGTTCTGGCGCTGCTCGCCCTGCACGCCGACCAGGTGGTGCCCGTCGCCACGCTGATCGAAGAACTGTGGGGCGGGCAGCCGCCGCGCAGCGCGCGCACCACGCTGCAGACCTACGTACTGCAGCTGCGGGAAATGATCTCGGCCGCCGTCGCCCGTGACGCAGAGGGCGCCCCGGCGCGCACCGCCAAGGACGTGCTCGTCACCTCGCCGGGGGGCTATCTGCTCCACACCCGGGGCGGCGCCAGCGACGTCCGCGAGTTCGAGCGGCTGGCCGGGACCGGGTACCGGGCCATGGACGCGGGCGACTTCACCGGCGCGGCCCGGCAGTTGCGCGACGCCCTGTCCTTGTGGACAGGCTCCGCGCTCGCCGACGTGCACACCGGCGCGCAGCTGGAGATGGAGACGCGGCGGCTGGAGGAGACCCGGCTGTGCGCCCTCGACCAGCGCATCGAGGCCGACCTGCGGCTGGGCCGCCACCGCGAACTGCTCGGCGAGCTGACCGTCCTGGTCAGCCGCTACCGCACCCACGAGACCCTGCACGGGCAGCTCATGCTGGCGCTGCACCGCTCCGGCCGCCGCAGCGAGGCTCTCGACGTCTACGCACGGCTGCGCACCGCCCTGGTACGGGAGTTGGGTCTGGAACCTTCCGCTGGCCTACGCCGGATGCAGCGCTCGATCCTCATGGCCGGGCCCGAGTCGGCGCTGCTCGCGCCGGCCGGCGGCGAGCGGCTCAGCCGGGTCGGCTGAACCCGCAGCCGGCCGCCATCAGCTCCGCAGTCCAGGAGAGGGGCCCGCGATGCAGGCCAGGTCACTACGGACGCGGCACCGGCTCGTCCGGGCAGGTGCGCACGCGTTCGACCGCAACGGCTACGCCAGCGCCACACTGGGACAGATCGCGCACGAGGCCGGACTGACCAAGGGGGCGCTGTACTTCCACTTCGCCTCCAAGGAAGGACTGGCCGACGCCGTGCAGGAGCAGGGACGGGTCCTGCTGCGCGACTTCGTCCAGGGGCGGCGGGAGGCCGGGGCGGCGCCGGTACAGACACTGATCGACCTGACGCACTGGCTGGCCTGGGTGCTCCACGAGGACCCGGTGATCCGTGCCAGCTTCCGCATCACCAGCGAACGCAGCGGGCGGCAACCGCCCGTCACCGACTTCCACCAGGTGTGGATCACCGAGGTGCTGCAGCTCGTCGACCTCGCCCGCGAGGCGGGCCATCTGCACGAGCACCTCCGTCCGGACGGCCCCGAGACGTTGACGTCGGCGGCGGTGTGCGGCATCGGCGTGCTGTCCGGCATCGGCGTGCTGTCCGGCACCGGGATCTCGCGTCCCGAACTGCGGCGCAGGGTCGCGGCGTTGTGGGATCCGCTGCTGGCGGCCCTGGTCCCCGCCGGACACACCGGCCGCTACGACGTCCGCGCCTCGGCGTTGGCCGCCCAGCTCACTCCGGTCGCCTGAGCGGCGGGCGGCATCCCTTCCTCGCGGACCGGACAGGCACGCGCGGCGCACCTCGCGCGGCGCCGGGTCCGCGGCCCCACTGCCCTCTTCCCTGCTTCCGTCGTCGGCCGGCCGGGACGGACGGACCCTTGGAGTCAAGCCATGCCCGACCACAGCGCGACACCCCCCGACGAGGTGTCCACCGATCTGATGCAGGACCTCGTGGTCATGCTCGCCACCGTGCTGCGTCTGAAGAGCGAACGGATCGACGTCACGCAGACCTTCAGGTCACTCGGCCTGGACTCGCTGCTCACCGTCGAGTTCGTCGCCACCGTCAACGCCCGCTACGGCACGGCGGTCAAACCGGACGCGCTCTTCGACCACCCCACGCTGCTCGAACTGGCCCGGCACGTCGCCCGGGAGCGGGGCCTGCCCGGCGACGCGCCCTTCGAGCAGCCCGTCACCCACCCGGCCGCGCCCGCCCCGGCCGCGCCCGCCCCGGCCATGGCACCCTTGCCGGCCGCCGGAGCGGTGCTGGACGTGCTGCGCGAGGAACTCGCCCGCATCCTGTGCTGCGACCCCTGGGACATCGAACCCGGTGCTCCCTTCAACGTGCTGGGCGTGGACTCCATCGTGGGCGCGCAGTTCGTGTCGACGATCAACGACATCTACGCCCTGCACGAGCGCGCCGTCACCCTCTACGACCACCCCGACCTGGCCGCCCTGGCCGCTCACGTCGTCTCCGCCACCTCCGCGGGCACCGCGACCCGCCGGCCCGCCCCGGTGGCCCTGCCCGCCCCGACGGCGCCGCCCGAAGCTGCCCCGCCCGGCGGCGTCATGGGTCTCGAAGCGCTCCTCGACGCGGTGCGCGAGGACCGGATCTCCGTCGACGACGCGCTCGGCCTGCTGCGCCCCGCGCCCTGAACGGACAGAACACCCATGGACGAACGCGAGATACTCACCCGCTTCAAGGCCGGCACGCTGGACCGTGCGCAGGCCACCCGGCTGCTCGGCGGCGCGGCGGTACCGACGCCCGCGGCGGCCGGGAAGCCGCCCGAGCGGCCGCGCACCGACGTGCCGGCGTCCCACGGCCCGCCCGTCACGGACGGCCGGTACGCCGTCGTCGGCCTCGCCGGGCGCTATCCCCTGGCCGACGACCCGCAGGCCTTGTTCGAGAACCTGAGCGCCGGCCGCGACACCGCCGGCGGCGTACCCGCCGACCGGCCCGGCCCGCCCGTGCTCGCGCCGGGGCAGCGCGGCCACTTCCTGGACGGCGTCACGCAGTTCGACGCCGGGTTCTTCGGCCTGACCTCCCGCGAGGGCGCCCTGCTCGACCCCCAGGCCCGGCTGCTGCTGGAGAGCGCCTGGCTGGCCCTGGAGGACGCGGGCTGCACCGGGGCCCGGCTGGACGCCCTGACCGGCCCCGGCGGCGTGCCGCGGGCGGTCGGCTTCTTCGCCGGCGTCGGCTCCGCCGACTACGCGCTGCTCGCCGCCGAGGGCTGGGGGCGCGGTCTGCGCGAGATGCCCGGCTCCCACGGGAGCCTGCCCGGCAGACTCGCGGCGTTGCTGGGCCTGAGCGGGCCCGGGCAAGCCGTCGACACCGGCGCCTGCTCGGCCCTCACCGCCGTCCACCTGGCGGTCGCGTCGCTGGAGCGCGGCGAGTGCGCCGCGGCCGTGGCCGGGGGCGCCGAACTGCTGCTGCATCCCTCGCGGGCCGGTGACGGCGCCGGGGAGGGAGTGGGCGCCGTGGTGCTCAAGCGGCTCGACCGGGCGCTGCGCGACGGGGACCGGGTGCACGCCGTCGTCCGCGACACCTTCAGCGGCTACCGGCCCGCCGCCCCCCGCCACCCCACGGGTGCCGACATCCCCCGCGGGGCCGGTGGCTTCCGGCTGCGCGTCACCCGCGACACGCTCGCGCGGCAGGTCGGTGACGCCGGCGCGGCCCTGGGCATCGCGGGCCTGACCGCCGCCGCGCTCCAGGCGCGGCACGGGGTGATCGCCCCGGCCCGGCCGGGGGAGGAGCCGGTGCCGTGGCAGCGGGCCCGGGACGAGTACGGGCGCGACCTGCCGCGCGCCGCCGCGGTCGACGTGGAGGACGGACACGGGCTCGCCGCCGGGGCGGTCGTCGAGGAGTTCCTGCCCACGCCCGCCGCGGCGACGGCCGAGGCGGACGGCACGGAGCAGCTCGTCCTGCTGTCCGCGCCCACCCCGGCACACCTCGTGGCCGGCGCCGCCCGGCTGGCCGACTGGCTGGAGTCACACGGGCAGGACGCCGGCGCCCCGCTGCTCGCCCAGGTCGCGCGGCACCTGCGGGCCGGGCGGGCCGCCCTGCCCTGCCGGATCGCGGTCCTGGCCGCCGACGTGCCCGAACTGCTCGCCGCGCTCCGCCCGTTCGCCGACACCGGCGAGGCCGGCGGGAACCTGCGCCATGCCGATCTGCGCGACGGCGCCGATCCACTGCACCTGGGTCGGGCCCCCGAGACCCGTGACTACCTGGCGGCGCTGTGGCGCAGCGGGCGGATCGAGCAGCTCACCCGGCTGTGGCTGAGCGGCGTCGACCCCGACTGGGCCGCGCTTGAGGGCACGGCCGCGGGCGGGCCGGCGGTGCCCCCGCCGTCGGTGTTCCTGCGGCGGGCCCTGTGGCTGGACGCGGCGGGGGAGCGCACCGGATGACCCCCGCCCCCATGGCGTCGCAGCACCCCCCTGACCTGCCGGGGCCGGACGAGACGGTGAAGCTGTGGTTCTGCCCCAACGAGGAACTGGCCCCCGGCATCGCTGCCACCCTGGCCACGCACTGGCTGGACGAGCACGAACAGGAGATTGCAGGAAGGTTTCTCTTCGAGCGGGACCGGCGGCAGTACCTCGTCGCCCACACCCTCGTCCGGCGGGTGCTGGCACTGGAGAGCGGGGTGCCGGAGCCCGAGGCGGTGATCTGGCGCTCCTCGCGCGGCCGGCCGTTCCTGCAGAAGCCGCCGGAGGGACTGCCCCGGGGCGGACGTGAACTGGACTTCAACCTCTCCCACTCCCGGGGCCACAACCTGGTCGGCGTGGTGCGGCGCCACCGCATCGGCGTCGACGTGGAGCGGCTCGACCGGGGCGACAAGGGCCTGGACACCATCGTGGAGACCTTCGCCGCGGAGGAGCGCCACTGGGTGGCCCGGGCCGCGCCGGGCCGGCCGCGCGACCGGAGGGCACTGCGGTTGTGGACCCTGAAGGAGGCGTACTCCAAGGCGCGCGGACTGGGCCTCGGGCTGCCCTTCGACTCGTTCTCCTTCACGCTCGCCGAGGACCGCGGGGTGACCGGATTCCGGCCGCCCGGCAACGACCACGAACGCTGGTGGCGATTCGTGGAACTGGAGCCGGTGCCCGACGTGGTGGCCGCCGTGGCCGTGCTGGCCGGCCCCGGGGCGCCGCCCGCCCTCCAGCTCCACCACGGCTTCCCCTGGGGCCGCGCCGCGCCGCGGCTGGTGCCCCTGCCCGGGCCCGTGGCCGTACCGGTGTGAGAGACGGCCGAGGGTCGCGCCCGGCTGTTCGAACGGGCCGGCCCCAGGTCGGAAGGCCACCTGTGGAAGGTCGCTCGAACGCGGGTGGAGATTACGGGGGGTGCCCCCCGAACACGGCTAGCGTGCTACACGGCCGACGGCTTCCAGCCACGAGTGGAACCACCCACTCAACCGGTACGGGGAGGAAACTGTGGAGATACAGGTTCTGGGTCCATTGAGCGCCGACGTCAACGGGATGTCGATCGTCCCGACCGCGGGCAAGCCGAGGCAGCTCCTCGCCCTGCTCGCCTTCTACCCGGGCAGAGTCATGACCGTGCCCACGCTCATGGAGGAGATCTGGGGCACCGACATGCCCCAGAGCGCCATGACGACCATGCAGACGTACATCCTGCAACTGCGCCGCCGCCTCGGTACCGCCATGGGGCCGGACGCCCCGGGCACCGCCAAGGAGGTGCTGGCCACCCGGCACGGCGGGTACCTGCTCCAGATCCCGCCCGAGAGCGTCGACGTGCACCGCTACGAGCAACTGGCGACGGCCGGTCAGAGCGCGTTCGAGGACGGCGACGACGCGCGGGCCGCCGGGCTGTTCCGGGACGCGCTGGCCATGTGGCAGGGACCGGCGCTGGTGGACGTCCGGGTGGGGCCGATCCTGGAGATCGAGGTGCTGCGGCTCGAGGAGAGCCGCCTGGGCACCGTGGAACGCCGTATCGACGCCGACCTCCGGCTCGGCCGGCACGCCGAACTCATCGCGGAGCTGACGGACCTGGTGGCCCGTCATCCGCAGCACGAGGGTCTGCACTCGCAGGCCATGGTGGCGCTGTACCGCTCGGGCCGGCAGGCCACCGCGCTGGACGTCTACCGCCGGCTGCGCGGCCGCCTGATCGAGGAACTGGGCGTCGAGCCCTCGCCGCAGCTGCAGCGGCTGCACCAGGCGATGCTCACCGTCGACCCGGCGCTCGACCAGGTCTGCGGAGAGCGCCGCACCTCCACCTTCAACCTGTTCGCCGCCTGACCCCGGGCGCGGCCTGACCCCGGGCGCGGCCCGGCACCGCGGTGCGGGCCCCGGGGACGCCGGATCCGCAGGACGGGCGCGGGTCCGGCGTCGGATGGGGCCGGCCGATGGCCGGGGGCCCGTGGTCCCGATCGGTCTTTCGGACCAGCGGTCCCCGGCACGGATCGAGCGCTCTTCGAACATTCCTCAAGTGCTTCGGCAGAACGTGTGTGGTGCCGAGCGGTGCACGCGCCGCCCCCGCCGAGCCCCGGAGGAGAACGAGCCGTGCCCGACTTCACCTACCCCGAGCTTCCGGTGGACGGGCTGCTGCGCACGGCAGCCGAGCGTCATCCGCACCACCTCGCCCTGCGCACCGCCCACGAGGCCGTGACCTTCGGCGAACTGGCCGCCCGGGCCGGGCGGATCGCCGGGTTCGTGGCGCGGGCCACCGGCGGCCGGCCCGGCGCCCGGGTCGCCGTGGCCAACGTCCTCGACCCCGTCTTCGCCGCCGCCTACTACGGCGTGATCGGCGCCGGCGCGACGGTGGTCCTCGTCAATCCCCTGATGGGGGAGGACGGACTGCGGCACGTGTGCGCCGCCTCCGGCGCCGAGCTGGCGCTGGTCCCGGCGGCGACCGCGGGCTCGCTGGCCAAGATGCGGCGCCTGCTGCCCTCGCTCGGCACCATCGCCGTGACGGACTCCCCGGCGGCACTGGTGCCGCCCGGCTGTGTGGGACTGCACACCGCCGCGGAGGAGGCGCCCGCCCTCAGCGGCCGGGCGCCCGCCGACCTGGACGACGTCGCCTGCGTGCAGTTCACCACGGGAACCACCGGTCGCCCCAAGGGAGTGCGGCTCACCCACCGCAACGTGGTCGCCAACGCGCGGCAGACCGCGCTCGCCCACCTGCTGGGCAGCGACTCGGTCACCGTGAACCACCTGCCGCTGTACCACGTGATGCACCTCAACTCGGCCCTGTCCGCGGGCGCCTGCCAGGTGCTGTGCGCCGACCCCGACCCGCTGGTCTCGCTGGCCGTGGCCGCGGGCACCGGCGCCACCCACTACTACGGGATGCCCGCCCGACTGCACGCCCTGGCCGCCGACGACCGCCTGCCCGGCACGCCGCCGCAGGCCCGGGGCGGCTCCCGGCTCACCGCCGTCCTCTCGGGCGGCTCGCGGCTGCGCCCCGACGCCGCCGCCACCCTGCGCGACCTGCTGCGGGTACCGGTGATCCAGGGCTACGGCATGGCCGAGCTGTCCCCGCTCACCCACTGCCAGCGGCCCGGCCTGGACCGGCCCGGAGCGGTCGGCGTCCCGGTGCCCGGAACCCGGTGCCGCCTGGTCGACCCGGCCACCCGCCGCCCGGTCGACGTCTGGTCCACCGGGGAGGTCCAGGTCCAGGGGCCGCAGTTGATGGCCGGCTACCTCGGTGAGGACACCCCCGTCCGCACCGACGCGGACGGCTGGTTCTCCACCGGCGACATCGGCTACGTCGACGGTGACGGAGCGCTGCGGCTGGTCGACCGGGCCGACGACATCTTCAAGTACGACAACGAGATCGTCTCGCCCAGCCGGATCGAGGAGATCCTCGCCACCGATCCACGGGTCGCCGACTGCCTGGTCGCCGACTGGCCCGACGACATCCACGGCGGGCTCGTCTGGGCGGGCGTCGTGCTCCGCGACACCCCCGGATCCGGCGACACCCACGAGGTCCTCGACGTCCTCGACTCGGTCACCGCCCGTGCCAACGAGCACCTCGCCCACTACGAGCGGATCCGCCTGACCGAGGCGCTCGACGCCGTGCCCCGCACCCCCAACGGAAAGCCCGCCCGGCGCCTGGTGCGCCGCAGGCTCGCGCAGCAGGCCAGCTGCTGATCCCGGCCATCGCCCCACCCCCTCCCCGAGGAGCAGACCATGGTGACCTTCGTCAACAAGCTGACCGTGCACGGCGACATCGACGCCTTCCTCGCCGTCAAGGGCCGGCTCACCTCCTACATGTCCGCCCAGCCCGGCTACGTCAGCCACCTGACGCTGCGTCACGCCGGTGAGCCCAACGTCTTCCTCGAACTCGCCGTGTGGAAGGACGCCGGGGCCCACCGCAGGGCCGTGCGCAGCGAGGAGTTCCAGTCCCTGGTCAAGGGCCTCGGCCCGCTGGCCACCCCCGACCCGGCCCTGTACGAGATCGTCGAGGAGAGTGCCTGATGCCCGGCCGTGACCGGCCGCGGGCCCTCGTCGCCGGCGCGGGTCCCGTCGGCCTGACCGCCGCGCACGAACTCGCCCGCAGGGGCGTGCCGGTACGGCTGGTCGACGCCGCACCCGGGCCCGCGCCGACCAGCCGGGCCGTGGCCGTGCATCCCCGGACCCTGGAGACGTTCGCGCAGATGGGCCTGGTCGACGACCTGCTGGCGCGGGGGCGGCGCAACCGCGCCTTCACGATGTACTCCGGCGGACGGCGCCTGGTGCGGCTGGAGGCCGACTACGCGACGATGCCGACGTCCTACCCGTACACCCTGATCGTCCCGCAGACCGACACCGAGGCCGTCCTGCGCCGGGCCGTCGCCCGCCTCGGCGTCACCATCGAGTGGGGTGTGCGGCTGACCGGCTTCGAGCAGGACGAGGACGGGGTGAGCGTCCGCCTGCGCCGGGCCGACGGCGCGCACGAGAGCGTGCGGACCTCGTGGCTGGTCGGTTGCGACGGCGGCCACAGCACCGTGCGCAAACAACTCGGCCTGGAACTGGTCGGCGAGTCCAGCGAGACGTGGATGCTCGCCGACGCACCCGTGGCGAGCGACCTGCCGCCCGACACGATCTACTGGACCCACACCGGCGGGCACGCCCTGATGATGGTGCCCTACGCCCGCGACGGGCACTGGCGGCTGCTGGACACCGCACCCGTGCCCGAGGGCGGCACCGCACACCTCGCGGCGAAGCTGTCCAAGGGCCTGGGGCGCGCGGTCCGGGTCGGCGAGCCCGAGTGGACGTCCGTGTTCACCTTCCAGCAGCGCATGGTCCGGCGGATGCAGGACGGCCGCGTGTTCGTCGCGGGCGACGCCGCCCACGTGCACAGCCCCGCTTCCGGGCAGGGGATGAACACGGGGGTGCAGGAGGCGTACAACCTCGCCTGGAAACTCGCCCAGGTCGACCACGGCCACGCCGGCCGCGGCCTGCTGGACACCTACAGCGAGGAACGGGTGCCGATCGGTGAGGCCCTGCTGGGCTCCACCCGGACCGCGACCTTCCTCGTCCAGCTGAAGAACCTGTGCGCGTCGGCCGCGCTGCCCGTCGTCCTCGGTGTCGTGCGCTCCGTGCCCGCGCTGCGCCGCGCCGTCCAGCGCAAGGTCCTGGGCGGCATGTCCGGCCTGCGCATCGCGTACCCCGGCTCCCGTCTGACCACCGCCGCGCAGCGCCGGCACCTGACGGGCACCGGCAACGCGGCGCCGTCCGCGACCGTCCCGGCCCCCGGGCCCGCGCCCGGCCGGCGCGTCACCGACGCCGAGGTGCACCACCCCTCCTCGCCGGGCTGCCGTGCCCTGCGCGAGGAACTGCGCGACCCGCGCTGGACGCTGCTGCACGTCGCGGGCGGCCCCGGAGCGGACGACGGGAGCGCCGCCGTGAGCCTCGACGCGGCCGTCCGGTACGGCGCGTGGCTGTCGGTGCGGACGGTGACCGGGAGCCGCACCGACGGACCCGCCCCGCTGGCCGATCCCGACGCCCGGCTGCGGTCCGCGCTCGGCCTCGCGCCGGGCTCCTGGCTGCTGGTACGCCCCGACGGCTACGTCGCGGCACGCGGCGAGCACCTCACCCGGGCCGCGCTGGACCGGGCGCTGGCCCCGCTCGGTCCCGACGCCCGGCACCCCGTCCCCGCCACGGTCCGGACCCTCGGCGTGCGCGGCGGACCGGCCGCGTCCTGACCCCCGCCCTCGCGCCGAAGTACTCGAAGGACACGAAGAGAAGAGGTACCGAAGGTGTCGGCTGAGCAGATGCACCGCACCTCGCACTCGGCCCAGGTGGACGCCCCGGCCGGGGTCGTCTACGGGCTGATCGCGGACGCGCGGCAGTGGCCGTTGTTCTTCCCCGAGAACGTGCACGTCGAGCGGCTGGAGTTCGACGGCGCCGCCGAACGGCTGCGGATGTGGGCGACGGCCGACGGCCGGGTCAGGTCGTGGATCTCCGAGCGCGCCCTGGACCCCGGGACGCGGAGCGTGGAGTTCCGGCAGACCCACCCCCAGCTCCCGGTGACGGCGATGAACGGGCTGTGGATCGTCGAGGAACGGCCGGACCAGTCCAGCCTGCTGACGCTGCGCCACGACTACACCGTGCACGCCCCCGGCGACGCGGCCTGGGTGGAACAGCGCCTCGCCGCCAACGCCGAGGCGCAGATGGCGAGCATCGGCTCGCTCGCCGAGCGGTGGCGGCTCCTGGACGACCTGCTGCTGTCCTTCGAGGACGCCGTGCGCATCGAGGCGCCGGCCGAGCACGTCTACGACTTCCTCCACCGGGTCGACCAGTGGCCGGCGCTGGTGCCGCACGTGCGACGGCTGGAGGTGACCGAGGACGTCCCCGGGGTGCAGCTCATGTCGATGGACACCCTGACGGCGGACGGGGCCGCGCACACCACCGAGTCGGTGCGCATCTGTTTCCCGCACGCCGGGCGCATCGTCTACAAGCAGACCGCCACGCCCGCACTGATGGCAGCGCACACGGGGGAGTGGAACATCGTCCCCGACGCGGACGGGGTGACGGCCGTCGCACAGCACAGCGTCGTGCTGCGCGAGGAGGCCGTGGAACGGGTCCTGGGCCAGGGCGCGGACCTCGCACAGGCCCGCCGCCACGTGCGCGAGGCCCTCGGGCGCAACTCCACCGCGACCCTCCACCTGGCCAGGCAGCACGCCGAACGGCTGACCCGGCAGGGGTGAGAGCGGCCGGAGCCGAGACCCACGCGGAGGCAGCACGCCATGACCGTCGAGCTGACAGACACCGCCACCTTCCCCGAGCGCCGCTTCGCCGCCCTGTACGCGCAGGCGCAGCACTTCTACCACCGCGAGATGCGGATCCTCGACACGCACGACACCGAGCGCTGGGCGGACACCTTCACCGAGGACGCCGTCCTCGAACTGCCCGGCCGCCCCGGCCCGGCGCCCGCGCGCGCCGAGCTGTGCCGCTGGGCGCGCGCCGGGGCGCAACGGCAGCGACGGGCCGGCGGACGCCTGGACCACTTCGTCGGCAGGCTCGACGTACGGCCCCGGGCCGACGGGTCGCTGCACACCCGCTGCTCGGCCCTGGCGTACGTCACCGCGCCCGGCGGCGCGTCCCGCGTGCTGGCGGTGTGCGTCGTGGAGGACGTCCTGGTGCGCGCCGGCAGCCGCTGGCGCATCGCGCACCGCCGGGTGACCCGTGACGACCTGGACTGAACCGCACGCACCCACCGCACCCCGGTCACGGGAGCGGGCACGTACCGGAACTGTGTACAGCGACAGCGGACAGCGAGGAGGCAGCCATGCCGGACGTCGGAACACACCGGGCAGCGCACCCGGGCACGGACCCGATCGCCTCCGGGGCGAGGGCGGAGGCGCTGGCGATGACCGGTCAGGGCACCGGCCGCGGCCCGCGCCCGGCGGGCGAACTGGCGGCCGCCGCGCTGCGGGCGCACCGCATGCTGGTGCGTCGGCTCGGACGGGACGTGCCGCTGGCCGCCCTCGGCGCGGACGCGGGCGTGTGCGCCCTGACCGCGTTCCTCGCGGTGTACGGCACCGAGCCCCCGCCCGGCGGCGACGACGTCGCGACGGAGCGGTGAACTCGGCCGACACGTCGATGAGTTGACACCGGTCCCCGCGCGACGCCCCGGGCACGCGGACCGGCCGCCGCCGGGGACGAGCGCGGCCCCGGCGCTGTGATCAGCACCGGAGCCGCCGCGTACGACACTGTCGTCCGTCTCACGCGACCGGGGACGCTTCCTCCAGTGGCTGGCTGTGCCCCAGTTCCCGCTCCGCGCGCCGCAGGACGACCGAATCGGCGATCTCCCCGCTGCGCACCGCGATGTTCGACAGCAGCGCCGACGACAGGCCGTGGGTGTGCTCGGTCCCGCCCTGCAGATAGACGCCGCACGCCAGAGCCGAGGAGGAGACGAGGCGGTAGTCACGCTCCACCCGGTGCCGGCCGGACGCGTCACGCAGGAAGTGCCGGTCGAAGTCACCGAGCAGACGGGCCGGGTCCAGACCGTCGTAACCGCTGGCGAACACGAGCGCGTCCACGGCGAGTTCCTCGGTGTGCTCGTCCAGCACCGAGCACAGCGTCACCCTGGTCTCGTTCTCGCGCCGCTTCACCTCCGACACCCGGGTCAGGTTGCGGACGTGCAGCCGCCGCACACCGCGCACCTCCTCGTCGTACACCCGCTGGTACAGGGCCCGGATGACGTCGGCGTCGACCACCGAGTAGTTGGTGTTGCGGTGGTAGCGCCAGAACGCCTCGCGACCCTGCTCGGTGCCGAAGTAGTACGCGTCCACCGCGCCGGGGTCGAACACCTGGTTGGCGAAGGGGGTGTCGTCGGCGACGGAGTAGCCGTACGAGGGGATGATCGCGCTGACCTCGGCGTGCGGCAGCTCGTCGTGGAGGAACCGGGCGATCTCGGCCGCGCTCTGGCCGGCCCCGACCACCGCCACGCTGTTGAGGTCCCGGGGGTCGTGCGCGCGGAACCTGCCGAGGAACTCCGAGCTGTGCCAGACCCGGTCGTCGGCCGTCACGCCCTGCGGCAGGCGCGGCACCAGGCCCGTGGAGACGACCACGTTGCGCGCGGTGACCGTGCGGGTCGCGCCGTCGCCGGTGCGCACCTCGACGCGCAGCAGTTCGGGCGCTGCCGACCCGTCGGCGACCGGACGGATCGAGGTGACCTCGGTGCCGTAGTCGACCCGGTCGCAGAACGCGTCGGCCGCCCACTCCAGGTACTGGTGGAATTCCTGGCGGGTCGGATAGAAGTCCTGGTTGTTCACGAACTGCACGAGCCGGTTCTGGGCGTGCAGATAGGAGACGAAACTGAACCGGGACAGCGGGTTCCGGAAGGTGGCCAGATCCTTGAGGAACGAAATCTGCATCGTCGTCGACGGCAGCAGCATGTTCCGGTGCCAGCCGAATGACGGCTGGCGTTCGAAGAAATGGAAGCGGACGGGCTGTTGCGGAGCGCTCGCCCCGTGCTCCTCCAGGGCGATCGCGAGCGACAGGTTGGACGGGCCGAACCCGATTCCGACCAGGTCGTAGATCTCTTGGTCACGGCTACCCGTTATGCCCATAGAAAATTCTCCCGATTGCGTCTGGAAAACTCGGCCGGCGGCCCGAGGCATCGCTGTGCAGTGTGGCTCGGGCGACATCTCGAAGGCAACTGGAGGACGGCTCGAGTCTCGCTGGAGCGGCGGCGCTTTCGGAAGCGTTGTCCTGCCGGCGGGACATCGTTACGGTCGGCCCGGATTCTCGAAATCCGACGGAAGAAGCCTTTCAGGAAAGGGTGGCTCCGGATGTTCGTTCCCGACTTCTACCGCGAACCGGGCAGTTCATGGATGGTGGACCTGGTCCGCAACAACCCCCTGGCACTCGCCGTGTCCAACGGCGGTCCCGGCGACGGCCCGTTCGCCACGCACCTGCCCGTCATCTTCGACCCCGAGACGTCGGCCGACTGGTCCGGCGACCTGCGGGGCGCCACGCTGCTCGGCCACATGAACCGGGCCAACCCGCACTGGGCGGCGCTGGACGACGGCGGCGTGCTGCTGCTGACGTTCACCGGCCCGCACTCCTACGTCTCACCGACGGTGTACCGGAAGACGCTGGCCGCCCCCACCTGGAACTTCACCGCGGTGCACGTCCGCGGCGCGGTGGAGAAGATCACGACGACCGAGGAGACGCTGGGCGTGGTGCAGTCCACCGTGCGCGCCTTCGAGGGGGCGTTCGGCGACGGCTGGGACATGACCGGCTCGCTCGGCTACTTCCGCAAGATCGTGCCCGCCGTGGGGGCCTTCCGCTTCACGGTGACCGGCGCCGACGGCATGTTCAAACTCAGTCAGGAGCAGCCGGGCGACGTGCGCGAGCGGGTACGGGAGTCCTTCGGGCAGAGCGGGTGCACCCACAAGCGGCAGACCGCCGAGCTCATGAGCCGGCTGCCCTGACGCGCCGCGGTCCCGGATGCCCGGGGCTCAGGCGCCGACGGCCACCGGCCGGGTCCGCCCCGCACACCCGTCGGCGGAGCCGCCGGCGGCCGGCGCGCGCAGGACCTGCACGCCCGAGGGCCCGACACGCTCCACGCGCTCCACGCGCTCCTCGAGGACGCCGAGGTCCTCGAGGGTGCTCGCGGCGGCGCTGTCCAGCGCGGTCGTCACCCACTGCTCGAAGTCGACACCGAGCTGCTCGGCGGCGGCGTGCCAGCGCTGGAGCCGGCTGCCGCGCACCTCCAGGCGCCGGATCGGCTCGGCGGACCCGTCCGGCCGCCGACCGCCGTGGCGCTCGGCGCGGACGGCGGTGCGCAACTGCCGCGTGGTCCACTGTTCCCGCTCGGCACGGTCCAGCCACCGGTCCTGCTCCTCGACCGTCAGGGAGGCCAGCTCCGCGTGGTGCTGGAAGCTCAGGGCGGCCCGGCGCCGGCCGAGCTCGAAACGCCGGGACACCCAGGCGTAGTTGCGCAGGGTCTGGTACGACAGCCCGGCGGTGCGGATGCCGCGCTGGTAGCGGTCGGTGTAGTGGTCCTTGCCGTAGACCAGCCAGTCGCCCAGCCACCAGGAGGACGAATCGAGGACGTCGGCGAGCTGGCGTCCGGCCCGCTCCCACTCCTCGTAGGCCATGCGGGAAGGCATCTGCAGGCCCACCTTGGTCGTCAGCACCTGGCCCCCGCGCGGCCCGGCCGCCGCTGTTCGCGGCTGCCGGGGCGGGAGGGCGGTTGCCTGGCCGCTGTGCGGCTGCGGGGCGGTCCGACCGGCCTGACGCGTCATCATGCCTCCAGGGGAAGGTGCACTCGACTGGCCAGAATTCTCGCCTCCTTGGCTGGAGCGGCACTCGAACGGTTGCACACCCGGATGTCTCTGTGGCAGGGGCGCCGCGCCCGTGCCGTTCCTCTCATCAGCCCTGCACAGGGCCGGTCCGGGGGCCGGACGGCGACGTGCCGGGCACGGTCCCGGCGTGCGGGACCGTGCCCGGCTCGGATGCCGTTCGGGCCGTCCTCAAGCCGCGGTCGGGGTCTCCTCGAGAACGTCGGACAGCGCTGCCCGGAGGCCGTCGGCGCAGGCGTCCACCTCACCGTCGGTCACGGTCAGCGGCGGCGCGAGCCGGATGACGTCCGGTGCCACCGCGTTCACCAGCAGGCCCCGGTCCTGCGCCGCGCGCTGCACCCGCGCCGCGACGCCGTCACCGAGCACGACACCCAGCAGCAGACCCGCACCACGGACCTCCCGCACCAGCGGATGGACCGGCGCCCGCAGGCCCCGCCGCAACCGCTCGCCGGCACGGGTCACGGCCCCGAGGAGGCCTGCCTCCTCGATCGTGTCGAGGACCGCCAGGGCCGCCGCGCACACCACGGGGTTCCCGCTGAAGGTGGAGCCGTGCGTGCCGGGCGTCAGCAAGGCCGCGGCGGCGCCGAAGGCGAGTGTCGCGCCGATCGGCAGCCCGCCGCCCAGGCCCTTGGCCAGGGTGACGACGTCCGCCTCGACGCCCTCGGCCTCGGCCGCGAACCAGCGCCCGGTACGGCCGACGCCGGTCTGGATCTCGTCCAGTACGAGCAGGGTGCCGGTCGCCGCGGTGATCTCGCGCGCGGCCCGCAGATAACCCGGTGGCGGCACGATCACACCGGTCTCGCCCTGGACGGGCTCCAGCACCACCAGCGCGGTGTGTGGTCCGACGGCGGCGCGCAGCGCGTCGGCGTCCCCGTACGGCACGTGGGTGACGTCGCCGGGCAGGGGCCGGAACGGCCGCTGCTTGGCCTCCTGGCCGGTCAGGGCCAGCGCGCCCATCGTGCGGCCGTGGAAGCCGCCGGTGGCGGCGACCATGTGCGGGCGGCCCGTCAGCCGGCCGATCTTGAAGGCGGCCTCGGTGGCCTCGGCGCCCGAGTTGGAGAAGTACACCCGCCCTTCGCGCCCGGCGAGCCGCAGCAGGCGTTCGGCCAGGCGCACGGTCGGCTCGGCGATGAACAGGTTCGACACGTGCCCGAGTGAGGCGATCTGCTCGCCCACGGCCCGGACGACCGCGGGGTGCGCGTGGCCGAGCGCGTTGACCGCGATGCCGCCGACGAAGTCGAGGTACTCCCTGCCCTCCGCGTCCCACACCCGGGTGCCCCGGCCCCGGACCAGCGGGAGCCGGGGGGTGCCGAAGTTGTCCATGAGGGCGCCCCGCCAGCGGCGGGTCAGCGCCGCGTTGGCTCCGCCCGGAGCCGCGCCGCCGCTCATGCCGTCGCCCCCTCGGCGCCGGCGTCGTCGGGGACGACGACGGTGCCGGTGCCGCCGGTGAACAGCTCCAGGAGCAGGGCGTGTTCGACCCGGCCGTCGACGACGCGGGCGCTGCCCACCCCGTTGTTCACCGCGTGCAGGCAGCCCTCCATCTTGGGGATCATCCCGGACGCCAGCCCCGGCAGCAGCGCGGCCAGTTCACCGGCGGTCAGCCGGCCGATCACCTCGTCGCTGTGCGGCCAGTCCCGGTACAGACCCCCGACGTCGGTGAGGATCAGCAGCATCTCGGCGCCGAGGGCGGCCGCGACGGCCGCGGCGGCGGTGTCGGCGTTGACGTTGAACACCCCGCCCTCGGCGGCGTCCTTGGGGTCCTCGGGCCGGGCGATGGAGGAGATGACCGGGATGCGGCCGTGCTCGATCAGGTCCCGCACGATCCCGGCGTCCACCCGGGCGACCTCGCCCACCCGGCCGATGTCGACGGGCGTGCCGTCCTTGTCGGCATAGCGCTTGACGGCGGTCATCAGACGGGCGTCCTCACCCGTGAGGCCCACCGCGTGCGGACCGTGCACGTTGAGCAGGCCGACCAGTTCGCGCTGCACCTGCCCGGCGAGCACCATGCGCACCACGTCCATGGTCTCCTCGGTGGTGACCCGCAGCCCGTTCTCGAACCGCGACTCCAGCCCCAGGCGGCCGAGTTGCGCGCTGATCTGCGGGCCGCCGCCGTGCACCACGACCGGGCGCAGCCCCGCGTGCAGCAGGTACAGCACGTCCATGGCGAAGGCCGACTTCAGGTCGTCGTCGACCATGGCGTTGCCACCGAACTTGATGACGACCGTCTTGCCGCGATGACGCGCCATGAACGGCAGCGCCTCGACGAAGGAGGGGACCGGCTGCACGGGCGGTGAAGCGCTCATGAGGAGTACTCGCTGTTCTCGTGGACGTAGTCGGCGGTGAGGTCGTTGGTCCGGATCACGGCGCTGTGCGGACCGGCGGCGAGGTCCACGGTGATGCGGACGGTGCGGCCGCTCATGTCGACCCGTGCGCGGTCCTCGCCGACCCCGCCGTTCTTGCAGACCCACACGTCGTTGATGGCGACGCTCAGCCGATCGGGGTCGAAGGCGGCCGAGGTGGTGCCGACGGCGGACAGGACGCGGCCCCAGTTGGGGTCCTCCCCGTGCACGGCGCACTTGAGGAGGTTGTTGCGCGCCACGGAGCGGCCCGCCTCGACCGCGTCGTCCTCGCCGGCGGCACCCACGACCTCGATGTGGATCTCCTTGCTCGCGCCCTCGGCGTCGCCGACGAGCTGGGCGGCCAGATCGGCGCACACGTCGCGCAGGGCCGCCGCGAACACCTCGTACGCGGGAGTGACGGCCGAGGCGCCGGAAGCCAGCAGGAGCACGGTGTCGTTGGTGGACATGCAGCCGTCGGAGTCGACCCGGTCGAAGGTGACCCGGGTGGCCTCCCGCAGCGCCCGGTCCAGCACACCGGCCTCGACGTCGGCGTCCGTGGTGATCACGGCCAGCATGGTGGCCAGCCCCGGCGCGAGCATCCCGGCACCCTTGGCCATGCCGCCCACGGTCCAGCCGTCCCGGGTCAGGGCGGCCGTCTTGGGCACGGTGTCGGTGGTCATGACGGCCCGGGCCGCGTCCTCACCGCCGGACACCGACAACCGGAGAGCCGCCTCGTCGACGCCGGGCAACAGCCGGTCCATGGGCAGCGGCACGCCGATCAGGCCCGTGGAGCAGACCGCCACCTCGGAGGCGTCCAGGCCGAGCCGCCCGGCGGCCCGCTCGGCGGTGGCACACGTGTCCTGGAAGCCCTGTGGCCCGGTGCAGGCGTTGGCACCGCCGGAGTTGAGCACGACCGCGCGCAGCGAGCCGTCGGCGAGGACCTGCCGGGACCACCGGACCGGCGCCGCCTGCACGCGGTTGACGGTGAACACGCCCGCCGCCGCGCAACGCGGCCCGGTGCCGACGACGAGAGCCGTGTCCAGGGCTCCGTCGGGTTTGATGCCGGCGGCGACGCCCGCCGCGGTGAAACCTCGTGCTGCGGTGACGCTCACGGTGCGACTCCGATCGTGGACAGTCCCAGATGCTCGGGCAGGCCCAGGGCGATGTTCATGCTCTGCACGGCCCCGCCCGCGGTGCCCTTGGTCAGGTTGTCGAGGGCGCTGATGGCGATGATCCGGCCGAGCGCCGGGTCGAGGGTCACCTGGACCTGCGCGGTGTTCGACCCGTACACGGCCGCGGTGCTCGGCCACTGCCCCTCGGGCAGCAGCCGCACGAACGGCTCGCCGGAGAGCGACTTGTCGTACGCCGCCCGCACGTCCCGCGCGTCCACCCCGGGCCGCGCGGCGGCGGAGCAGGTGGCGAGGATGCCGCGGGACATGGGCGCCAGGGTCGGCGTGAAGGAGACGGCGACCCGGTGGCCGGCCACGGCACCGAGGTGCTGCGCCATCTCCGGTGTGTGCCGATGGCCGCCCCCCACGCCGTAGGGCCGCATGGCGCCCATGACCTCGCTGCCCATCAGAGCCGCCGTGGGTGTCCTCCCGGCACCTGACGTGCCGGACGCCGCGACGACCACCGCCTCGGGTTCGGCCAGGCCGCCCGCGAACGCGGGGAACAGCGCCAGCAGCACCGCGGTGGGGTAGCAGCCCGGCACGGCGATGCGCCGGGAGCCGGCCAGCGCCGCCCGGGCACCGGGCAGTTCGGGCAGACCGTAGGGCCAGGTGCCCGCGTGCGGGGTGCCGTAGAAGGTCTCCCAGTCGGCCGCGTCCGCCAGACGGAAGTCCGCGGCGCAGTCGATGACGAGGGTGTCGTCGCCGAGTTCGCGCGCGATCTCCGCCGACCGGCCGTGCGGCAGCGCCAGGAAGACGACGTCGTGCCCGGCGAGGGTCTCGGCGGTGGTGGGCAGCACCTCCCGCCCCGCCAGCGGGGCCAGATGCGGCTGCAGCTCACCCAGCCGCCGGCCCGCGCCGGAACGGCCGGTCAGCGCGCCGATCTCCACGCCGGGGTGGGCCAGCAGCAGGCGCAGCAGTTCGCCTCCCGCATAGCCGCCGGCTCCGGCGACGGCTGCTCGCACGGTCATGAGCCCTCCTGGGGGGCAGGCAGATCGTTCACACGTCGAGGGGGATGTGTCACGGCGTCAGCCGGACCGGGTGGCGCAGAACTCGGCGTTCAGGGTGGGCAGCAGCTGGGAGACCTCCCAGTCGCCGTTGTAGTTGAACGTCAGCTGGTGGCGGCCGTCCTCCGTGGTGGCGACGAACGTGAGGGAGCCGACCGTGCCCCCGTCGTGGTACCAGAGCGTCTCGCCGCAGCTCATCTCGAGCCGCTCGATGCCGAGCCCGTAGGAGGAGATCGGCAGATCGGGGTTGACCACGGTCGTCTTGAGCTCCGCGAGCTGGCGCGGCGGCAGCAGCCTGCCGCGCATCAGCGCCCGGAAGAAGCGGTTCAGGTCGCGGGTGCTGGAGACGATGTCGCCGTCGCCCCAGACCTGCGAGCCGTGGAACTCGGTGACGTCGTCGATCCGGTCCGGCTGCGTGTCGAAGAACAGCTTGGAGTATCCGCGTCCGCTCGGCCGGGGCAGGCCGGTGCCCGCACCGGCGTGGGAGGTCGCCTTCAGCCCCAGCGGCTCGATGATGCGACGGCGCACCTCGTTCTCGTAGGAGGTGCCGCCGGCCTTCTCGACGATCAGCGCCGCCAGCAGGTCGTTGGTGTGGGAGAAGGCGTGCCGGGCGCCGGGGGCGAACTGCGGCGGGTGGGCCAGCGCCACGTCCAGGCGCTGCCCGGCCGTCAAGGGCTCGTAGCGGTGCTTCAGGAAGCCCTCGCCCAGGACGTACTTCCGGTAGTAGGCCGGCTCGGCGAGGTAGTCGAACAGGCCGCTGGTGTGGTTGAGGAGCCGGCGCACGGTGATCGTGCGGCCGTCGTTGCCGTTGCCCGTGACCACGCCGGGCAGATGGCGCTCGACGGTGTCGTCCAGCGACAGCTTCCTCTCCGCCGCCATCTGCAGCAGGACCGTCGCCACGAAGGTGTTGGTGATGCTGCCGACGCGGAAGCGGTCCCGGGCGCCGCGGGCCTCGCCCGTGCCCAGGTCGCCGACACCCGTCGCCGTGCGCCAGACACCGTCGGCGTCCCGCGCCTCGGCGGCGACACCGGGGACCCCGGCCCGGACGGCCGCCTCCAGGGCCTGCCGGGTCTCCTCGTGGCCGGCGGCCGTGACGCTCGTGTCCCGGGCCGCGCGGGCGGTGCCCGTCAGGGCCGTGGCCGTGATCAGCATGGCCGCCAGAGCGGCCAGGCCGGCTCTCGGCCTCGTCCGTATCGTCATGTTCCCCACTCCCCGTTGTGTGCGTGGTGCGTCGTCGACCGAGGCCGTACGTGGCTCGGGTGCATGTCGGGCCGGTGGCTCGCCCTGCGCCGCGGGCCCGCACCCACCCGGGCGGCTCCGCTGTCGTGACGGCCCGGGTGGGCGCGGCAGGGCTGTGCGGTGGACGGCTCCGTTCCTGTGGAAGCCGACCGGCGCGGCGGCGCAGGCGGGCGGGCCGGTCGTGCCGGGGCGGAGGCACGGCCACGGCCGTGCCGTGCGCCGCAGCTGAGCGCTCGCGTCCGCACCTCGGGAAAGGCGGGGCCGCGTGCGGCTGCTCGAACCCGAGGGGACCGCGCGCACGGGACCGGCCCGCAGCCGTGCGGTCGCGCATCGGAGCGCCCCGGCAGCCGTTTCCTCCGGCCGCCGGCCCCGGCCGCCGTGCGGGCGACAGGGCGGAATGCTGGCACACGGGCCGGGGTGAAGTACAGGCGATCGAGCGGCTGTCGAGCCGGTCGTGGCAGCCGTTCGCGGAAGGTCCTGTCCACCCTTGAAGCGCCGACGGCCGAGTCCCTACGGTGACGTGGCAACGCCGAGGCCGCCCCCGACGCCCGGTGTCCCGTCGACCGGACAGGCAGTGTCCCGTCGACCGGACAGACCGGCCGGGCGGCCCCACCCGGTGCCGTCCCGCACCGGCCCGGCGACACCCCGACTTCAGTCACCCCATGACGACCAAGGACGGTGCCCAGGTGAGCACGAACCCCTTCGACGACGACAACGGCCGCTTCTACGTCGTGGTCAACGACGAGGAGCAGCACTCGCTGTGGCCGGCGTTCGCCGACGTGCCCGCCGGCTGGCGGGTGGTCTTCGGCGAGGCCGCCAGGCCCGAGTGCCTGGAGTACGTCGAGCAGAACTGGACCGATCTGCGCCCCCGGAGCCTGCGGGAGGCCATGGCGGCCGACTGAGCGCCGCGCCGTCGGCCCCGCACGTTCCAGGCAAGCACTCTGAGTAAGGAGAACAAGGTGGTGAGGAGCGCTGTGAAACCCGCGAGCGCGAGACCTGCGACGGGCCGAGGTGAGCCCGCGCAGCGCGATGTGGTGCTGCCCTTCGTGGGGTCCCAGGCCACGGTGCGCACGACAGGGATGATCTTCCCGGAGAACCTGCCGGAGCGGTCCTGGGAGCGGATCGGCAGCAATCTGCGCGAGCTGGTGAACTCCAGCGCGTGGTGGCTCGCCGACTGGCTGATCTACGGGGAGACCACCTACGGCTGGCGGCGGTACAAGGAGGCCATCGAGCGGACCGGGCTGGACTACCAGACCCTGCGCAACTACGCCTGGGTGGCCCGGCGCTTCGAGCACCACCGCAGGCGCGACGGCCTCAGCTTCGCCCACCACGCCGAGGTGACCCGCCTGTCGCCCCCGGAGCAGGACTACTGGCTGCGCAAGGCCGAACAGCAGAAGTGGTCGCGCAACGAACTGCGCCGGGCGGTCCGCGCCGGCCTGGCCGTGCAGAACGGCACCGCCGAGGCGTCCGAGGGCGGCGCCGACGAGCAGCGGGAGGTGCCGCGGCTGGCCGGGGCGGCGGCCGACAAGCGGCGGCAGAAGGTCACCACCCTCACCATCGAGCTGTCCGCGGCCCAGCTCGATCACTACTCCAAGGCGGCTGCCGCGCACGGCCTGCCCGTCGCCCAGTGGGTGGCCCGGATGCTCGAGGGCGCCGACCTCCCCACCGCCGAACGGCGCACCGCCTAGCGGCACCACCGTCCGGGCCCCCGCGCCCGGCGTCGCGTCCGACCGGACACCCCTCACAACGGAGCCAGTTGATGATCCTTCAGGGAAAGCGGGTCGCCCTGCCCTCCGCTCCCGTCGTCCACCGGCGGTTCGAGGCGCACGCGACCGCCACCCCCGACGCCCTCGCCGTCGTCCACGCCGGCCGCCAGCTGACGTACGCGCAGCTGGACGCGGAGGCGAACCGCTTCGCACACTTCCTCGCCGCCCGCGGACACGGCCGCGGCGCCAAGGTCGGCGTCTGCCTCGACTACTCGCCCGAAATGCTGGTCGCCATCCTCGGCACGCTGAAGGCTGGCGCCGCCTACGTGCCGTTCGACCCGGCCTATCCGGCGGCGCGCCTGCACCTGCTGCTGGGGCAGGTCCCCGGCCTCGCCCTGATCGTCACCTCCCCGGCGACCGCGGCGATGGTCCGGTCCGCGGACGTGGACAGCGTCGACCTCGAACAGCTCGCCGGCCGCCTGGCGGACCTGCCGGCCACCGCGCCCGCCACCGACGTCACCGGCGACGACGTGTGCTACGCCGTCTTCACCTCCGGCTCCACCGGGACGCCGAAGCTGACGGCGGTGCGGCACGAGGGCTGGTTCAACCTCATGAACTGGCTGCAGCTGGAGTACGGCCTGCACAGCGGATCGCACCACCTGGTGGTCAGCGCCTTCGGCTTCGACCTGTCCCAACGCGCCCTGATGACCCCGCTGTTCTGCGGTGCCACCCAGTACCTGCCGGCCAGCCGCAACTTCGACGCCATGATGGCCTACCGTCTGCTGAGCGAGCACGACATCCGTGTGGTGCACTGCGCCTCCAGCACCCTGTACGTGCTGGTGGACTGGGAGAAGGCCCGCGGCGGCCACGCCCTGGCCGGGCTGGACCACGTCCTGTTCGGCGGCGAGGCACTCAAGGCCGAACGGCTCGCCGACTGGGCACGGCGCGAGGGCAACACCTGCACGCTGCTGCACCAGTACGGCGTCGCCGAGTGCACCGACGTGGCGACCTCCTACGACCTGGCCGCCCACCGCCCCGGCGAGCAGGACGTCCCACCGGTCGGCCGGCCCGCCTACAACACCGACATCCACCTCCTGGACGAGGATCTCCGCCACGTCGCGCCGGGGGAGCAGGGCGAGATCTGCATCGCCGGCGCCGGCGTCGGCGCGGGCTACCTCAATGCCGGTCCCGAGAACGGGAAGTTCACCACCGTCGAGGCCGGCGGGGAGCAGGTCGCGATCTACCGCACCGGCGACCGCGGCTATGTGACCGAGGCGGGCGACCTCGTCGTCCTGGGCCGCATCGACGCCCAGGTCAAGGTGCGCGGCATGCGCATCGACCCCACCGACGTCGAACGCGCCCTCGCCCGGCTGGACGGCGTGCGCGAGGCCGCCGTGGCGGTCACCCGCGACAGCGCCGGCGACGCCGAGCTGACCGCGTTCCTCGTCCCCGCCGGCGACGGCCTCGACGCCGACGACGTGCGCGCCCGACTGCTGCGCACCCTGCCGCGGAACATGGTCCCCGCCCGGTTCCTGACCATCGCGCGGCTCCCGCTCAGCCCGCACGGGAAGGTCGACCGCGCCGCCCTGGCCGACCTCTGCCGCGCGCCCCGCGCCGAAAGCGGCACGGCGGCCCGGGCCTAGCCGGCGGCCGCGACCGACAACCGAGAGGACAGCGATGACTGCCGACCGCGTGGGTGCCATCTGGCGCCGAGAGTTCCAGCGCGACGACATCCGGGCCGACGACGACTTCTTCGCCCTCGGCGGCGACTCCCTGGTCATGGTGCGGATCCAGGGCGCCTACATCGAGGAACTGGGTGTGGAGGTGCCGATGGACCAGATGTTCCTCCATCCGACGGTGGCGTCCATCTCCGCCTACATCGAATCCCAGGCCGCGGCCACCGCGCCGTAGCCGTTCCGTGCCGGACACACCACCGGCAAGAGAGGCGCGCCATGTACGACGTCATTGTCATCGGTGCCCGTTGTGCGGGATCGCCGACCGCCATGCTGTTCGCGCGGCAGGGCTACCGCGTCCTGCTGCTGGAGAAAGCGCGCTTCCCGCAGGACACGCTCTCCTCCCACTACCTGCACATGCAGGGCGTGGCACTGCTCGACCGGTGGGGGCTGCTCGACCGCGTGCGCGCCTCGGGCGCCCAGCCGATCACCCACCAGATCTACCAGGGTCCCGACGTGCGCATCGAGGGCTTCTCCCTGCCGATCGACGGCCTGAGGACCACGTACGCGCCGCGGCGCTACGTCCTGGACCCGATCCTCGCCGAGGGCGCCGTCGCCTCCGGCGTCGACTTCCGCCAGGGCTGCGCGGTCAAGGACCTGGTGTGGGAGGGCGACCGGGTCGTCGGGGTGCGCTGCACCACGCCCGGCGGAACCGAGACCACCGAGCGCGCGCGCCTGGTCGTCGGCGCGGACGGCATGCGCTCGCTGGTGGCCCGCAAGGCCGGCGCCGAGAACGTCGTCGAGCACCCGCGCATGACCACCACCTACTACAGCTACTGGTCGGGCGTCCCGGCCGACTTCGAGCTGTACGAGCGGCCGGGCCGCTGGATCGGCGTGCTGCCCACCAACGACGACCTCACCCTGCTCATGGCGTACTTCCCGCAGGCCGACTACCACCAGATCCGCAAGAACGCCGAACCCGCCTACCTCGACGCCTTCCGCACCACCGCCCCCGAGCTGTACGAGCGGATGCGGTCGGGCAGGCGGGAGGAACAGCTGTACGGCACCGGTCACCAGGAGAACTACTTCCGCAAGGCCTACGGACCGGGCTGGGTGCTGGTCGGTGACGCGGTGAACCACAAGGACTCCATCACCGCCCGCGGAATCACCGAGGCCTTCGTGCAGGCGCAGTCCCTCACCACTCTGGTCGGCGACCGGCTGCACGAGGACGCCGCGCTCGCCACGGCGCTCAGGCGCTACGAGAACGAGCTGGGCAACGAGGCCCTCAACCACTACCAGGGCGCCCTGAACGTCGCCGAGCTCAAGCCCGAGGGCCGTACCGAGATGCTCCGCAAGCTGGTCGGACACCAGGACCACATCGACCGGTACTTCTCCACGCTGTCCGGGGCCATCTCCATCGACGACTTCTACAACGACGAACTCCTGACCCTCCTCGACAGCTGAGCGACGACCCCGCTTACTGGTTCGCCGATTTTGGAGACACAATGATCCCGTTGTCGTTCGCGCAGCGCCGGCTGTGGTTCGTGGACCGGTTCGAAGGCCCCTCGCCCACCTACAACGGCGCGTTCGCCCTGCGGCTGACCGGTGAGCTGGACGTGGACGCCCTCACCGCGGCGCTCGACGACGTCGTCGAGCGACACGAGGTCCTGCGCACCGTGATCGTCGAGGGCGACGACGGCGTGCCCCACCAGCGGGTGCTGCCCCCCGGGGAGCGGCCGTCCGTCCTGCCCGTCCGCCACGTCACCGGTGACGAGCGGGCGGCGGCCGTGGCGCAGGCGGCCACCGAGACCTTCGACCTGGCCGCCGACGTGCCGCTGCGCGCCCGCCTGCTGCGCAGCGCACCGCACGATCACACCCTCGTCGTCGTCGCGCACCACATCGCCGTGGACGGCGAGTCCTTCGGGCCACTGTTCAGCGACCTCACCACCGCCTACGCGGCCCGCAGGCAGGGCCGGGCCCCGGCCTGGGAACCGCTGCCGGTGCAGTACGCCGACTACACGCTGTGGCAACTCGACCTGCTGGGCGAGGAGTCCGACCCCGAGAGCCTCGCGGCGCGTCAACTGCAGTACTGGCGTGAGGCGCTGGCCGACCTGCCGCAGCCGCTTCCCCTGCCCACCGACCGCCCCCGCCCGCGGGTGATGAGCCCCGACGGCGACCGGATCCCCTTCCGTCTCGATCCCGGCCTGCTGGAGAGCGTGGAGAAGCTGGCCGCGGAGCTGGACACCACGGTGTCGATGGTCATGCACGCGGCCCTCGCGGTGCTCCTGCAGCACCTGGGCTGCGGCGACGACGTGTCCATCGGCGCGCCGATCACCGACCGCACCGACGAGGACCTGCGCGACCTGGTCGGGTTCTTCGTCAACACCTGGGTGCTGCGCGTCGACCTGTCCGGCGAGCCCACCTTCCGCGACCTGCTGCGCCGGGTGCGCGAACGGTCCCTGGCCGCCTACGACAACCAGGACATGCCCTTCGAGCGGCTGGTGGAGCTGCTCAACCCCCACCGCTCCACCGCCTACAACCCGTTCTTCCAGGTCATGCTCTCCTGGCAGCCGCCCGTGCCGCCGCTGCACCTGCCCGGCCTGGCCGTGCACGTCGAGCGGCTGGAGACCGGCACCGCCAAGTTCGACCTCTTCTTCGACCTGCTGCCCGACGGCGCGGGCGGCGCGAACTGCCGGCTGGAGTACGCCACCGGCCTGTTCGACCGGGACACCGCCCACGGCATCGCCGAGCGGTTCGTCCGCGTCCTGGACCGGCTCGTGGCCGGCCCCGACCGCGCCGTCGCCACCGTCGATGTCCTGGACACCGCCGAACGCGACCAGTGGCTCGCCCGGGCCGCCGGCCCCACCACCCGCCTGCCCGAGGCGACGATCCCCGAGTTGTTCGAGCAGCAGGCCGCCGCCACCCCCCAGGCCCCGGCACTGGTGTGCGACGGCCGGACCCTGACCTACCGGGAACTGGACCAGCGGGCCGACGCCGTCGCCTGGGAGCTGATCCGGCGCGGAGCCGGCCCCGAGGACCTGGTGCTCCTGGCCCTGCCGCGCACCGAGGACCTCGTCGCCGGACTGCTCGGCATCCTCAAGTCCGGTGCCGGATACGTGCCGATGGACCCGCAGTACCTCGGCGGACGGGCGCGTACCGTGCTCTCCCAGGCCCGTCCCCGCTTCGCGGTCACCGACACCGCCACCTGGCGCGAACTGCCGCAGGCCGGCCTCACGCCCGTCGACATCGACGACCGTGCCGCCTGGCCGACACCCCCCGGGGCGCCGCGCGACACCGACCGCGCCGCGCCGCTGGCCCCGGACAACCTGGCGTACGTGATGTACACCTCCGGCTCCACCGGCACCCCCAAGGGCGCGGCGATCACCCACCGCAACGTCGTCAACGGCCTGCGGGAACTGGTGCGCGTCCTGGACACCCCACCCGGCTGGCGGATGCCGGCCGGCACCTCGGTCAACTTCGACGTGTCGGTGTTCGAGCTGCTGACCACCCTCACCACCGGCGGCACGGCCGAGATCCTGCCCAGCGCCCTCGCGCTCGGCGAACGCGACGGCATCGACGGCCACATCCTCAGCGGCGTGCCCTCGGTGCTCGGCGAACTGGCCGGCCACCTCGACAAGGCGCCCGACGTGCGCACCGTCGTCCTCGCCGGCGACGTGCTGCCCGCCCGGCTGGTGAAACAGCTCCGCGACGCCCTGCCCGGGGCGCGGATCGTCAACTCCTACGGGCAGAGCGAGACGTTCTACGCCACCACCTGCTCCCTGCCTGCCGGTGCGGAGTGGACGGACGCCGACGTCGCCCCCATCGGCACCCCGCTGGGCAACATGCGCGCCTACGTCCTCGGCCCGGGTCTGGCCCCCGTGCCGCAGGGCGTGGTGGGCGAGTTGTACGTGGCCGGGGCCTGCGTGGGCCGCGGCTACCACGGCCGGCCTGGCCTGACCGCCGAACGCTACGTGCCCAGTCCCTTCGGCCCGGCCGGCGAGCGCATGTACCGCACCGGCGACCTGGCCCGCTGGAGCGCCCAGGGCCGGCTGGAGTGCGTCGGGCGCGGCGACGGCCAGGTGAAGGTGCGCGGCTTCCGCATCGAGACGGCCGAGGTCGAGGCGGTCATCACCGCGCATCCCGGCATCAGCGAGGCCGTGGTGATCGGCCGTGAACTGCCCGCGGGCGGCAAGCAGCTCGTGGCGTACGTGGTGCACACGGGCGAGGGAGCCGTCGGCGACGACGGCTCCGGCGGCATCGGCGACGTCGACGTGCAGGCCGGGGCCTCCGCCGCCGAACTGCGCAAGTTCACCGCCGCCCGGCTGCCCGACTACATGGTGCCCTCGGCGTTCGTCGCCCTGGGCGCCCTGCCGCTGGGGCCGACCGGCAAACTCGACCGCTCGGCGCTGCCCGAACCGGAGTTCCTCGGTGATACCTACCGCGAGCCCCGCACCGAGGCCGAGAAGATCATCACCGCCGCCTACGCGGACGTCCTCGGCGTGGACCGGGTCGGCGCCGACGACGACTTCTTCGCCGTCGGCGGGGACAGCCTGCGCTCCCTCCAGGTGGTGGCCCGCGCCCGCGCCAAGGGCCTGGAGCTGACCACCCGGGAGATCTTCGAGTGCCGGACCGCGGCCCGGCTGGCCGAAGTGGCCGCCGGCCGCCGCGACCGGGCGCCCGTGCTCGCCGAACTCGACGGCGGCGCCGTCGGCCCGATGCCGCTCCCGCCGGTGGCCCGGGAGGTGTTCCGGCACGGCGGCGGCTCCGACCGCTTCGGCATGTCGATGGTGCTGGACCTGCCCGACGGCATCGACGCCGACGGCCTCGCCGCGACCCTCGACGTCGTACTCGACCGGCACGACCTGCTGCGGGCCCGGCTGGTGCCCGGCGACGAGCCCCACCTGGAGGTGCGGGAGCCCGGCACCGTCCGCGCCGCGGACCTGCTCCGCCGGGTCGACTGCGACGGACGCTGGCAGGAGCCGGCCGCGCTGGAGACGGCCCGGGCGGAACTGGACGACGCCGTCGGGCGGCTGGCACCCGAGGCCGGCGCCATGGCGGACTTCGTCTGGTTCGCCCCCGGAACCGGCCGGGGCCGGCTCCTGGTGGTGCTGCACCACCTGGTCGTGGACGGCGTCTCCTGGCGCATCCTCATGTCGGACCTCGCCGAGGCGTGGCAGCAGGTCCGCTCCGGCAGGGCGCCCGAGCTGCCGGAGGCCGGCACCTCGGCCCGGCGCTGGGCGTCGGCGCTGGAGGACGAGGCGTACTCCCCGCAGCGCGAGGCCGAACTGACCCACTGGCAGGACGTGCTGGAGGAGTCCGACCCTGCGCTGGGCACCCGGCCCTTCGACCCGGCGGCGGACGTGTGGTCCACGGTCGACACCGTCCGGGTGGAACTGCCGGCCGACCTCACCGAGGCCGTGCTGAGCACCCTGCCCACGGCGTTCCGCGGCACCGGCACCGACGTGCTGCTCGCCGCCCTCGCCCTGGCGGTGCACCGCTGGCGCGGCGCGGACACCTCGACCCTGGTCCGCCTGGAGGGCCACGGCCGGGAGGAGGACGCCGTTCCCGGCGCCGACCTCTCCCGCACCGTCGGCTGGTTCACCAGCATGTACCCCGCCCGCGTCGACGTGCGCGGGGTGGACCTCGACGAGGTGCTGGCGGGCGGCGCCGCCGCCGGTCAGGCCGTCAAGCTGGTCAAGGAGCAACTGCGCGCGGTCCCCGGCAAGGGCCTCGGCTACGGGCTGCTGCGCTGGCTGAACCAGGAGACCGGCGAGCAGCTCGCCGACCTGCCGGCCCCGCAGATCGGGTTCAACTACCTCGGCCGCATCTCCGACTCGGACGTGCCCGAGCACCTGCGCGCCGAGGGATGGGGACCGGCGTCCTGGTCGGCCGAACTGATCGCCCTGCCCGACCCCGACCTGCCCGCGCTGTCCACGCTGGAGGTCAACTCGGTCGCCACCGACACCCCCGACGGCCCCCGGCTCCAGACGGCCTTCATGTTCCCCACAGGCCTTCTGTCCCGCGAGCGCACCACCCGGCTGGCCGAGCTGTGGACCGACGTGCTGCGGGGCATGGCCGCCCACGCCGCACGCCCCGGCATCGGCGGGCTCACCCCCGCCGACGCGCCGCTGGTCCCGGTACGGCAGCACGAGATCGAGGCATGGGAGGAGCGCTACGGCCCGCTGACCGACATCTGGCCGCAGGCACCCGGGCAGTCCGGCATCCAGTTCCAGGCCGCCCTCGCCGAGGGGTCCTTCGACGTCTACCACATGCAGTTCGCACTGCACCTGTCCGGGCACGTCGACCCCGAACGCATGCGGGCCGCCGGGCAGGCGCTGCTGCGGCGGCACCCCAACCTGCGCGCCGCGTTCCTCACCACCGACGAGGGCGAGCCGGTGCAGGTCGTGCCGGACCACGTCGACCTGCCCTGGCGGCACCTGGACCTGACCGGGGCGAGCGAGGCCGAGCAGGAGGAGGCACTCGACCGGACCCTGGCCGAGGACCGCGCCGACCAGCTCGACCCGGCCCGTCCGCCGCTGATCCGCCTGGCGCTGCTGACCTGCGGGCCGCAACGGGCCAAGCTCGTCGTCACCGCACACCACACCCTGTTCGACGGCTGGTCCTCGCCCATGGTGATCACCGACCTGATCCGCCTGTACTCCGGCAGCCGGGACCTGGCACCGGTCCGCGACTACGGCGACTACCTCGCCTGGCTCGCCTCCCAGGACCAGGCCGTCTCCCGGGCACGGTGGCAGGCCGAACTGGACGGCTTCGACCAGCCCACCCTCGTCGCCCCCGACGCGGCCCTGAAGGGCACGGCGTCCGCCCTGGGCCGGGTCGAGGTGCCGCTGTCCATCGACAAGGGACGCGACCTCGCCCGCCGCGCCGCCGGCCTGGGCGTCACCCTGAACACCCTGCTGCAGGGCGCGTGGGCGATCCTGCTGGCGCAGCTCACCGGCCGGGACGACGTGGTCTTCGGCGCCGCCGTCAACGGCCGCCCCGCCGACCTGGCCGGCTCCGACGAGATGGTGGGCCTGTTCATCAACACCCTGCCGACCCGCGTGGTCTGCGGCCCGGGCCGGACCATGGGCGAGGTCATCACCGACCTGCAGGACCGCCAGACCGCCCTGCTCGACCACCACCACTACGGGCTGGCCGACATCCAGCGCAGCGTGGGACTGCCCGCCCTGTTCGACACGCTGATCGTCTTCGAGAACTACCCGATCGACCGCGAGGGCATGGTCGAGGCCAACACCTCGGCGGGCTTCACCATCGACGGCATCCGCCCCTTCGCCGGCTCCCACTACCCGCTCACACTCAACTCCTCCGACCCCTACCTGCGGCTGTCCCTGGACTACCAGAACAACCTCTACGACCGTGCGGCCGCCGAGGAGATCGCCGCCCGGCTCGTACGGGTCCTCGACCGCCTCCTGGCCGACCCGGCCACCCGCCTGGGGGACCTCGACGTCCTGGGCGAGGCGGAACGGCACTGGCTGCTGCACCGGGTGAACGACACCGCAGAGCCGGACCTGGAGGAGGGCGGGCTGGTCCAGGCCGTGCACCGGCAGGCCGAGGCCGCCCCGCAGGCCCTCGCCGTCGCCGCCGAGGACACCAGCCTCACCTACGCCGAACTCCAGGAGCGCGCCAACCGGCTGGCGCACTGGCTGATCGACCGCGGCGTCGGGCCCGAGTCGCTGGTGGCCGTGCGGCTGCCCCGCTCGGCACAGCTCGTCGTGGCGCTGCTGGCGGTCCTCAAGGCCGGCGCCACCTACGTCCCGATCGACCCCGGCCACCCGCGCTCACGGATCGAGCACATCCTGCAGGACGCCCGCCCCGCGCTCGTCCTGGACGCCGACACCCTCGCCGGCGCCGACTGCTCGGACCACCCGGCCACCGCTCCGGCGGTGACCGTCCACCCGGACGCGGCGGCCTACGTCATCTACACCTCGGGCTCGACGGGCAGACCCAAGGGCGTGTCCGTCACCCACCGGGGGCTGGCCAACTTCCTGGCCACCATGCGCCGGCGCATCCCGCTGACCGCTTCCGACCGGCTGCTCGCGGTGACGACCGTCTCCTTCGACATCGCCGGACTGGAGCTGTACCTGCCCCTGATCTCCGGGGCGGCGGTGGTCCTCGCCGGCAAGGACACCGTGTCCCACCCCACGGCCGTACGGGAGCTGATGCGCCGTCACCGGGTCACCGTCGTCCAGGCGACCCCGGCGTTCTGGCAGATCCTGCTGCTGGAGGAACCCGACGGCGCCACCGGCCTGCGCGTCCTCGTAGGAGGGGAGGCACTGCCACCGCGGCTCGCCCGGACCCTGGCCGCCCAGGCCGAGGAGGTGACCAACGTCTACGGCCCGACCGAGACGACGATCTGGTCCACGGCCGCGCCCGTCGAGGCGGACGACGCAGCCCCCTCCATCGGCACCCCCCTCGGCAACACCCGGTTGTACGTGCTCGACGCCCACCTGCGGCTCGCGCCGCGCGGGGTGCAGGGGGAGCTGTACATCGCCGGCGACGGCCTGGCCCGCGGCTACCAGGGCCGCCCCGACCTCACCGCGGGACGGTTCGTGGCCTGCCCCTTCGGTGAACCGGGCGCACGGATGTACCGCACCGGCGACCTGGTGCGCTGGCGCGAGGACGGCCGGCTGGAGTACGTGGGGCGCACCGACTTCCAGGTCAAGATCCGCGGCTTCCGCATCGAACTGGGCGAGATCGAGCACGTCCTGGCCGACCACCCCGCCGTGGCCCAGGCGGTCGCCCTGGTCCGCGAGGACCGCCCCGGCGACCAGCGGCTGGTCGCCTACGTGGTGCCGGCCGGCAAGGCCGACCCGGCCGGGTTCGACCTCGCGCCCCTGGCCGAACTGCTGCGCCGGCGCCTGCCGGACTACATGGTGCCGTCGGCGATCGTGCCGCTCGCGGCCTTCCCGTCCAACCCGAGCGGAAAACTCGACCGCACCGCGCTGCCCGCCCCCGACCAGGGCCGGGCCGAACCCGGCCGCGGCCCGCGCAACGCCACCGAGGAAGCCCTGTGCGCCCTGTTCGCCGACCTGCTCGGCAAGGAGGACGTCGGCATCGACGACGACTTCTTCGGCCACGGCGGCCACTCCCTGCTGGCCACCCGGCTCAGCGGGCGCATCCGCAACCGGTTCGGCGTCGACTCCAAGGTCACGATGGTCTTCCGCAACCCGACGGTCGCCCAACTGGCCGAACGCATCGAGGAACTGACCGCGGACGACTCCCGGCCGCGCAAGAAGAACCGCCCCCAGCTGCGCCAGATGACCGTGCAGGAGAGTGCGCACCGATGATTCCGCTGTCGTTCGCCCAACGCCGGCTGTGGTTCCTCCACCGTCTGCAAGGCCCCTCCGCGACGTACAACATCCCCTTCGTGCTGCGCCTGGAAGGGCCGCTGGACACGGCGGCCCTGGCCGCCGCCGTCACCGATGTCGTGACCCGGCACGAGACGCTGCGCACCCTCGTCGCGGAGAACGCCGACGGCACGCCCGAGCAGCGGATCCTGCCCCCGCAGGAGGCCACCGCCGCCTTCCGGGTGGCCGACGTCACCGCCCCCGCGCTGGACGCCGCCCTGAGCGAGGCGCTGGGGGAGGGGTTCGACCTGGAGAGGGAGCTGCCGCTGCGCACCACCGTCCTGCGGCTGTCCCCGCACGAGCACGTCGTCGCGTTCGTGTTCCACCACATCGCCGTCGACGGCGCGTCCATGGCGCCGTTCCTGCAAGGGCTGGTGTCGGCCTACGCCGCACGCCGGGCCGGCAGCGCCCCGCAGTGGGAGCCGCTGCCGGTGCAGTACAAGGACTACACGCTGTGGCAGCGCGAGGTGCTGGGCGACGAAGCCGACCCGGAGTCGGTCGCCGCGACGCAGATCGACTACTGGCGCCGCGCACTCGAAGGAGTGCCGCAACCGGTCCAGCTGCCCCTGGACCGGCCACGCCCGACCCTGTCCGACCACCGCGGCGGGCACGTCTCCTTCCAACTGGAACCCGAGCTGCTCAACGGGCTGGGCCGCCTCGCCGCCGAGCGCGGCGCCACGCCGCCCATGGCCGCCCAGGCCGCTCTGGCCGTGCTGCTGCACAAGCTGGGCGGCGGCACGGACCTCACGATCGGCAGCCCCATCGAAGGACGCGCCGACGAACAACTCGACGACCTGATCGGGTTCTTCGTCAACACCTGGGTGCTGCGCGCCGACCTGTCGGGCAACCCCTCCTTCGGCGACCTGCTCGAACAGGTGCGGGACAAGGCCCTGGCCGCCTACGACCACCAGGACGTCCCCTTCGAGCGCCTGGTGGAGCTGCTGGGTCCCGAACGCGCCACCTCCTACCAGCCGCTGTTCCAGGTGATGCTGGCCTGGCAGTTCGTGTGGCCGCCCATCGAGATGCCCGGGCTGCGGGTCACGCCCGTCGCCGCGGACACCGCCACCGCCAAGTTCGACCTGTTCGTCAACGTCGTCCCGCAGGCGGACGGCGGCGCGTACGGGCGGCTGGAGTACGCGGCCGAACTGTTCGACCACGGCACGGCCGAGGCGATCGTGGACCGTTTCGTGCGCCTGCTGCGGCAGGTCGTCGCCGACCCCGCCGCCCCACTGGCCGCCGTGGACGTGCGCACCGGTGAGGAACGCGCACTGCTGGCCCGGGTCAACGACACGGCGGCCCCCCTGCCCCCCGGGACGGTGGTGGAGCTGGTGGCCGCTCAGGCCGCCCGTACGCCCGACGCGACCGCGGTGGTGTGCGGTGACACGTCGCTGACCTACCGCGCACTGCACCGGCGTGCGGACCGGCTCGCCGCGGTGCTGCGCGAGCACGGTGTCGGGCGAGGCGTTCTGGTCGCCGTGGCACTGCCGCGCTGCGCCGACCTGGTGGTCGCGATGCTGGCCGTGCTCCGGGCCGGTGGCGCCCACCTGCCGGTCGACCCCGCCCACCCGTCCGCACGGACCGGCCTGCTCCTGGACGCCGCCCGTCCGGCGCTGGTGCTCACCGGCGGGGAGGCGGCGGCCACCGTGGCCGGCTGCGCGGCACCGGTGCTCCGCCTGGAGGACGTGGACCTCGACACCCCCGGCCCGGGTGCGCCCCACGTGCCGCTCTCGGCCGACGACCTGGCCTACGTGATGTTCACCTCCGGCTCGACCGGCACCCCCAAGGGCGTCGCCGTGCCGCACGGCGCCGTCGTCAACGGTGTGCGCGACCTGCGCCGCACCGTCGGCGTGGAGGCGGGCTCGCGGATGCTCGCCGCGACATCGGTCACCTTCGACGTGTCCGTCTTCGAGATCTTCACAGCGCTCACCACCGGCGCCACCGTCGAGGTCGTCCGCGACGTCCTCGAACTCGCCGAACGCGGCTCCTGGTCGGGCACCACCGTCAGCGCCGTGCCCACCGTGTTCGCCGCCCTGCTCGACCAGCTCTCCGCCGGCCCCGGCCTCGACGTACGGACCGTCGTCCTGGCCGGCGAGGCCCTCACCGCCGACCTCGTGCGCGGCGTGCGCGACGCCCTGCCCGGCGTGCGCATCGTCAACGCCTACGGCCAGACCGAGAGCTTCTACGCCACCACCCACACCCTGCCCGAGCAGCCGGACGCGTCCGGCCCCGTCCCCGTCGGACGGCCCCTGGCCAACATGCGCGCCCACGTCCTCGGACCGGACCTCGCCCCGGTGCCGCCCGGTGTGACCGGTGAGCTGTACGTCGCCGGCCGGCTCGCCTGCGGCTACCACCGCGACCAGCGCGCCACCGCCGAGCGGTTCGTGCCCTGCCCGTTCGGCGAGCCCGGCGCACGCATGTACCGCACCGGCGACCTCGCACGGTGGGACGGCGAGGGGCGGCTCGTCTACGCCGGCCGCGCCGACGCCCAGACGAAGGTCAACGGCATCCGGATCGAGCCGAGCGAGATCGAGACCGTCCTGACCCGGCACCCGGCGGTCGGCCACGCCGCGATCACCGTGCGCCGCGACCCCGCCGGCACCGCCCGGCTCGTCGGCTACGTCGCCCCCGCCGGTACCGGACCGGACGACGCGGGGCCCGCCGCCCTGCCGGCCGTGGCCGAGCTGCGGCGGTTCGCCGCCGCGCGGCTGCCCGACTACATGGTGCCCGCCCTGCTCGTCGTGCTGGACCGGCTGCCGCTGACCCCCGGCGGCAAGGTGGACCGGGCCGCTCTGCCCGAGCCGCAGTTCACCGGCGGCGAGTACCGCGAACCACGCACTCCGACCGAGCGGATCCTGGCCGAGGTGTACGCCGACGTGCTCGGCACCGAACGCGTCGGCGTCGACGACGACTTCTTCACCAGCGGTGGCGACAGCATCCGCTCCATCCAGGTCGTCGCACGGGCCAAGACCCGCGGCGTCGTGGTCAGCACGCGGGAGATCTTCGAACACCGCACGGTCGTCCGCCTCGCGGAACTCGTCGAAGGCCGCCGGCAGGACGAACCGGTGCGCCTGGCCGAGCTGCCCGGCGGCGGCACCGGCCGCTGCCCACTGCCGCCGACCGCGGCGCACGTCCTCGAACTGGGCGGCGGCATGGGCCGGTTCTGCATGTCGGCGCTCCTCACCCTGCCCGAGGGCATCGACCGCGCCGGGCTGACCGCCACCCTCCAGGCCGTGCTGGACCGCCACGACGTCCTCCGGTCCCGCCTGGAGCGCACCGGGCCGGGCCTGCACATGTCCCCGCCCGGCAGCGTCGACGCCGGATCACTGCTGCGCGAGGTTCCCCACGAGGGCGCCGACCTGCAGGCCGAACTGGACGCGGCGGCCGGCCGGCTGGACCCCGACGCGGGTGTCATGGCGCAGTTCGTGCGGTTCACCTCCGCCACCGAAGCGGACCGGCTGATGATCGTGCTGCACCACCTCGTCGTCGACGGGGTGTCGTGGCGGATCCTGCTGCCGGATCTGGTGTCCGCCTGGCAGCGCGTGCGTGACGGCCTGCCCGCGCGGGAGGCCGGACCGGGCACGTCACTGCGCCGCTGGGCGCACGCGCTGGCCGACGAGGCGGCCAGCCCCGCACGGGAGGCCGAACTGCCCCTGTGGCAGGGCATCCTGAGCGAGGAGGAAGCGCCGCTCGGCGCACGCGCGCTCGACCCCGTCCGCGACGTCGCCGCCACCGTCGACACCGTCCGCGTCCACATCCCCGCGGACGTCACCCGCACGCTGCTCGACACGGTGCCCGCGCTCTTCCGCGGCGGCGCCGACGACGGCCTGCTGGCCGCCCTGGCGCTGGCCCTGGTGCGCTGGCGCCGCACGCGCGGAGTGCCCGGCTCCACCGCGCTGGTCCGGCTGGAGGGACACGGCCGGGAGGAGCAGCTGGTACCCGGCGCCGACCTGTCGGGCACGGTCGGCTGGTTCACCGCCATGTACCCGGTCCGCCTGGACCTGTCCGGCATCGACGTGGCCGACGCCTTCGCCGGCGGGCCCGCGGCCGGGCGGGCCGTCAAGGCCGTCAAGGAGCAGCTGCGCGCGATACCCGGCAACGGCCTCGGCTACGGCCTGCTGCGCCATCTCAACCCCGCCACCGCCGCCGCCCTCGGCGGCATGCGCCCGCCCCAGATCGGATTCAACTACCTCGGCCGGTCCTCTGCCGCGGACATCCCCGAGCACCTGCGCGGCCTGGGCTGGACTCCCGACACCACCCACCGGGACCTGATCGCGAAACCGGACCCGGACATGCCGGTGCTGTCGGCGCTGGAGATCAACGCGGTCGCCACCGCCGGCCCCGCGGGCGACGAACTGAGCGCCTGGTTCGGCTTCCCGGCCGGTGTGCTCTCCCGCGAGGAGGTCACCGAACTGGCCGGACACTGGGTCGAGGCCCTCGCCGCCCTCGCCCGGCACGCCGGGACCCCAGGCGCCGGCGGGCTGACCCCGAGCGACGCGCCCCTGACCGAGGTGAGCCAGGAGGAGATCGACACCTGGGAGGCCCGCTTCGGCACGCTGAGCCAGGTGTGGCCGGTGACCCCGGCCCAGTCCGGGATGCTGTTCCACACCCTGCTCGCCGGACCGTCGTCGTTCGACGCCTATCACATGCAGATGGTCTTCCACCTGGGCGGCGCCGTCGACGCCGAGCGGATGCGCCGCGCCGGGCAGGCGCTGCTCGACCGGCACGCCAACCTGCGCGCCGCCTACGTCGACAAGGCCGACGGCGACGTGGTGCAGGTGATCCCGCGGGAGGTGACCCTGCCCTGGCGGCACCTCGACCTGACCTCCGCCGGACAGAGCACCCCCGGCGAGGCGTTCGAACGGTTCCTCGCCGACGACCGGGCCGCCCGCTTCGACCGGGACACCCCGCCGCTGTTCCGCCTGTCCCTCGCCGTCCTCGGCCCGGACCGCAGCGAACTGGTGATGACCGCCCACCACGTGCTGTTCGACGGCTGGTCCACGCCCCTGCTGATGCGGGACCTGCTGCTGCTCTACGCCCACGACGGCGACCGGGGCGCCCTGCCGGCCGCGCGCGGCTACGGCGACTTCCTGACCTGGCGCGCACGCCAGGACCACCAGGAGTCGGCCCGGGCCTGGGCGGCCGAGCTGGAGGGCCTCGACGAGCCCACCCTGCTCTTTCCCGGCGCCCGGGACGAGCGCGGCGGCGGACTCGGCCGCGTCGAGCTCGCGTTGCCGCCGGAGCTGGCCCACGGCATCGGCCGCAGCGCCGCGAGGCTGGGCGTCACCGTCAACACCCTGATCCAGGGCGCCTGGGCGCTGCTGCTGGGCCGGCTCACCGGCCGCCAGGACGTGGTGTTCGGCGCGACGGTGTCCGGACGCCCGCCCGCGGTGACGGACGTGGAGTCGATGGTCGGGCTGTTCATCAACACCCTGCCGGTCCGGGTCCGCCACGCCCCCGGCGACACCCTCGCCGGCATCCTCACCCGGCTCCAGGACCACCAGGCGGCCCTGCTGGAACACCACCACCACGGCCTCACCGAGATCCAGCAGGCGACCGGCCTGCAGTCGCTGTTCGACACGCTGGTCGTCTTCGAGTCCTACCCGGTCGACCAGGAGGGCCTCGGCGCCGCGCTCGACGCCACCGCCGGGATCACCCTCACCGGCATGAGCGCCGACACCGGCACCAACTACCCGCTGACCCTCATGGCACTGGTCGAGCCACACCTGCAGCTGTCCCTCCAGTACGCCGAAGGCGTCCTCGACCGCGCGACGGCGCAGACCTTCGCCGCACGCCTGGTCCGGGTCCTGGAGCAGCTCACCACCACCCCCGGTCTGCGCGCCGCCGAGCTGGAGATCCTGGACACCGCCGAACGCCACCGGTTGCTGACCACGTTCAACGACACCGCCGCCGCCACCCCCGACACCACCGTCGACGCACTGGTGCGGGCGCAGGCCGAACGCACCCCCGACGAGGCCGCCGTGGCCGCCGACGGCGTGACCCTCACCTACCGCGAGCTCGACCGGCGCGCAGGCCGCCTGGCGGCGGAACTCGTCCGCCGGGGCGTGGGCCCGGAGTCCCTGGTGGCCGTCGCCCTGCCCCGGTCGGCGGACCTGGTGGTCGCCCTGCTCGCCGTGCTGAAGGCCGGTGGCGCCTATCTGCCGGCCGACCCCCGCTACCCCGGCGGGCGCCTGCGGGACATCCTCGGCCAGGCACGGCCCCACCTGGTCCTGACCGACACCCCGACGGCCGCGACCCTGCCGCGGCACCACGCCCCCGACCTGCTCCTGGACGCTCTCGACCTCACCCAGGGTCCCACCGGGCCCCTGCCGCGGGTCCACGCGCAGCAGCTGGCGTACGTGATGTACACGTCCGGCTCCACCGGCACGCCCAAGGGCGTGGCCATCACCCACGCCAACGTGGTCAACGGCGTGCTGCGCCTCGCCTCCCGCGTGGGACTCCGACCGGCCAAGCGGATGCTGGCCGGCGCCTCCGTCAACTTCGACGTCTCCGCGTTCGAGATCTTCACCACGCTCGCCACCGGCGGCGTCGTCGAACTGGTCCGCGACGTCCTGGCACTGGGGGAGCGCGAGGGCTGGAACGGCGCCGTCGTCTCCACCGTGCCTTCCGCCTTCGCCGAACTCGTCGACCGGATCGCGGACCGCACCCGCGTGGAGACGCTCGTCTTCGCCGGCGAGGCCCTGCCCCTCGCGCTCGTCGAGCAGGTGCGCGCGGCCTTCCCCGGGGTGCGCGTGGTCAACGCCTACGGGCAGAGCGAGTCGTTCTACGCCACCACCTGCACCCTCACCACCGGCACCGGCACCGGCACCGGCATTGGCACCGGCAACGCCCCGGTGGGCACGCCGCTGGGCAACATGCGCGCCTACGTCCTCGGGCCGCACCTCGGCCCGCTGCCGCAGGGCACCGTCGGCGAGTTGTACGTCGGCGGCAGCGTGGGCCGCGGCTACCACGACCGCGCCGCCCCGACCGCCGAACGCTTCGTCGCCGACCCCTACGGCCCGCCCGGATCGCGCATGTACCGCACCGGCGACCTGGCCCGGTGGAACGCCGACGGTCTGCTGGAGTACGCGGGCCGCGCCGACACCCAGGTCAAGATCCGCGGCTTCCGGGTCGAACCCGGTGAGGTCGAGGCGGCCTTCACCGCACTCCCCGACGTCGCCCGGGCCGCAGTCGTCGCCCGGGACGCCGGCTCAGGCAAGCGGCTCGTCGCCTACGTCGTCCCCTCGGGACGGGACACGACGGCACAGCGGCTGCGCGAAGCCGTCGCCGAGCGGCTGCCGGACTTCATGGTGCCCTCCGCGCTGGTCCTGCTCGACCGGCTGCCGCAGATGCCGAACGGCAAGCTGGACCGCTCCGCGCTGCCCGAACCGGAGTTCTCCTCCGCCCCCTACCGCGAGCCCCGCACCCCGCGCGAGAAGGCCCTGGCCGAGCTGTTCGCCGAGGTGCTCGAGGTGGCACGGGTCGGCCTGGACGACGGCTTCTTCGCGCTCGGCGGGCACTCGCTGCTCGCCACCCGCCTGATCAGCCGGGTCCGTGCGGAGCTGGGCATCGAGATACCCATCCGCCAGGTCTTCGACCAGCCGACGGTCGCCGCTCTCGCCGCGTGGTCGGAGGAATCGGCCGCTCCCCGTCGCCCCAGTATGCGCCAGATGTTCACCAAGGAGTGAAGCGATGATTCCGCTGTCCTTTGCCCAACGCCGCATGTGGCTGCTGCACAGACTCGAGCGGGGAGCGGCGACCTACAACATATCGGCGGCGTTCCGGCTGACCGGCACCCTGGACCAGGACGCCCTGGTCGCGGCGCTCCACGACGTGGTCGAGCGGCACGAGATCCTGCGCACCACCTACGGCACCGACGACGCCGGCGAACCGTACGCCCGGATCCGGCCGGCGGACGGGGCACCGCTGCGGGTGCCGGTGAGCGAGGTCACCGCCGGGGAACTGCCCGCCAGGGTCGAGGAAGCCGTCGCGCACCGCTTCGATCTGACGACCGAACTGCCCTTCCGAGCCACCCTGTTGCGCCGCTCGCCGACGGAACACGTCCTCGTCCTGGTCATCCACCACATCGCCTCCGA
Source organism: Streptomyces sp. NPDC026246 (assembly GCF_055567995.1). Classification (NCBI taxonomy): domain Bacteria; kingdom Bacillati; phylum Actinomycetota; class Actinomycetes; order Kitasatosporales; family Streptomycetaceae; genus Streptomyces; species Streptomyces sp. NPDC026246. The sequence goes on along the minus strand of NZ_JBVHPJ010000006.1, from coordinate 34,723 downwards.
CGGCAGTTCCAGTGCCCCGCTGATGCGGGACCTGGTCGCGGCGTACACCGCACGCCGGGACGGCCGGGCCCCGGCCTGGGAACCCCTGCCGTTGCAGTACAAGGACTACGCGCTGTGGCAGCGCGAGGTCCTCGGCGACGTGAGCGACCCGGGCAGTCTCGCGGCGGCGCAGATCGAGTACTGGCGCAAGGAACTCGCGGGCGTGCCGCAGCCGCTCGACCTGCCCCTGGACCGCCCGCGGCCCGCGGAGGCCGGCACCGACGGCGACACGGTCGCCATCGAGGCGCCGCGCGAGGTCGCGGCCGGGCTCCAACGGCTGGCCGACGAGCGCGGGATGAGCCTGTCGATGGTCGTGCAGTCCGCGCTGGCGGTGCTGCTCGGCAGGCTCGGCGGCGGTGAGGACGTGACGATCGGCTCGCCCATCGCCGGACGCACCGACGAGGCGCTGACCGACATGATCGGATGCTTCGTCAACACCCAGGTCCTGCGCGCCGACCTGTCCGGCAACCCGCGCTTCACCGACCTGCTGGCGCAGGTGCGCGACAAGGCGCTGAACGCCTACGAGCACCAGGACGTGCCGTTCGACGTGGTGGTCGAGACGATCAACCCCGACCGCTCCGCCGCCTACCAGCCGCTGTTCCAGGTGATCTTCTCCTGGCAGAGCTACGACAAGCCCGACCTCACCCTGCCCGGCCTGGAGATGCGCTTCGAGCAGGCCATCCCCTCAACCGCCATGGTCGACCTGACGTTCTTCCTCGCCGTGGACGCCGCGGGCGCGCTGCGCGGCGACCTGCAGTACGCCACCGACCTGTTCGACCGCGCCACCGCCGAGGAGATCTCCGCCCGGCTGGTGCGGGTGCTGGGGCAGTTCGCCGCCGACCCGGACCTGCGCGTCGGCGACGTCGACGTACTCGACGCGGCCGAGCGCGAGCGGCTGCTGGTGGAGGTCAACGCCGATGGCGACCCGGTCGAAGAGGCCACCCTGGTCGAGCTGTTCGAGCGCCAGGCCGCACAGCGGCCCGGTGAGACGGCCGTCGTCTTCGAGGACACCGCCCTCACCTACGGGGAGCTGAACGCCCGCGCCAACCAACTCGCGCGGCACCTGCTCACCCGGGGCGTCGGCCCGGAGTCCCTGGTCGGGGTCTGCCTGGAGCGCTCCGCGCACCTGGTCGTCGCGCTGCTGGCGGTGCTCAAGGCGGGCGGCGCCTACCTGCCGATCGACCCCGACTCCCCGGCCGACCGCATCGCCCACATCGTCGCCGACGCGGACCCCGTCCTGCTGCTCACCACCGACGGCACCGACGCCGCACAGGACTTCGCCCACGACCTCCCCCTGGTCCACCTCGACGACGCCGGGGCCTTCGACGGCGAGTCCACCGCCGACCTCGGCGACGCCGAGCGCCGCACCGCCCTGCGCCCCGCGCACCCGGCGTACGTCATCTACACCTCCGGCTCCACCGGCCGCCCCAAGGGCGTACCGGTCCCGCACCGCAACGTGGTCGGGCTGTTCACCGCCACCCGGGACTTCGGCTTCGGCGCCGACGACGTGTGGACCCTGTTCCACTCCTACGCCTTCGACTTCTCCGTGTGGGAGCTGTGGGGCCCGCTGCTGCACGGCGGACGCCTGGTCGTGGTGCCCTACGACGTCTCCCGCTCCCCGGCCGACTTCCTGGAGCTCCTCGCCCGCGAGCGGGTCACCGTCCTCAACCAGACCCCCTCGGCCTTCTACCAGCTCGCCCGGGCCGAGGCCGACGCCCCGGGCCGGGACCTGGCGCTGCGCTACGTGGTGTTCGGCGGCGAGGCCCTGGACGTCAACCGTCTCACCGACTGGTACTCGCGCCACGCCTCCGACGCGCCGGTGCTGGTCAACATGTACGGCATCACCGAGACCACCGTGCACGTCACCCGCTTCGACCTGGACGAGCACAGCGCCGCGCGCCACGGCGCCGGCGTGATCGGCCCGGCCGTGCCGGGCCTGCGCGCGTACGTGCTGGACGCCTATCTGCAGCCGGTGCCCGCCGGCGTGACCGGCGAGCTGTACGTGGCCGGCTACGGACTGGCCCGCGGATACCACGGCCGGCCGGGTCTGACCGCCGGACGGTTCGTGGCCTGCCCCTTCGGCGAGCCGGGGGAGCGGATGTACCGCAGCGGCGACCTGGTGCGCCGGGGCCGCGACGGCCACGTGCGCTACGTCGGCCGGGCCGACTCCCAGGTGAAGATCCGCGGCTTCCGCATCGAGCCGGGCGAGATCGAACACGCGCTGGCCGGCCACCCGGACGTGGCGCAGGCGGTGGTCCTGGTCCGCGAACTGCCCGACGGAGACAAGCGCCTGGTGGGCTACGCCGTGCCCGAGGCCCAAGCCGCCGTCACCGGCGAGGAACTGACGAAGTACCTGCGCACCCGCCTGCCCGACTACATGGTGCCCTCCACGGTGATCCCGCTGGCGGAGATCCCGCTGACCTCCAACGGCAAGCTCGACAAGCGGGCCCTGCCCACCGAGGACACGACGGTGACCACCGCCGGACGGCAGCCGCGCAACGCCTACGAGCGCGCGCTGTGCGAACTGTTCGCCGAACTGCTCGGCCTCGACCGGGTCGGCGTCGACGACGGCTTCTTCGCCCTGGGCGGGCACTCGCTGCTGGCCACCCGGCTCAGCGTCCGCATCCGCGACCGGTTCGACATCGACATCCCCATCCGGACGATCATCCGCTACCCCACGGTGGCCGAACTGGCCGCGCTGATGCTGGCCGGCGGCATCCCCGACGACGGCGCCGACTCCTTCGCGGTGGTCCTGCCGCTGAACGACGACCCCGGCACGGGCAAGAAGCCGGTGTGGTTCTTCCACGGGGGCGGCGGCCTGGGCTGGGCGTACTACAGCTTCGTGCTGCACCTGCCGGACCGGCCCGCCTACGCGCTGCAGTCCCGCGGGAGCGACGGCGTGGAGGAACCGGCCGGCTCCGTGCAGGAGATGGTCGAGGACTACGTCGCCCGGATCCTCGAGATCCAGCCGGAGGGCCCGTTCAACCTCATCGGCTGGTCCTACGGCGGCTCCGTCGTCCAGGCCGTGGCCGACGCCCTGGACCGGCGCGGCCACGAGGTCGCCCTGGTGGCCGTCCTGGACGCCCAGCCGGGCGGGCACGGCTTCGAGCAGGTGCACGCCGGCAAGGACTCCTCGGACTTCCGGGCGGAGCTGGAGGACGACTTCAGCCAGTACATCCGCACGGGCAACCGCCGGCAGCTGCTGGACACCATGTCGAAGATCCTGGCCAACAACACCGCCCTGATGATGGACTTCGAGTCGCCCGTCTACCGCGGCGACGTGGTGTATTTCAACGCCACCCTCGAGGACACCTCGTACGCACACCTGTGGCGGCCCCACGTCCAGGGCACCTTGGAGGTGCACGACGTGGCGGTCACCCACCACGAGATGCACATGCCCGGACCCGTGGCGGAGATGTTCCAGGTCCTGCACGGCAAGCTGGCGTAGCGATGGCCCGCCTGCGCCCCCTATCAGTGAACAAACGTGAAAGTGACGGGAGTTGGTCGGAGTGAGGGAGCCCGGTGCGTCCGCGGGACAAGGGGAGAGGGCCGCGCTGCTGTGCGTGCCGTTCGCGGGGGCGGGGCCGTCGTTCTTCCACCCGTGGCAGGCCCTGGCGGCCGGCCGCTGGCGGGTGACCTCGGTGGAACTGCCGGGCCGGGAGCGGCGGTTGCTGGAGACGCCGTACCGCAACGTCGTCGAGGCGGCCCGCGGCGAGATCGACGGCGTCGTCGCCGATCTCGGTGAGGGGACGCCGGCCGTGCTGTTCGGCCACAGCCTGGGCGCGGTGCTCGCCTACGAGCTGGCCCACCTGCTGACCGCACGCGGCGTGCCCGTCGAGCGGCTGGTCGTCAGCGGCTCGCCGGACCCGTGGACGCAGCGCGAACGGCGCGCGGCCGGCCTTCGGGGCGACGAGTTCCTCGCCCGCGTCGAGGAGTTCGCGGGCTTCCGTCACGAGGCACTGGACCACCCCGAGATGCGGGAACTGATCCTGCCCACGCTCCAGGCCGACTGCGAGATGCACGAGGCGTACCTGCCCGGCACCGACGAGCCGCTGTCCGTGCCGATCACCGCCCTGCGCGGCGACCACGACGGCCTGGTCACCGCGCAGGAAGCCCGCCGGTGGCAGGCGGCCACCACGGGCGCCTTCAGCTACGCGGAGCTGCCCGGTGACCACATGTACCTGGTCGACCTGGGCTCGGAGGTCCTGGACGTGATCGAGGCGCAGTGCACGGGCGAGCGCCGTGTCAGCGCCCCGGCAGGCCCATGACGGGCCGCGAGAGTCCTCGACCCGGGCGAAAACCAGACATGTTGCCCCGTGGGCCGCATTCCCGGGACGGCCTGCTGCTTCACGCGCGGTGACCCCGCGCGACGCCGTCGCGCGCAGCGCTGTGGGGCCAGAATGGCTCGGCATGGCATCACGGGTGTGCCATGGTGGAGTCACCGGCTTCGGCCGGTGCCCCCAGCCGTGCTGCGAGAGGAAACCCGATGAGCCAGACGGTTCCCGTCCCCGACGGCCTGCCCATGGAGCGGGACGCGGGTCCCTTCGACCCGCCCCGCGCACTCACCCGGCTGCGCGCGGCCCGGCCGGTCAGCCCGCTGCGCTTCCCCGACGGCCACGAGGGCTGGCTGGTCACCGGCTACGAGGAGGCCCGCCGGCTCCTCGCCGACAACCGGTTCAGCTCCCGCCAGGACCTCGGCGTGCTGCACGTGCCCTACGAGGTCCCCGGCATGCCCGTGCCCACCGAACCCTCCCCGCAGATCCCGGGCATGTTCATCGCCATGGACCCGCCGGACCACACCCGGCTGCGGCGCAGGCTCACCGGCGCCTTCACCGCCCGGCGGATTAAGGAACTGCAGGAGCACGTCACCGACGTCGCCGAGCGGCAGTTGGAGACGCTGGCGCGCCTGACCCCGCCGGTCGACCTGGTGGAGCAGTTCGCGCTGCCGGTGCCCTCACTGGTCATCTGTGAACTGCTCGGTGTCCCCTACGCGGACCGGGCCACCTTCCAGAGCAACACCGCCGAGTTCCTCGTCCGCGACCAGGAGCTCGACGCGAAGATGGCCGCGTACGGCGCCATGACCGGGTACCTCGCCGAACTGGTCATGCGCAAGCGCGCCGAACCCGGCGAGGACATCCTGTCCGACCTGGCCCGCCAGGACGACCTCACCGTCGAGGAACTGACCGGCTGCGCCTTCCTGTTGCTGCTCGCCGGCCACGAGACCACCGTCAACCAGCTCGCGCTGGGCACCTTCGCGCTGCTGGAGCACCCCGACCAGGCCGCCGCCCTGCGCGCGGAGCCGGAGTTGATGCCGGACGCCGTCGAGGAACTCATGCGCTACCTGTCCGTCGCCGACATCTTCTACCGCTACGCCACCGAGGACATCGAGTTGGGCGGGGAGACCGTCGGCGAGGGGTCCACCGTCGTGGTCTCCCTGCTGGCCGCCAACCGCGACCCCCGCCGCTTCGAGAACCCCGACACCCTCGACGTGCGCCGCAAGGCCCGCGGGCACCTGGCCTTCGGCCACGGCGTCCACCAGTGCCTGGGCCAGCAACTGGGCCGCATCGAGATGCGCGCCGGCTTCGGCGGACTGCTGCGCCGCTTCCCGACGCTCCGACTCGCCGTTCCCGCCCGGGAGGTGCCGCTCAGGACCGACATGAACATCTACGGCGTCCACGCACTCCCGGTCACCTGGACCCGGACCGCGCCCTGAGCGGCCCGGCCGCGGTCAGGACCGGGCGCGGTGCACGTCGATGGTGCCGTGGCGGGAGCGCGCGCGGATCGTGACCGTGTCCTCGACGCCGTCCGGCGCCCCGGAGGCGGTGAGCGTGTTGCGCACCTGGCCGGAACCGGAGTGCGCGTCGAGCCAGGCCGCCGTGCCCGCCCGGACGCCCACCTCGATGGCGCCGGTCCCCGTCTCCAGCCGGACGGTACCGCGCACCACCTCGCCCAGCCGGACGGTGCCGTGCGCGGTGGTCGCGGTGACGGAGTCCTCGGCGCGGGCGATGTCGATGTCGCCGTGTGCGCCGCTGACGCGCAGCTCGCCGGTGGCGGCGCCGACCGTGGTCGTGCCGTGGGAGTTCTTCACGACGGCGGGACCGTCCAGGAGCCCCGCGCGCACACTGCCCGAGCTGGTGCTGATCCCGGCCGCCCCTTCCACCCGTTCGACGGCGACCGAGCCGTGGGAGGCGGTGACGGTCAGCGCGCCGGTGGCCTCCAGACGCACGTCACCGGAGGAGGTCCTCACCTTCACCTCGCCGAGCCGGCCCTCGCCGAACACCTGGGTCCAGGCGCCGGTCAGGTCGATGTGCGAGCCCGCCGGCAGGTCGACGGTCACGTCCACGGTGCCGGTACGGCCGAACAGGCCGGACTTGGGGGTGTGCAGGGTCAGCAGGCCGTCCACACAGGTGACTTCGGTCTGGGCGGCCGCGCGGACGTCCAGGTCCTTCTCCGGATCGCGGGGCCGCACCTCGACGACGGTGTCGGCGCGCCGGCTCGCGGCGAACTGGATCGATCCCGCCTCCACGCGCGCGCTGACGGAGATCGCCTCGAGGGTGTCGAAGGTGGGCATGGCAGTCCCGTCTGGTGGGGGTGGGTGGCGTGGCGGGGTGCGGGAGCGCTCAGCGCACCCAGCCCGTGAAGCTCTGCCCGACGGTGCGGGACCGGTCCGCCGTGCGCGGCCGCGCGCCGCCGTCCACCGCGGCCGACACGGCACGCACCAGCCACGCGTTGACCGACAGGCCCTCTCGCGACGCCGCCTCCTCGGCGCGGGCCTTGAGGTGGGCGGGCAGACGGAGGTTGATGCGGGCGGTGCCCTTCTCGTCGCCCTCGGGCGGTGCGGCCGGTGACGCGGCCGGCTCGGCCGGCACGTCCGCGGGCGGCGGGGTCACCACGAAGTCCGGATCGAGCCCGCGCAGCCGCACATCGACGGAGCCGGGGGCGAGTTCGCGGGTCACCTCGTCCATCGCGGCGGACAGCACGCCGAGCATGGTCAGCCGGGCCGCCGACTCCAGCGGTGCCGTGAGCCGCCGGGCCAGCTCCCGGGCCTCGTCCCCGCCGGCCTCGGCGGCCACCGCGAGCTCGCGGCGGAGGGTGTCGACGTACGGCGAGAGGTCCATGACGTCATGTTGGCACCGCTGTGGCGCCATGTGCAAGCGTGTGAGCTGCGGCGGGACCCGAAGCAGACCCGAGCATGGCGGCCGGTCACCGCGAGCGCGTCCCCTTACCCCTACGTACGCCTGACGTACGTGAGGGGGGCACCTGGCAGTACGCCGCATGTACGCCCTGCGTACGCTTTTAGCCCCGCAGAGCCGGGCCGAACCAGGTGGCCAGGGCCGTACGCAGTGCGTACAGGTCCGGTTCGCGATCGGGGTCCACTGCCCACGCCACGTGGCCGTCGGGGCGTATCAGCAGCGCATCCGGCGCGTCGATCTCCCCGACGCCCGGGACGACCCAGTGCGTGTCCGCGCCGTGCGCCTCCACCAGGTCCACGCGGTCGGCCCAGCCCTTGACGACCGCCGCCACCTCGGTGCTGCCGCACAGGTCCAGAAGGACCGGCCGGGCTGCGGGCAGCAGCTCGTGGACGCGGGACGGGCCGTCGCCGGCGGCGAGGTCGGCGTCGGGGACCCGGCGGCCCTCCAGCGGGTGATCCCCGCCGGTCGGGTAGCGGATGTCGAGCGCGTTGAGCATGTGACGCAGATGGCGGTTGACGTCGTCGAAGACCATGAGCGCGCCGAACACCTCCCGCAGCGCGTCCGTCTGGGCGCCGGGACGTACCAGCGCCGACTGGGCGCGGGTGTTGTGCAGCACGCGTTCGCCGACCGGGTGGCGCTCGGCGTGGTAGCTGTCCAGCAGGCTCTCCGGCGCCTGGCCGCGCACCACCGCTCCCAGCTTCCAGCCGAGGTTCACCGCGTCCTGCACTCCCGTGTTCAGCCCCTGGCCGCCGGCGGGGAAGTGGATGTGCGCCGCGTCGCCCGCGAGCAGCACCCGGCCCGAGCGGTAGCGGGCCGCCTGCCGGGCGGCGTCGGTGAAACGGGAGACCCAGCGGGGGTTGCGCATGCCGAAGTCGGTGCCCGCCACCCTGATCAGCGACTGCCGCAGCTGTTCGAACGTCACCGGCTCGTCGCGGCCGGGCACGCGGTCGTACTCGGAGGTGATCACCCGGTACCAGCCGGGCTCGAAGGCGATCGCCGAGTAGTCGCCGGCCGGCCGGCGCCGCACCCACACGTAGTCCTCGGGCAGGTCGGGGAGTTCGACGTCACCGATCAGCGCGGTCATCGTCGGCTCGGTGCCGGGGAAGTCGATGCCGGCCAGCTTGCGCACGGTGCTGCGCCCGCCGTCGCACCCCACCAGGTAGCGGGCACGCAGCATGGTGCGGTGCGCGTCCCCGGCGCCCAACTCGACCGTCACCCCGTCGTCGTCCTGGCGCACACCGGAGACGGGGGACGACCAGCGCATGCGCACACCCAGCTCGCCCGCCCACTCCTCCAGCAGCCGTTCGACATCGGACTGGAGGATCATCAGCGGATACGGGTGGCGGGACTCGGACTCGTCGAAGTCCACATAAAGCCCCGAGAAGTGGCCCACCGGCTGCAGAGCGCCCTGGGCCAGGAAGCGGTCCAGCACGCCGCGCTGGCCGAGCACCTCCAGGGTGCGCGAGTGGATGCCGCCGGCGCGCGACTCACCCGTGCGCTGCGCGAGCCGCTCGGCGACCACCACCTCGGCTCCCGCCAGGCGCAGTTCACAGGCGAGCATCAGGCCGGTCGGCCCCGCGCCCGCGATGACCACGTCCGCGTCCATGCCGGTGTTCTCCACGTCGTCTGCCCCCTTTTCGCATTTCGCGGACAGGCTTCTGCCCGCGCCCCGGCTCAGCCGGTCCGTTGCTTTTTCCCTGCGGGTCGACTGCTTTTCCACCGCGTGTCGAGCGGTGTTCCGGCACGCCTCGAGACGGCGCATCACGTCCCATCCGTCCGGTCCCGCCGGCGGGACGTCTTTTTGGGTGCGTTCGGTCCGGGGGTGTCAGCCTGCAGGCGCGCCGAGTCGTCCTCAACCGTGCCGGCCGCCGCGAGTCGGCAGGCCACCGGCACGGTGGGAACGGTCCTGCGGTTACGCGACACTCGATCCGGCCATTCACCCGGCCCGTCCCGGATTTCGTCTCGCCGGCGGGACAGCGGAAAAGAGTTCGGCGGAGGAAGGAAATGGCAATGGAGCAGCAAGCCGCGTCTTCGAATGCCCCGGTTTCCCTCGTGCAGGAAATCGCAGCGCTGTGGGGGGAGTGCCTGGGCGGCCGTGAGGTCGGGGCCCAGGACGACTTCTTCGCCCTGGGCGGGAACTCGCTCACCGGCATCAAGATCATCGAGCGGGTGACGCAGGACCACGGCGTCCGGCTCTCCGTGCGCGACTTCTACCTCGCGGGCACCCCCACCCGGGTCGCCGAGCTGATCGAGCAGGGAAGGGCGGGCACGTGAGACTGACGCCGGGCCCCGCCCGCGAGATCGACCTCGACGACGTCGATCTGTTCGACCTGGATCTGTACACCGAGGGCGACCCGCACGCCGTCTGGGACGTCCTGCGCGATCGAGCCCCCCTGCACCACCAAGTCCTGCCCGATGGGCGGGAGTTCTGGTCGGTGACCCGCTTCGACGACGTGTGCCGCGTCCTCGGCGACCATCGTGCCTTCACCTCCGAGCGCGGCACGGTCCCCACCCACCTCGGCACGGACGACGTCGCGGCCGGCGTGCTGCTGACCTCCACCGACCCGCCGCGGCACACCGAGGTCCGCCGCCCGCTCGGCTCCAAGCTCACCGCGCGGGCGGTGAAGTCCTGGGAGGACTCCATCCGGGGCACGATCGTCCGCTTCCTGGAACCGGCCCTGGACGGCGAGCCCTTCGACCTGGCCGAGCAGGCCCTGCTCCTGCCCGCCATGGTCACCGGCCCGTTGCTGGGCATCCCCGAGCGAGACTGGGCCGAACTCATCCAGCTCACCGCGATGGTGACGGCCCCCTCCGACCCGCACTTCCTGACCGGCAGCGAGGCCGCCACCCTCGCCATCGCCCACCACGAACTCGTCGCCTACGTACGCGAGTGGGTGCGCACCCGGCGCGCGTCCGGCTTCGAGGACGACAGCCTTCTGCACCACCTGATGAACGTCCGCCCCGGCGGCACGCCCCTGTCCGACGAGGAGATCGCCCTCGACGGCTACAGCATCCTGCTGGGCGCCAACGTCACCACCCCGCACACCGTCTCCGGCACGGTGCACGCCCTCGTCGAACGGCCGGAGCAGTTCGACAAGGCCCAGGCCGACCCCACGCTGATCCCCAACCTCGTCGAGGAAGGCCTGCGCTGGACCTCGGCCGCGTGCAACTTCATGCGGTACGCGGTCGACGACGTCGAGATCGCCGGGGGCACCATCCCGGCCCGTGGGGCGGTCGTCGCCTGGATCGGCTCGGCCAACCGGGACCCCGCCCAGTTCGCCGACCCGCACACCTTCGACATCACACGCGCCAACGCCAAGCGCCAGGCCGCCTTCGGATTCGGGCCGCACTTCTGCATCGGGGCCCCGCTGGCCCGGCTCACCCTGCGCGTCTTCTTCGAGGAACTGCTCCGGCGCTTCGACTCGATCGAGCTCGCCGGCGAACCGCAGCACCTGCGGTCGTACTTCATCGCCGGAATGACCCACCTGCCCATCACCGCCCAGAAACGGCACACGCCATGACCTCCGGCCCCACCACCGTCGCCTCGCCGTGGTTCGTCCGGCCGCCGGCCCCCGGCCACGCCGCCCGGATCTTTGGCCTGCCCTTCGCCGGGTCCGGGGCCTCCGCCTTCAGCGCCTGGCCGGCCACGCTCGGCGACGCCGAGTTCTGCCCGGTGCAGTTCCCCGGCCGCGAGAACCGGCTGGCCCATCCCCACTACGGCACCTACGACAACCTCGCCACCGGCCTCGCCGAGGCGCTGCGCCCGTATGTGCACGAGCCGTACGCGCTCTTCGGGCACTGCGCAGGTGCGCTGCCCGCCTACGAGACCGTCCTGAAGCTCGCCGCTGCCGGACTGCCCGCGCCCGCCTGCCTGTTCGTCTCCGGTCAGCCCGCGCCGCACGACGCCGCCGGCGACCGGATGCTGTCGATGACCGAGGCCGGACTGCGCGCCGAGGTGGAGACGTTCCTGCGCGGCCGGGGCATCGAGCCGCGGCCGGACATGGTCGACCTGGGCCTGACGGTGCTGCTGCGCGACCACGCCGCCGCGGCCGCCTACCGGCGCACCGAGCCGGTCCCGGTGCCCTGCCCCGTCGTCGTCCTGCACTGGCGCGACGACCCCGACGTCGGCCTCGACCGGCTCCAGGGCTGGCGCCACTACGCCGACAGCGTCGAGTTCGTCTCCGTCGACGGCGGCCACTACGACTTCATGGACGCGCCGGACCGGCTGCGCGACGTGCTGACCCGCCGCCGGCGATGAGCGCACCACGAGCGCCCCGCAGAGCCCCACACCGAGGGAACCGGAAGGACATCGTATGAGTGGCGCAGCCACCGACATCGCCGTCATCGGGATGTCGTGCCGCTTTCCCGGAGTGCGCGACATCGAGGAGTTCTGGCGCCTGCTGCTCGACGGCGGGTCGACCATCGGAAGGTTCCCCGGCCACCGGGAGGTCCTGCCCGGACGCACGCCCCACCCGGACGCCGCCACCGTCGAGGCAGGGTCGTTCCTGGACGCCGTCGACGGCTTCGACGCCGAGTTCTTCGGCACGTCCGCGGCCGAGGCGGCCGCCATGGACCCCGTGCAGCGGCTGGGGCTGGAACTGGCCTGGGAGGCCGTGGAGAACGCGGGCGTCCCCGCCTCGGCACTCGCGGGCCGGGAGATCGACGTCGTGGTCGGCGCCGCCCCGTCCGGCTACGACCTGCTGCGCAAACTGGCCGGCAGCGACCGGGACGACCACTACGCCGTCCTCGGCTCCGGCGGCGCGCTGATCGCCAACCGCATCTCGCACCTGTTCGACCTGCGCGGCATGAGCCTGTGCGCGGACTCCGGCCAGTCCTCCTCGCTGGTGTCGCTGGCGCTGACCTGCGAACGGATCCGCAGCGGCGCGGTCGACACGGCGCTCGCCGGCGGCGTGCACGTCATCGCCGATCCCGAGGCGGGACTGGGCCTGGCCAACCTGGGCGCCTTGTCTCCCGATGGCCGCTGCCACCCCTTCGACGCGCGGGCCAACGGCTTCGTACGCGGCGAGGGCGGAGCGTTCGTCCTGCTCAAGCGCCTGGACCGGGCCCTCGCCGACGGCGACCACGTCCACGCCGTGGTGTGCGGCTGGGGTGTCGGCAGCGGCGGCGCCTCCTCCCGGATGCCCGACCCCAGCCCCACCGGGCAGGCGGCGGCCGTGCTGTCCGCCCTGCACAGTGCGGGCGTCGACTTCGACGACGTCGAGTACGTCGAGGCGCACGGCACCGGCACCCGGCGCGGCGACCCGGCCGAGCTCGCCGGTCTGCGTCAGGTGGCGCGGCGCACCGGTCGCGACCGCCCCCTGGTGATCGGCTCGGTGAAGGCCAACGTCGGTCACCTGGAGCCCGCCGCCGGCCTCGCCGGGTTTGTGAAGGCCGCGCTCTGCCTGGACCGCGCCCACCTGGTCCCGCACCCGGGCTTCCACACCCCCAACCCCGAAGTCCCTGATTTCCACGACGACTTCGAGGTCCTGCACACCGCGCGCCCCTGGCCGGGCACCCCCGAGCGGCCGCGACGCGCGGGCGTCACCTCGGTCGGCATGGGCGGCACCACCGCCCACGTCCTGCTCGAACAGGCCCCCGCCACTCCGGCGGAGGCCCCCGCTCACTCGGCCGAGGCCGCCGGCCCGGCCGAGACGGCCGGTGCGGCTTCCGCCGTCCCCGTCGTGGTGCCGTGGGTGCTGTCGGCGCGCTCCGACGCGGCCCTGCGGCAGCAGGCGGCCCGGTTGCGCGACCGCGTGGCGGGCGACCCGTCACTGACGGCGGCCGACGTTGGGCACTCCCTGCTGACCACCCGCACGGCGTTCGCGCACCGGGCCGTGGTGCTCGGCGCCGGACGCGACGAAGCCCTGTCCGGCCTCGGCCTGCTGGCCGACGGCGGCGACCCGGCACGCGCCGTACGCGGCGTGGCCGACGGGCCGAAAGGGCCGGTCGTCTTCGTCTACCCCGGCCAGGGCTCGCAGTGGCTGGGCATGGGACGGCAGATGTACGCCGAATCACCGGTCTTCGCCCGCGCGATCGACGAATGCGCACAGGCGCTCGAGCCATGGCTCGACTGGTCGCTGCGGGATCTGGTGACCGGCGCGCCGACGGCGCCCCCGCTGGAGGGCCGGGACACCGTGGTACAGCCGGCGCTGTTCGCGATGATGGTGTCCCTGACCCGGGTGTGGCGGTCCCTGGGCGTGGTCCCCGACGCGGTGGTCGGCCACTCGCAGGGCGAGATCGCCGCCGCCTGCGCGTCCGGCGCGCTCGGCCTGGAGGCCGCCGCCCGGCTGGTCGCCCTGCGCAGCCGCACCCTGGGCGCGCTGGCGGGCCAGGGCGGCATGAGCGCAGTCGCCGCGCCCCTCGCCGAGGTCGGCAGGCGGCTGACCCGGTGGCCCGGGCGGCTGTCCGTGGCCACCGTCAACGGGCCGGCCTCCGTGGTCGTCTCCGGGGACCTGCCGGCTCTGGACGAGTTCGCCGCCGAGGCCGCCGCCGACGGCGTACGGGTGCGCCGCATGAAGGTCGGCTACGCCTCCCACTCCCACCAGGTCGAGCGCATACGCGACCAGGTGCTCGCCGCCGCCGCGCACGTCGCACCGCGGCGGACGCCGGTGGAGTTCCACTCCACGGTCACCGCGGGGCGCATCGACACCGGCCTGCTGGACGGGGCGTACTGGTACGACAACCTGCGCTCGACCGTACGGTTCGGCGAGGTCGTCTCCGCCCTGATGCGCGAGCGCGGCGGTGTGTACGTGGAGGTCAGTCCGCACCCCGTGCTCCAGGTGGCGATGGAGGAGACCGCCGACACCCTGGAACGCCCGCCCCTGGTGGTGCACACCCTGAACAAGCACGACGGCGGCACCGCCAAGGTCCTCACGTCGGCGGCCGAACTGCACGTGCGCGGTGTGCCGGTGAGCTGGCCGACGGTGTTCTCCGCGGCCCGCCCGCGCCGGGTCGCCCTGCCCACCTACCCCTTCCAGCGGCAGCGGTACTGGCTGACCGCGCCGGACGCCACCGCCACCCCCGGCGCGCCCGCCGAAGGACCGGACCTGGCCTCGGAGACCTCCGTCCGTGCGCTGGTGTGCGCCGAGACGGCCGCACTGCTGAGCGCCAAGGACGCCGGGACACCGCTGACGGGGGCCGACCTGGCGGCGCGGGCGGGCGAGACCTTCAAGGCCCTGGGCTTCGACTCCTCGATGGTCGTGGCGCTGCGCAACCGGCTCACCGCGGCGAGCGGGGTACGCCTGCCGGCCACCGTCGCGTTCACCCACCCCACACCGCGCGAACTGGCCCGCCACCTGTTCTCCCTCCGGACACCGGCCCGGCCCGAACCGCCGCAACCCCGGCCCACGCACCAGCCCGGGCCGGTGCAGCCGGCCGCCCCGGCCCGGCTCCCGGCGCACGAACAAGAACCTCCGGAGGGCCGCAGTGACGACGATCTGTACGCCTTGATCGACCGCGGATACGTGTAGCAGCACCGTTCGACCCAGCAAACGACAAGGGGGAGGCCCTGGTGGAGGATGTCGACAAGCTCCGGTCCTATCTGCGTCGCGCCGTCGGCGACGCGCAGCAACTGCGCGAGCGTGTGCGCGAGTTGGAGGAGTCCGCGCACGAGCCCGTCGCGGTCGTCGGGGTGGGGTGTCGCTTCCCCGGAGGGGTGACCTCCGCGGAGGACCTGTGGGACCTGGTGTCCGGCGGTGTGGACGCGATGGGCGACTTCCCCTCCGACCGCGGCTGGGACACCGAGGCGCTGTACGACCCGGACCCCGCGGCCCGCGGGAAGACCTACACACGCACGGGCGGGTTCCTCCACGAACTGCCCGCCTTCGACGCGGAGTTCTTCGGCATCAGCCCCCGCGAGGCGCTGGCGATGGATCCGCAGCAGCGCCTGATGCTGGAGACCTCGTGGGAGGCGCTGGAGCGGGCCGGCATCGACCCGGCAGCCCTGCGCGGCTCCCCGACCGGGGTCTTCACCGGCGTCTACGGCGTCGACTACGGCCCCCGCATGGGCGGCGGCGCCGCCGGCGAGGTCGAGGGCTTCACCCTCACCGGGACACACCTCAGCGTGGCCTCGGGCCGGGTGGCCTACGTACTGGGGCTGGAGGGACCGGCGGTCTCGATCGACACCGCCTGCTCCTCGTCGCTCGTCGCCGTCCACCAGGCCGTGCGCTCCCTGCGGTCGGGGGAGTGCACGCTGGCGCTGGCCGGGGGCGTGTCGACGCTGCCGACCCCGGGGATGTTCGTGGAACTGTCCCGGCAGCGCGGTGTGTCGGCTGACGGGCGCTGCAAGGCGTTCGCGGACGCGGCCGACGGCACCGGCTTCTCCGAGGGCGCGGGCGTGCTGGTCCTGGAGCGGCTCTCCGACGCGCTGCGCAACGGCCGCCGCGTCTGGGCGGTCGTCCGGGGCTCCGCGGTCAACCAGGACGGCGCGTCCAACGGACTGACCGCACCCAACGGCCTGGCGCAACAGCGCGTCGTCCGGGCGGCCCTCGCCGACGCCGGGCTGACGGCCCCCGACGTGGACGCGGTCGAGGCGCACGGCACCGGCACACGGCTGGGCGACCCGCTGGAGGCGGAGGCGCTGCTGGCCACCTACGGCCGGGAACGCGACGCGCACCACCCGCTGTGGCTGGGCTCGCTGAAGTCCAACATCGGCCACACGCAGGCGGCGGCCGGCGTCGGCGGCATCATCAAGATGACCATGGCGATGCGCCACGGGGTCCTGCCCCGCACCCTGCACGTCGACCGTCCCTCCACGCACGTGGACTGGTCGGCCGGGGCGGTAAAACTGCTCACCGAGGCACGCGCGTGGACCACGCCGGCGGACCGGCCCCGGCGCGCCGGCGTGTCGTCCTTCGGCATCAGCGGCACCAACGCGCACCTGATCCTGGAGCAGCCACCCGAGCCCGCCGAGCCCGCCGAGCCCGCTGAGCCTGCCGGGCCCGCCGAGGGCCGCGAGGTCTTCGGCCAGGGCCGGGACCTCACGCGTGAGCCGGGCGTGGTGCCCTGGGTGCTGTCGGCGCGATCGGAGCATGCGCTGCGCGAGCAGGCGCGGCGGCTGTGCGAGCACGTCGCCGCGGACCCCTCCCTGAGCCCGTCCGACGTGGGCCACGCGCTGGTCACGACGCGCTCGCTGTTCGAGCACCGCCGGGTGGTCGTCGGCGCCGACCGCGACGCCCTCCTCGCCGCACTGACCGCCGTGGCGGCGGGCGAGGAGGCCGGCTCCGCCGCCGCGGTCTCCGGCGTCGCCCGGCCCGTCGGCAAGACGGTGTTCGTCTTTCCCGGCCAGGGCGGTCAGTGGGTCGCGATGGGCCGGGAGCTGTGGCAGACCTCCCCGGTCTTCGCCGAGCAGCTGCGCGCCTGCGCCGAGGCGCTCCGGCCGTACGTGTCCTGGTCGCTCGTCGACACCGTGTGCGGCGGACCCGACTCCGCCGACCTGGAGGACATCGACGTCGTCCAGCCGGTGCTGTTCGCCGTGATGGTGTCGCTGGCCCGGGTGTGGCAGTCGCTGGGTGTGACCCCCGACGTGGTGATCGGCCACTCCCAGGGCGAGATCGCCGCCGCCCACATCGCCGGGGCCCTGACCCTCCAGGACGCGGCCAGGATCGTGGCCCTGCGGTCACGGCTGCTGGCCACCGTCGCCGGACAGGGCAGCATGGCCGGGATCCTGCTGCCCGAGGAACGCGTGCGGGAACTGCTGGCCGGCCAGGAGGCCCGGATCGGCATCGCCGCGGTGAACGGGCCCGGCTCCACGACGGTCTCCGGCGAGACCGCGGCCGTGGAGGCACTGGTGGCGGCCTGCCGGGCCGAGGGTGCCCGCGCACATCTGATCAAGTCCAGCGTCCCCGGTCACTCGCCGCTGATGGACCGCTTCGCGCGGCGGCTCCCCCGGGAACTGGGCCGCATCACGCCGGCGCCCACGCCGGTCGAGATCTACTCCACGGTCACCGGCGGCCCGATCGACCCGAGGGCGCTGGACGCGGACTACTGGTACCGCAACCTGCGCGAGCCGGTGCAGTTCGCGACCGCCATGGGACGCCTGGTCGGGCAGGAGCCCGACAGCGCGGTCGTCGAACTCGGTCCGCACCCGCTGCTCGCGATGAACATCCAGGAGATGTTCGACACCACCCTGGGCTCCACCGGCTTCGTGGTGGGCTCCCTGCGCCGCGAGGAAGGCGGCCTCGGCCGGCTGTACCGGTCGGCGGCCGAGGCCTTCGTGGCGGGTGCCTCGGTGTCCTGGCAGGCGGCCTTCCCGGGCCGGGACGGCCGGTGGGCCGAGCTGCCCACGTACGCCTTCCAGCGGCACCGCTACTGGCTGGCCACCCCTCAGGAGACCACCGCCGGCGCCACCTCGGACCACCCGCTGCTCGACGCCGTGGTCGACCTGCCCGCCGACACCGGGCGCGGGGGAGTGGCCGGCGCCGGACGCCTGTCGCTGGAGCGTCAGCCCTGGCTCGCCGAACACGTCGTCCACGGCGCCCATCTGGTGCCGGCGACCGTCTTGGTGGAACTGGCGGCGTGGGCCGCGCACAAGGCCGGGCACGACACCGTCGACGAACTCACCCTGGGGACCCCGCTGGTGCTGCCCCGCACGGGCGAGCGGGAGATCCGCGTCGTGCTCGACGGCACGGGCACCGTGAGCGTGCACTCACGCGGTGACGGGGAGCCGGAGTGGATCCGCAACGCCGTCGGCACCGTCGGCACCGCCGGCGCCCCGGCCCCCGGCCAGGACTCCCTCACCGCCTGGCCCCCGCCGGGCGCGGCCCCGGTGCCGTTCGAGGAGGAGTACGCCCGGCTGGCCGCTCTCGGCTTCGGCCACGGCCCCCTGCTCCGGGGCCTGAAGGCCGTCTGGCGCCAGGGCGACACGCTGTTCGCAGAGGCCGAACTGCCCGCCGCCGCGGCCGGCACCGGCCAGGACCATTTCCGGATCCACCCGGCGCTGCTGCACGCCGCGCTGCTCCCGGCGGGCCTGGGCGGCAGCGTCGACGCCGCCCGGCCCGAGGGCCGGCTGCCGTACCGCGCCACCGGCATCCGGCTCGGCGCCGGCCGGCCGGCCGGCTTGCGCGTCCGGCTCGCACCGGCGGGCGAGAACACGTGGTCCTTGACCCTGGCCGACGACCGCGGCGCCCCCCTCGGCGGCATCGCGTCGCTGACGCTGCGCCCCGCGGACGTCGAGCAGCTCACCGCGCTCGGCTTCGACCGCCAGGACGCGCTGTTCCGCCTGGCCTTCGCGCCGGTGCCCGTCTCGGCCGGGGTGACGGCCGGGGCGTGCGCGGTGCTCGGCACTCCCGCGTTCCCCGTACCCGGCGCGGCGGTCTTCGCCGGCCTCGACGCGCTCACCGCCGCCGGCCCCGTGCCGCCGGTCGTGGTCACCACCGTGGAGGGCGCGGAGCCGGACGGCGAGGACACCCCCGCCGCCGTCGAACGCGTCCTGCACCAGGTGCTCGACCGGGTACGGCAGTGGCTGACCGACGACCGCTTCGCCGCCTCGCGGCTGGTCGTCGTCACGCGGGGCGCGTTCGCCGACGCGGCCCCGACGCGCCCCGACCCCGCGGCGGCCGCCGTCTGGGGCCTCGTACGCAGCGCGCAGACCGAGAACCCGGGCCGGTTCACCCTCGTGGACACCGACGACCACGCCGCGTCCCGGGCCCTGCTGCCCGCGCTGACGGCGACCGGGGAGGACCAGCTCACCCTGCGTGCCGGCGTCCCGGCCGCCCCCCGGCTGGCCCGGGCCGACGGCGGCCACCGGCCGGGCGACGTCCCAGCCCTCGGCACCGGGACCGTGCTGATCACGGGCGGCACCAGCGGCCTGGGCGCCCTGCTCGCCCGCCACCTCGTCGACCGGCACGGCGTACGGCGTCTGCTGCTGACCAGCAGGCGGGGACCGGCCGCACCGCAGGCCGCCGCACTGGCCGCGGAACTGACCGGCGCGGGCGCACACGTCGACATCGCCGCCTGCGACGTCACCAGCCGCGACTCCGTCGCCGCGCTGCTGGCCGCCGTGCCCGCCGAGCACCCGCTGACCGCCGTCGTGCACTGCGCCGGCGTGCTGGACGACGGAGTCGTCGAGGCGCTGACCGGCGAACGCCTGGACGCCGTCCTCGCCCCGAAGGTGCGCGGCGCCTGGTACCTGCACGAACTGACGCGGCCGCTGCGGCTGTCCGCCTTCGTGTTGTTCTCCTCGGTCGCGAGCGTCCTCGGCACCGCCGGACAGGCCAACTACGCCGCCGCGAACGCCTTCCTCAACGGCCTCGCCCAGGCCCGCCGCGCCGACGGCCTGCCCGCCACGGCCCTGTGCTGGGGCTTCTGGGCGCAGCGCAGCGAGATGAGCGCCGGCCTCGACGACACCGACCTGGGGCGCCTGCACCGCCAGGGCGTGCTGCCGATGTCCTCGCAGGAGGGCCTCGCCCTGTTCGACGCGGCCGTGCGGGCCGACGGCGAGCCGGTACTGGTACCCGCACGGCTGGACCTGACCGCCCGGGCCGGCCACCTCGGCTCGCCGCTGCTGCGCGGCCTCACCGGCACACCCGCCACCCCGCGGGACGAGGCAGCGGGCGCCGACGGACCGCTCGCCCCGACCCTGGCGTCGCTGCCGCCCGACGCCGCCGAGGCGGCACTGCTGGACGCCGTCCGCACCCGGACCGCCGCCGTCCTCGGACACGCCGACCCGGCGCGGATCGGCCCCTCGGTGGCCTTCAGAGAACTGGGCATCGACTCGCTCACCGCGCTGGAGCTGCGCAACAGACTGGCCGCGGCGACCGGCCTGAAACTGCCCGCCACGCTCGTGTTCGACCACCCCAACCCCGGCGCACTCGCCCGGTTCCTGACCGAGCTGATCGCACCCGGCGAACCGGCGGCGCAGTCCCCGGCCGCCCACCTGGCCCAGGAGATCGAGGGCCTCGGGGCCCGGCTCCAGGACGCCTTCCTCGAACTCGACGCCGAGGAGCGGAGCACCATCTCCACGCTCCTGGGCGAACTGCAGGGCCGCGTCCGCTCACTGGCGGGCGCCGCGGCACCGGCCGGCATCGCCGACCGGATCAGTTCGGCCTCGGCGGGCGAACTGCTCGCGCTGCTGGACCAGGAACTCGGCTAGGGAGAGCCATGACGACCGACGACAACGCCGACGTTCTCGACTACCTCAAGCGGACGTCGATCGAACTGATCGAGACCCGCAAGCGCCTGCGGGAGCTGACCGACGCCGCGGCCGAACCCATCGCCGTGGTCGGCGTCGCCTGCCGCTTCCCGGGCGGGGCGAGCACACCGGAGGACCTGTGGGACCTGGTGCGCACCGGCACCGATGCCGTCTCCGACTTCCCGCAGGACCGCAACTGGGACGTGGAGAACCTGTACGACCCCGACCCCGGCCGGCCCAACAGCAGCTCCACCCGCAAGGGCGGCTTCCTCTACGACGCGGGCGACTTCGACGCCGACTTCTTCGGCATCAGCCCACGCGAGGCGCTGGCCGCCGACCCCCAGCAGCGACTTCTGCTGGAGACCTCCTGGGAGTCCCTGGAACGCGCCGGCATCGACCCGCACTCCCTGCGCGGCAGCGACACCGGCGTCTTCGCGGGCCTGGCCTACTTCGGCTACGGCAACCACCTCCACACGCCCGACGCCATCGCCGGCTACGCGCAGACCGGCTCGCTGCTGAGCGTGGCGTCCGGGCGCGTGTCGTACGCCCTGGGCCTGGAGGGGCCGGCGGTGTCGACCGAGACCGCGTGCTCCTCGTCCCTGGTGGCGGTCCACCAGGCGGTGCAGTCGCTGCGGCAGGGCGAGTGCGGCCTGGCCCTGGCCGGCGGCGTCACCGTCATGGGGACCACGCAGGTGATGCGGGAGATGACCCGGCAGCGGGGCCTGGCCGCCGACGGCCGCTGCAAGGCCTTCGCGGACGCCGCCGACGGCGCGGGCTTCTCCGAGGGCGTCGGCGTGCTCGTCCTGGAACGGCTCTCCGACGCACGGCGCAACGGCCGCCGCGTCTGGGCGGTCATCCGCGGCTCGGCGGTCAACCAGGACGGCGCCTCCAACGGCCTGACCGCCCCCAACGGCCCCGCGCAGCAGCGCGTGATCCGGGCCGCGCTCGCCAACGCCCGGATCCAGGCGGCCGACGTCGACGTGGTCGAGGCGCACGGCACCGGCACCACCCTGGGCGATCCCATCGAGGCCCAGGCCCTGCTGGCCACCTACGGCCGGGAGCGGAACGGGGACGAACCGCTGTGGCTGGGCTCGCTGAAGTCCAACATCGGCCACGCCCAGGCGGCCGCGGGCGTTGGCGGCCTCATCAAGATGATCATGGCGCTGCGGCACGGCGTCATGCCCCCCACGCTGCACATCGACCGTCCCTCCACCCACGTGGACTGGTCGGCCGGAGCGGTGCGACTGCTCACCGAGGCCCGCGACTGGCCGGGCGCACCGGACCGGCCCCGCCGCGCGGGCGTGTCCGCCTTCGGCGTCAGCGGCACCAACGCCCACGTGATCCTCGAGGAGGCCCCCGAGGAGGAGGCGGCGTCCCCCACCACCGGGCGGCTGCCCGGCGCCCTCGTACCATGGGTCCTCTCCGCGCGCTCGGAGCAGGCCCTGCGGGCCCAGGCGCGCAGACTGCGCGACTTCACTGCGGCCGCCGCCGACCTGGATCCCGCCGACGCCGGCTGGTCGCTGGTGTCCGGCCGGGCCCGCCTCGAACACCGGGCCGTGGTGCTCGGCCACGACCGGCAGGACCTGCTCGCCGGCCTGACGGCACTGGCCGAGGGCGAGGAGTCCGCCGCGGTGATGCGCGGCGTCGCCGGTGAACCCGGTGCCCGCGCCTTCCTGTTCCCCGGGCAGGGCGCGCAGTGGGCCGGCGCGGCGGGACCCCTCCACGAGGCGTTCCCCGTCTTCGCCGAGGCCCTGGACGAGGTGTGCGCGCACTTCGACGCCCACCTCCCCTTCGCCCTCAGGCCCGTGCTCCTCGCCGCCGACCCCGGACCCGGGCAGCGCGAGCGGACGGACGTCGCCCAGCCCGCGCTGTTCGCCCTCCAGGTCGCCCTCTACCGGCTGCTCACCCACCACACCCCGGCGCCGGACCACCTCATCGGCCACTCCGTCGGCGAGATCGCCGCCGCCCACGTCTCCGGAGCGCTCCGCCTGGAGGACGCCACCCGCCTGGTCGCCGCCCGCGGACGCACCATGCAGACGGTGACCGAACAGGGCGCCATGCTCGCCGCACGCCTCGGCGAGGAGCGGGCGGCCGCCCTGCTCGCCGCGTACGACCGGGTGGGCCTCGCCGCCGTCAACGGCCCCGAGTCGGTCGTCTTCTCAGGCCTGCGCGCACAGGTCCACGCCCTGCGCGACCGGATCCTGGCCGACGGCGGATCGGCCAAGCTCCTCCCGGTCGCCCACGCCTTCCACTCCCCGCTGATGGAACCGGTCCTGGACGACTTCGCGGCCGCGATCGGCGCGCTGCCCTCCGCCGAGCCGGCGATCCCCGTCGTGTCGACCCTGCTGGGCCGCGAGGCCACCGCCGGGGAACTGACGTCCGTGGCGCACTGGGTGCGCCACGTCCGCGCACCCGTACGTTTCCACGAGGCGGTGGAGCACGCCCGCGCCGCCGGCGCGGACGTCTTCGTCGAGGTCGGCCCCGGCGCCACGCTCACCGGCCTCACCAAGGACGCCTTCGCGAGCACCGGCGTCGACGACGCGCTGGTCGTCCCGGCATCCCGCCGCGACCGCGAGCCGGCCCGGGCACTGACCGGCGCACTGGCCGAACTGCACGTGCGCGGCGTGACCGTGGACTGGGCCGCCCTCTTCGGGCCGCGCCGCCGGGTCGACCTGCCCACCTACGCCTTCCAGCGGCAGCGGTACTGGCTGGACTTCACGGCCGGAGCCGGTCCCGCGGACCTCGCCTCGGCCGGACTGGCGGCCCCCGGCCATCCGCTGCTGGGCGCCGTACTGGACCACCCCGGCAGCGACGAGGTCCACTTCACGGCCCTGTGGTCGCTGAAGACCCACGACTGGCTGTCCGGTCACACCGTGTTCGGCGCGGTCGTCGTCCCCGCCACGGCCTACCTGGACCTGGCCCTGACGGCGGGCCGGCACGTCGGGTGCGCCGCACTGGAGGACCTCACCCTCGAAGTGCCGCTGATCCTGCCCGAGACGGGCGGCGTGCAGGTACGCGTCGTCGTCGGCGCGGCGGACGCCTCGGGCCGCCGCCCGCTCCAGGTGTACGCGCGCCCCGGCGACCACGCCGCCACCACCGGCGGCTGGACCCGCCACGCACAAGGCGGCCTCACCCCGGACGCCTCCAGCACGCCGGACGCCTCCAGCCCCCCGGCGGCCGCCGACGCGGCCCGGCCACTCATCGCCTGGCCCCCGCCCGGTGCCACCCGCGTCAGCGTCGACGGCCTCTACGACACCTTCGCCGACGCCGGGTTCGACTACGGGCCCGCCTTCCGCGGCCTGCGGGAGGTGTGGCGGCACGGCGACGACCTCCACGCCCTGGCCACCCTTCCCGACAGCGCCGTGACGGGCGCCTTCGCCCTGCACCCGGCGCTGCTCGACACCGTGCTGCACGCGTCGGTGGCCGGCGGTGTCATCGAGGTGACGGGCGAACAGGGCCGGATGCCCTTCGCCTGGGCCGGCGCCCGCCTGACGGGCACGTGCGGGCCGACCGTACGCGTCCGGCTCACCCCGGCCGGCGAGGACGCGGTCTCGCTGACGGTCACCGAGGAGGACGGCCGCACGATCGCGTCCGTCGCCTCCCTGACGTTCCGCCCGGCCGGCGCCGAACAGGTGCGCTCGGCGCTGGGCGGGCAGGAACCGCCGCTGTACGAGGTGCGCTGGCGGCCGGTGCCGCCGGGCGATCCCGCCGCCCGTCCGGCACGGTGGGGCGTGATCGGCACGCACCCCGGCCCGGCCCCCCGGCTCCTGCGTGCGGACGGTGACCGGGCCGTGGCCTACGCCTCCCTGGACGAGGTCCCCGCGCACGGCGCCCCCGCCCACCTCCTGCTGTGCCCGGACGACACCACCGGCGCGGCCGACCCGCTCGCCGCGGCCGGCGCCTGCGCCGCGCACGTCCTGCGGCAGGTCCAGCGGTTCCTCGCCGAGGAGGCGTTCGCCGCGTCCACGCTGGTCGTGCTCACCCGCCTGGCCGTGGACACCGGCGCGGGACAGCGCGTGGAGAGCCTGGCCGGCGCGTCCGTGTGGGGCCTGCTCCGCTCCGCCCAGACCGAGCACCCCGGCAGGTTCCGGCTGGTCGACCTCGACGACGAGGAGACCTCCTGGGCGGCGCTGCCCGACGCGCTCGCCCTCGGGGAGGAGCAACTCGCGCTGCGCGACGGCGAGTTCCTCACCCCCCGCCTCGCCCCGGCCACACCCGCCGAGCAGCGCCTCGAAGCCCCGGGCGACGGCCCCCACCGGCTGGGCATCCCGGACAAGGGCACGCTGGAGAACCTGACCTGGGTACCGTGCCCCGAGGCCGAGGCGCCCCTGCGCGGCGGACAGGTCCGCATCGCCGTCCAGGCCGCCGGGCTCAACTTCCGCGACGTCACCATCGCCCTGGGCCTGGTGGAGCGCACCGCCCTGGACGCCGGCATCGGCAGCGAGGGTTCCGGTGTCGTGCTGGAGGTCGCCGACGACGTCACGGCCTTCGCGCCGGGCGACCGGGTCACCGGCATCTTCGGCGGCGCCTTCGGCCGCCTGGCCGTCGCCGACCACCGCCTGCTCACCGCCGTCCCCGACGGCTGGAGCCACGCCGAGGCGGCGTCCATGCCGAGCACCTTCCTCACCGCCTACCACGCCCTCTTCCACATCGCCCGGCTCACGAAGGGCCGGCGCATCCTGATCCACGCGGCGGCCGGCGGCGTCGGCATGGCCGCCGTCCAGCTCGCCCGGCACGCGGGCGCCGAGATCTACGCGACCGCCAGTCCCGCCAAATGGCCCGCTCTGCGCGAACTGGGCCTGGACGACGCGCACCTGGCGTCCTCCCGCGACCTGGACTTCGCCGGGAAGTTCCTCGCCGCCACGGACGGCCGGGGCATGGACGTCGTCCTGAACTCCCTGGCGCACACCTTCGTCGACGCCTCGCTGACGCTGCTGCCCCAGGGCGGCCACTTCGTCGAGATGGGCAAGACCGACATCCGCGACCCCCGGCAGGTGGCCGCCGATCACCCCGGCGTCACCTACGACGCGTTCGACCTGTACGAGGCCGGACCGGACGCCCTCCAGGCGATGTTCCGCGACGTCATGGACCTGTTCGCCGACGGCCGGGTGCACCTGCCACCGGTGTCCGTCCGCGACATCCGCGACGCGCGCCGCACCTTCCGCGAGATGAGCCAGGGCCGCCACATCGGCAAACTCGTCCTCGACGTCGGCGGCGGCTTCGGCGGCGGCACCGTCCTCGTCACCGGCGGCACCGGGGGAGTGGGCTCCCTCGTGGCACGGCACCTCGTCACCGAGCACGGCGTGCGCTCCCTGGTGCTGGCCGGCCGGCGCGGAGCCGCCGCCGACGGCGCCGGCGAACTGGCCGCGGAGCTCAGGGAACTGGGCGCCGAGGTCCGCGTCGCGGCCTGCGACGTCGCCGACCGGAGCGCCGTCGCGGACCTGCTCGCCGGCATGCCGCCCCAGCGGCCGCTGACGGCGGTCGTGCACGCGGCAGGTGTCCTCGCCGACGGCACGCTGGAGTCGCTCACCCCCGAGAGCCTCGAACGGGTGCTGCACGCCAAGGCCGGCGGCGCGCTGGTCCTGCACGACCTGACCAAGGACCGCCCGCTGTCGGCGTTCGTGCAGTTCTCCGCGCTCGCCGGCACCCTCGGCACCGCCGGACAGGCCAACTACGCCGCCGCCAACGCCTTCCTCGACGGCCTGGCGGCCCAGCGCAGGGACGGCGGCCTGCCCGGCACCTCACTGGCGTGGGGCTGGTGGGAGCAGAGCAGCGGCATGACCGGGGAGCTGGCGGAGGCGGACCTGGCCCGATTGCGGCGGATGGGCGTCGCCGCCATGCCGACGCCCGAGGCGCTGGCCCTGTTCGACGCGGCCCTCGCCGGCGGCAGGGCGGTCCTCGTCCCGGCCCGGCTGGACCTCACGGCGCTGCGCGGCAGGACCGGTACGGACCTGCCGCCGCTGCTGCGCGACCTCGCCTCCCCCCACCGCCCCCGCCGGGCGGCACACGCCGGGGACGACGGCGCCCGCGGCCTGCCCGCCCTCCTGGCCGGGCTGCCGGCCGACGAGGCGCACACCACCGCCCTGGACTGGCTGCGCGAGCAGGTCGCCCTCGTCCTCGGCCACCCCTCCGGCGCGTCCGTCGACGCCGAACAGGCCTTCACCCAGCTCGGCTTCGACTCCCTGACATCGGTCGAACTGTGCAACCGCCTGTCGTCGCGGACCGGACTGCGCCTGCCGACCACGCTGGTCTTCAGCTACCCGACCCCGCGCGAGATGAGCGAACACCTCGTCGGCCTGCTGCGCCCGGAACCGGACCCCGGCACGGGCTCCGGCACGGACCTCGGCGCGGACGATTCCGCCGAACTGGAAGGGCTGTCCGACCTGGACCTGGAAGCACTGGTCGACCTGGCCCTCGATGAGAAGAGGTAAGTGAGATGACCGACTCCGCGGAACGCACGGCGGACGGCGCGGACCGGGTCCAGCGGGCACTGCGCACCCTGCTGGAGGAACGCGACCGCCTCCGGCGCGAGAACGACGCCCTCAAGGCCGCCCGTGACGAACCCGTCGCCGTCGTCGCCATGGCCTGCCGCTACCCGGGCGGCGTCTCCTCGCCAGAGGACCTGTGGAAGGTGCTGCGCGACGGCCTGGACGTCGTGGACGACTTCCCCGCCGACCGCGGCTGGCGGGACGTCTACGACCCCGACCCGGACGCCACCGGAAGCTCCCGCACCCGGCAGGGCGGCTTCCTGAAGGACGTGGCGGACTTCGACGCCGACTTCTTCAACATCAGCCCGCGCGAGGCCCTGGCCGTCGACCCGCACCACCGGCTGCTGCTGGAGACCTCCTGGGAGGTGTTCGAACGGGCCGGGATCGTCCCCGCCGACGTGCGCGGCACCGATGTCGGTGTCTTCTCCGGGGTCAGCTCCTCCGAGTACGGCTGGCGCTTCCTGGAGGGCCGGCACAAGGAACTTGAGGGCTACCTGCTGTACGGCAGCGCGCTCAGCGTGGCCTCCGGCCGCGTGGCCTACGAGCTGGGGCTGACGGGTCCGGCCGTGTCGGTGGACACCGCCTGCTCCTCGTCGCTGGTGGCGCTGCACATGGCCGTGCAGTCGCTGCGCTCGGGGGAGTGCTCCCTGGCCCTGGCCGGTGGCGCGCTGGTGATGGCGACCCCCTCGATGTTCGTGGAGTTCTCCCGTCAGGGCGCCCTGTCCACCGACGGCCGCTGCAGGGCGTTCGCGGACGGGGCCGACGGGACCGGGTGGGCCGAGGGCGTGGGCGTCCTGCTGCTGGAGCGGCTGTCCGACGCCCGCCGCAACGGCCATCCCGTGCTGGCCGTCGTCCGCGGCAGCGCCGTCAACCAGGACGGCGCCAGCAACGGGCTGACCGCGCCCAACGGCCGCGCACAGGAGAAGGTGATCCGCCAGGCCCTGGCCAACGCGGGCGTCGCCCCCGGCGAGGTGGACCTCCTGGAGGCGCACGGCACCGGCACCACCCTGGGCGACCCCATCGAGGCGGCCGCGCTGCTGGCGGCCTACGGCCGGGACCGGCCGGCGGACCGGCCGCTGTGGCTGGGCTCGCTGAAGTCGAACATGGGCCACGCCCAGGCCGCCGCCGGCGTCGGCGGGGTCATCAAGGCCGTCCTGGCGATGCGGCACGGGTACA
The DNA here is from genome assembly GCF_055567995.1 of Streptomyces sp. NPDC026246. NCBI lineage: Bacteria > Bacillati > Actinomycetota > Actinomycetes > Kitasatosporales > Streptomycetaceae > Streptomyces > Streptomyces sp. NPDC026246. The sequence goes on along the minus strand of NZ_JBVHPJ010000006.1, from coordinate 6,698 downwards.
TGCCCAGAACCCTCCACGTCGACGCTCCCTCACGCCACGTCGACTGGTCCTCCGGGGCGGTCGAACTGCTGGTGGAGGGCCGCCCGTGGACCCGGGGGGACGGCCCCCGGCGGGCCGGGGTGTCCTCCTTCGGCGTCAGCGGCACCAACGTCCACGTGATCCTGGAGGAGGCACCGCCCGCGCAGCCGTCCGGCGGGCAGCGGCCCGGCGCGGGCGTCACCGGCGGCGTCGTGCCCTGGGTGCTGTCCGCCAAGAGCGCCGAGGCCCTGCGCGGGCAGGCGGGCAGGCTGCGCGACTTCCTCACCGCCGGGGCTGTCCCCGCCGATGGCGCCGCCGCTGATGATGCCGCGGCCACCGAAGCCGGAGCCGGAGCCGAAGCCGAAGCCGCCGTCGGCTGGTCGCTGGCATCGGGCCGCTCGCGCTTCGAGCACCGCGCGGTGGTGCTCGGCCGCGGCCGGGCCGAACTTCTCGACGGACTGGGCGCGTTGAGCCGGGGCGCCGAGTCCCCCGCGGTGGTGAGCGGCAGCACCACCGGACTCGGGGGCGTCGCCTTCGTCTTTCCCGGCCAGGGCTCGCAGTGGGCCGGCATGGGCCGGCAGCTGTACGGCACCTTCCCCGTCTTCGCGCAGACCCTCGACGCCTGCGCGGACGCCCTGGCCGAATGGGTCGACTGGTCGCTGCCGGACGTCATACGCGGCGAGGCGGGGGCGCCCGGCCTGGACCGGGTGGACGTGGTGCAGCCGGCGCTGTTCGCGGTCATGGTGTCCACGGCCGCCCTGTGGCGGTCCTGGGGTGTCGAGCCGGCCGCGGTGATCGGCCACAGCCAGGGCGAGATCGCCGCCGCCTGCGTCAGCGGCGCGCTGTCCCTGCGCGACGCCGCCCGGGTGGTGGCGCTGCGCAGCAAGGCCCTGGTGGATCTGCAGGGCCACGGCGGCATGGCCTCGGTCGCCCTGTCCGCCGACGAGGTGGAGCGGCGACTGGCCCCGTGGGGCGACCGGGTGAACATCGCCGTCGTCAACGGGCCGAGTTCCGTCGTGGTGGCCGGCGAACCGGACGCGCTCGACGAATTCGTCGAGAAGGCCAGGGCCGACGGCGCCCAGGCCCGCAGGATCCCCGTCGACTACGCCTCGCACTCCCCCCACGTGGCCCGGGTCCGCGACCAGGTGACCGGCGCACTGGCCGGAGTCCGGCCGAGAACCTCGGACCTGCCCTTCTGCTCGACGCTGTACGGCGAGGTCGTCGACACGGCGAAGCTGAACGCCGCATACTGGTACGACAACCTGCGCGAGAAGGTCCTGTTCGAGACGTCCGTGCGGCGGCTGGCCGACGACGGTTTCCGGGTGTTCATCGAGATGGGCCCGCACCCGGTCCTCACCGTCCCGGTGCAGGAGACCGTGGAGGACCTGGACGACGCGCTGGTGCTGTCGTCCTCACGGCGGGAGAGCGACGAGGTCCGGGCCCTGCTCGGCTCGCTGGCCCAACTCCACGTCCGCGGCGGACGGGTGGACTGGGACGCCCTGTTCACCACGCGCCACCGCGTCGACCTCCCGACGTACGCCTTCCAGCGGCGGCGCTACTGGCTCAGCTCCTCGCCCGCCGCGGCGCCCGAGGCCGAGCTGCCCGCCGCGCCGCCACCGCCCTCCGACGACCAGGCCGTTCCTCTGCCGGAGCGGATCGCGGCCCTGCCCGGCGCCGACGCACAGGCGTTGGTGCTGGAGCACGTACGGGAGAAGGTCGCCGTCGTCCTCGGGCACGCCTCGGCCGACATCGTCGGCCCCGACCAGGAGTTCAAGGAACTGGGCTTCGACTCGCTGCTGTCGGCCGAGCTGAGCAAACGCCTGACCGCGTCGACCGGACTGAAACTGAAACCGAACCTGGTGCTGCGGCACCCCTCCCCGCGGCGCATCGCCGGGCACATCCTGTCCTCGCTCGCGGCGTAGCACGTCCCGCCGGCGGGACACGGCAAGAACCGCGGCCCGGCCCGTCCCGCCGGGCACCGACGTCTCTTGAACGGCCGGCTCGCCTCCCGGAAGGTGGAGGTGATCGGAACATTGCCGAAATACCGGGCCATTTTGCTGAGGGGTTGATTCGTGTGCCTTCGTTCGGTGCGTCGTCCGCGCACAGAGGCATGTGGCGGGCGCAGGAAATGGCTCCCGACACGCCGAACCACGCGCTGACCATGTGGGACGTGGACGGCACGCTGGACGCGGCCGTCATGGAAGCCGCCTTCCTGCACGTGATGGGCGAGGCGGAGGTCCTGCGCGTCACCTTCGTCGACGACGGAAGCGGACTGCGCCTGGTTCCCCGCGAACTCGGCGACTGGCGGCCGTTCTTCTGGGACCTGACCGCCGAGGCGGACCCCGAGCAGGCCGCCCGTGCGGCCCTGGCCGACCTGGTGCGCCGGCCGTTCGACCTCGGACGGGACCTGCTGTTCCGGCTGGGCGTGGTCAGGCTCGCCGGCGACCGCTCCCTGCTGGTGATCGCCTACCACCACCTGGTGTCCGACGGGTTCGGCGCCGGCGGACTGCTCTCCCGGCGCCTGGCCGAGGTCTACACGGCCCTGGCACGCGGCGAGCGGGTGCCCGAGCTGCCGCACCCGTGGGACACCGCCTCCTTCGCCGACGAGGCGGCGCACTACCTCGCCTCGCCGAAGTTCACCGAGGACATGACGTTCTGGGGCGACTACCTCCGGGACGCGCCCCCGCCCGCACAACTGCCCCGCGTGGCCCTGTCCGAGGAGCGTCGCACCGCCCTGTCGCAGCCGCTGGGCAGCGCCGACCGCTGGGCGGAGGTGGCCGACGCCATCGGCATGGTGAGCCGCACCCTGACCGTTCCGCGCGCCGAGGCCGACCGGTGGACCGAGGCGGCGCAGTCCATGGGCGTGTGGCTGTCGCAGATGCTGACCGCCGCCGCGGCCGTGTACCTGCGCCACCGCTGCGAGCGCCCAGAGTTCCTGCTGTCCCTCGCCGTCGGCAACCGCGTCGGCGTGGCGAGCCGGACACCCGGCCTCGCCGTGAACGTCGTGCCGGTACGGGTGAAGGTCCCGCTCGGCGCGACGTTCACCGAGATCGCCGAGACGCTCGTCGACGAGACGTACGAGGTCTTCGACCACACCGCCTGCCACTACTCCGACATCCAGCGCGCGAGCGGCACCGCCCTCAGCGGCCGCGGCAGCTTCGGCGCCGTCGTGAACGTCGTCGAGTTCGCGGAACAACTGCACTTCGGCGACAGCCCGGCCCGCTACTCGGGCGCCACCACCGGCACCTTCGAGGAGCTGTCGATCGGCGTCTACACCGACGGCAGCCCCGGCAGCGACCTGTTCATCCGGCTCGACGCCCCCGCCGGCCTGTACGACCGCGCCGAACTGCGCTTCATCGGCGAGGAACTGATCTCCTTCGTCCGGGCCGCGCTGGACGCGAGCGCCCGGCCGGTCGGCACGCTGGACGTGGCGGGCGGCGAGGAACGGGACCGGGTGCTCGCGGCACCGGACTCCTCCGGTGCGCCACTGCCGGGCCTGACCGTCCCGCACCTGTTCGCCCGGCAGGCCCAACGCGCCCCCGACGCCGTCGCGCTGGTCGACGGTGATACCCGGGTCTCCTATCGTCAGCTGGACGAGCGGTCCGGCCGGCTGGCCACGGCGCTGCACCGCCGGGACGTCGGCCCCGAGACGGTCGTCGCGGTGGCACTGCCCCGGTCGGTGGAACTGGCCGTCGCCCTGCTCGCGGTGGCGAAGGCGGGTGCAGCCGCACTGGCCGTGGAACCGGCGGCCGCGGCCGACGCCCCACCGGCACGCCTGCTGCTCACCGACACCGCCACGGCCCGCACGCTCCCGGCCCGCCCGGACCAACCGGCGCTGGTCCTGGAGGACCTGGCCACCGACGGCACCGTCGAAGCCGGCACCACCGTCCCCGACGGCGCCCGGCTCCACCCCGACAGCCCGGTGGCCGTGCTGCACGGCACCGGCCCGGACGGTGCCGCGCGGCCCGTCGCGGTGACCCACCGGGCCGTCGAGCGGTTCGTCACGGACCGCCGCTGCCGGGACGCCGGCCGCGGCACCGTCCTGTGGCACGCGCCGCACACCTGCGACGCGCTCGCCCTGGAGCTGTGGACGCCCCTGCTGAACGGCGGCCGGGTCGTCGTGGCGCCCCAAGGGGAGCTCGACAGCGACACGTTGGCCGGACTGCGGGCGGCCCACGGCCTCACCACGCTGTGGCTGCCCGCCGCCCGCCTCACCGAGCTCGCGGCCGCGCACCCCGGGCGTCTGGCCGGACTGCGCGAGGTGTGGACCGGTGGCGACCGGATCCCTGCGGCCGCGCTGCGGCGGATCCGCGAGGCCTGCCCCGGGCTCACGGTCGTCACCGGGCACGGCGGGGCGGAGACGACGGGCCTCGCCGCCGTCCGGCACCTGCCCCCAGGCGAAGCCGTGCCCGCGTCGGACGCGATCGGCCATGCCGCGGACCACACCGCGCTGTACGTTCTCGGCCCCGGCCTGACCCCGGTCCCCGAGGACGTGGCCGGTGAGCTGTACGTGGCCGGCCCCGGTGTGGCCCGTGGCTACCCCGGGCGGCCGGCGGCGACCGCGGAACGTTTCGTGCCCTGCCCGTTCGGCCCGCCCGGGACGCGCATGTACCGCACCGGGGAGCGGGTGCGGCCGACGGCCGACGGCCGGCTCGTCCACGTCGGCCACGCCACGGACGTGCGCGGTGTGCGCGTGGAACCGGCCGAGGTCGAGGAGGCGCTGTCCGAACACGCCGATGTGGCGCAGGCCGTCGTGGCCGTCACGGACGACGGCAGCGGGCAACGGCGCCTGGCGGCCTGCGTCGTGCCCGTGCCCGGCACGGCCGTGACCGCCGATGACCTGCGCCGGTTCGCGGCGGCACGGCTGCCGGAGCCCATGGTGCCGTCGGCGTTCACCGTCCTGGACCGGCTGCCGCTCACCGCGGGCGGCCGGGTGGACCGGTCCGCGCTGCCCCGGCCCGCCTCCGACGACGACACCCGCCGCGCCCCGCGCAACGAGACCGAACGGATCCTCGCCCGGGCCTTCGCCGAGGTGCTGGACGTGGACCGGGTCGGCATCGACGAGGACTTCTTCGACCTCGGCGGCAACTCCCTGCGGGCGATCCGGCTGGTCGGGCTGATCCGGGCGGAGCTGAACCAGGAGGTGTCCATCCGCAAGCTGTTCACGGCTCGCACGGTCCTCGCACTGTCGGACGTGTGCAAGGACCTCGGCCGCTCCAGCCGGCCGGCGCTGCGCAGACGCACGAAGGAGGGCGCGGTCCTCTGACCACGCGGGGACCCGGAACGCCGCGAGACCCGGGATTCCGTGGCACCCGGAACGCCGCGACACCTTCGACGCCGCCGCTTCCACACACCCGCGCGAAACCGCCCGGGGCGGCACGGACCAGGTCCGTGCCGCCCCGGGCGGTTGACCGGCCCCGACGGCCGGTCAGGAAGCGGCCGCCCCGGTGAGAAGCTCCTCGGTGACGACCGCCGCGACGTCGCCGGGCCGGTCGTAGAGGTAGAAGTGACCGCCGGGGAAGACCTTCACCGCCACGTCCCCGCGGCTGTGCGGCCGCCAGGTCTCCGCCTGCTCCACCGTCACCACCGGATCACTGTCCCCGACCAGCACGGTCAGCGGGGCGGTCAGCGGCTCGGCCGCGCGCCAGGTGTACGCGCCGAGCGACCGGTAGTCCGCGCGCAGCGCCGGCAGCACCATCTCCATCATGTCGGGGTCGTCCAGCATCGACTGGTCGGTGCCGCCCAGCCTGCGCACCTCGGCGAGGACGTCGTCGTCGTCGTAGAGCGAGAAGTGGGCCGTGCTGTGCGCGTCCGGTGCGCCCCGCCCGGACAGGAACAGCCGCTGCGGCCCCGGCAGCGGGTCCCGGGCGAGCCGCCGGGCCGTCTCGAACGCCACCAGCGAACCCATGCTGTGGCCGAACAGCGCGTACGGCCGCCCCGGATCCGCCGCCAGCACCTGTGCGAGCTCCTCGGCCACCGCTCCGGCGAGCAGGGCCAGATCGGTGAAGGGCACCTCCCGGTGCCGGTCCTGCCGGCCCGGATACTGCACGCACATCACGTCGAGTTCCGCGGGCAGCGCCTGAGCCAGGGTTCTGAACGTCGTCGCCGAACCCCCCGCGTGGGGGAAGCACACGAGCCGCGGCCCGTTCCCCGCAGTGGTGAAGCGCCGGAACCACGTGCTGTTCACAGTGTGTATCCCTTCGTCTGTGCCGGCCGGCCCACGGCGAGGGGCCCGCCGGTGCCCTCGGGGGATGCGGGCACCGGCGGGCGGTCCGTCGCCCCGCGAGGGCTCCTGCCCGTCCTCACCGGAGCTGATACCCCGAGCGTGCCGCTCAAGCCTCGACGGGGGTTCGCGGGACGGTGGAGTGCCGCAGGCGGCCGGGACACCCCGTCGGGCCGACGCGCGAGCGGTCCTCCACCCGTGCCACGTAGCCTCCGGCGAGGTGCATGACCCGCACCGCGACGCGTGTCCGCCGACCTGTCCGCCCGCGCCGGCGGACCAGCCCTGACAGGAGCGACACAGGAATGTCCGTGGTAGTCAACTCCCCCGCAGCGACTGGGACGGGTGGCAAGCACGTCCGTCGTCTGGAACGTGTGGTCATCAGGTTCGCGGGTGACTCGGGTGACGGTATGCAGCTCACCGGTGACCGTTTCACTTCGGAGACGGCGTCGTTCGGCAA
>NZ_JBVHPJ010000005.1:438147-497515 GCF_055567995.1 Streptomyces sp. NPDC026246 | reverse complement strand
CGGCGGGTTCTCCGCGTAGGCGATCGTGCCGTCGGGCCGGTGGTGGAACCACTCCGGGTGCTTGTGCACCCACGGATGGTCCGGCGAGCACTGCAGCGCGAAGTCCAGCGCGATCTCCAGCCCCAGCTCCCGGGCCCGCTCCACGAACCACACGAAGTCGTCCATCGTGCCCAGGTCCGGGTGCACCGCGTCGTGGCCGCCCTCGGGCGAGCCGATCGCCCACGGCACCCCCACGTCCTCCGGGCCGGGGGAGAGGGTGTTGTTCTTCCCCTTGCGGAAAGTCGTGCCGATGGGGTGGATCGGCGGCAGGTAGACCACGTCGAAACCCATCGCCGCGATCGCCGGCAACCGCCGCGCCGCCGAGCGGAACGTGCCGTGCGGACGCTCGGCCGTCCCCTCCGACCGCGGGAAGAACTCGTACCACGACCCGTACAGCGCCCGCTCCCGCTCCACCAGCAACGGCATCGGCTCGGACGTGCTGACCAGGTCGCGCAGCGGGTTCCGGGTCAGCACGTCGTCCACCTCGGGTGTCAGCGCCGCCGCCAGCCGGTCCGTCGTGGGCAGGGAGTCGTCGCGCAGGGCCGCCGCCGCGCCGAGCAGCACGCCGCGGCCGGCGTCCCTCGGTACGCCGGCCGCCGCCCGTGCGAGCAGTTCCGCGCCTTCCTCCAGCACCAGGCCCGGGTCGATGCCCGCGGGAACCTTTATCCCCGCCGCGTGCCGCCAGGTGGCGACCGGGTCGCTCCACGCCTCCACGCGGTACGTCCAGCGGCCGAGGGCGTTCGGTGTGACCTCGGCGCCCCAGCGGTCGCTGCCCGGGGCGAGCTCGCGCATCGGCGTCCACGGGCCGGGACGGCCCTCGGGGTCCTTCAGAACGACATTGGCGGCCACCGCGTCGTGCCCCTCCCGGAACACGGTGGCGGTGACCTCGAACGTCTCACCCACGACCGCCTTGGCCGGCCGGTTGCCGGCCTCCACGGCCGGCCGGACGTCCCGTACCGGGATACGGCCGATGGCCCGGGTCTTCCTCATGGTCCTCACCTCCACCGTGCTCGAAAGCCGGGCCGCGGGGGCCCGGTCAGGGGGACAGCTGCGGCGGGAAGGGTGTCACCTTCCCGCCGGGGATCTCCGCTCCGCCACCGGCGGCCTGCGCCGGACCGCCGCGGCCGGGCGCGGCCTGTCGTTCTGCTCCTGCAAGTACGTGACGTGGTTGGTGCGCAGGTACCGCTCGGCCGCGTCCGCCGCCTCCCGCGCGCAGCGCTTGCCCATGAGCACGCACAGCGTGTAGCCGGAGTCCTCGAACGTGCTCCGCACGGTGAGGTCGTTCGGTGCGGCGAGCATCACTCGTTCCCAGGCCCGGTAACGGCGCAACTGCCGGGCGACTTCGGCTCTGGCGGGTAGCAGCATGGCGCCGATCACCTTTCGGGCTGGGGGGTTCGGTCTCCCGACGGTCGGACGGGGGCCGCGCGCACAGCGGCGCGGACCCGTGACGGCGATCGAGTTCTTTCACACATGGTGCACGCGCCATGACGCAGCGTCTTGTTGGATCTTCAACGAGTCGTGGCCGGGATGGGCCGTCCGGGGCCCGTCCCGCTGCTCACATGGGCACGCACGTGCCTCAGGTGTGCCCTCGTGTTGCACGAACGGAGCAGCACCCTCACTCTGAGGGTGACTCAGAAGCGATAAGCGCTCACGTTCTGTGTTCGGGGCTCGTTCCGCAGACGCGGACGAGAAGGAATTGAGCTTCGCGGTGAGGAGCCGACCGATGAAGACCGCAGTGCCCTGCTACTACCACCTCGACGTGGAAGTCAGCCCGGACCGGGTGGGACAGGTCAGCCGCATTCTGGCCGCTCACCTGAGGTTCTGGGACCTGGACAACCTCGTCCAGCCCGTCTGCGGCGGTGCCGAGATGCTGCTCAAGGCCATCGACGAGCACGCCACGGACAAGAACACGTCGATCGAGATGTGGTGGAACGGGCAGCACCTGATCACCGCCATCGGTGACAACGACCGCGCCCTGCGCCCCGACCAGGAACTGCGAGGCTGCCTGGAGCACCTCGCGGCGGTGAGCGACGGCTGGGGCTGCTGCGCCACCGAGACCGGCAGCAAGGTCATCTGGTTCTCGCAGCGCGCCCGCGCCGGTGAGCGCGTCCCGCTGGTGCCGACCGCGCCGGCCCCGCGCGAGAGCGAGGGCCTGGACGTGCCCCGTGAGGTGCCCATCACCCGGCTGGCCGGTCCGGCCGGCACCCCGGCCGAGGTCCTGGAGGACGCCCGGTGACCCGCAGGCAGGAACGGAAAGGGGTGTCCGCCTGGGGCGGGCGCCCCTACCCGCTGGGTGCCGACTTCGACGGGGAGGGCACCAACTTCGCGCTCTTCAGCGAGGTCGCCGAACGCGTGGAACTGGTCCTCGTCGACGACGACGGCACCCACACCCGGGTCCCGCTCAACGAGGTCGACGGCTTCGTCTGGCACGGCTACGTGCCCGGCGTCGGCCCGGGCCAGCGCTACGGCTACCGCGTGCACGGGCCCTGGGCCCCGAGCGCCGGCCACCGCTGCAACCCGGCCAAGCTGCTGCTCGACCCGTACGCGCGCGCGGTGGACGGGCAGATCGACAACCACCCCTCGCTCTACGAGCGCAACCCCGACGGCCCCGACCCGGCCGACAGCGCGGGACACACCATGCTCGGCGTGGTGACCGACCCGGCCTTCGACTGGGGCGACGACGCCCGGCCCGGCCGGCCCTACGCCGACACGGTCATCTACGAGGCCCACGTCAAGGGCATGACCAGGACCCACCCCGAGGTGCCCGAGGAACTGCGGGGCACCTACGCGGGCCTGGCCCACCCCGCCGTGGTCGAGCACCTGACCTCCCTCGGCGTCACGGCCGTCGAGCTGATGCCCGTGCACCAGTTCGTCCACGACGGAGTGCTGCACGACCGGGGCCTGTCCAACTACTGGGGCTACAACACCATCGGCTTCTTCGCGCCGCACAACGGCTACGCCGCCCACGGCACCCGCGGCGGGCAGGTCGCCGAGTTCAAGCAGATGGTGAAGACGCTGCACGCGGCCGGGCTCGAAGTGATCCTCGACGTGGTCTACAACCACACCGCCGAGGGCAACGAGTTGGGCCCGACCCTGTCCTTCCGGGGTATCGACAACTCCTCCTACTACCGCCTGGTCGACGGCGACTGGAAGCACTACTACGACACCACCGGCACCGGCAACAGCCTGCTGATGCGGCACCCCTACGTCCTGCAGCTGATCATGGACTCGCTGCGGTACTGGGTGACGGAGATGCACGTCGACGGCTTCCGCTTCGACCTGGCGGCCACCCTGGCCCGGCAGTTCCACGAGGTGGACCGGCTCTCGGCGTTCTTCGACCTCATCCAGCAGGACCCGGTGATCAGCCGCGTGAAGCTGATCGCCGAGCCGTGGGACGTCGGCGAGGGCGGCTACCAGGTGGGCAACTTCCCGCCCCTGTGGTCGGAGTGGAACGGCATGTACCGGGACGCCGTACGGGACTTCTGGCGGGGTGAGGACCACACCCTCGGCGAGTTCGCCTCCCGGCTGACCGGCTCGTCCGACCTGTACCAGCACAGCAGGCGCCGCCCCCGGGCCAGCGTCAACTTCGTCACCGCGCACGACGGTTTCACCCTGCGCGACCTCGTGTCGTACAACGACAAGCACAACGAGGACAACGGCGAGGACAACCAGGACGGCGAGAGCACCAACCGGTCGTGGAACTGCGGGGCCGAGGGGGAGAGCCGCGACCCGGCCGTGCGCGAGCTGCGCATCCGCCAGCAACGCAACTTCCTCGCCACCCTGTTGCTCTCCCAGGGCATCCCGATGCTCTCGCACGGCGACGAGCTCGGGCGCACCCAAGGCGGCAACAACAACGCCTACTGCCAGGACAACGAGATCTCCTGGATCGACTGGGGGCTGAGCGAGGAACAGCGGGACCTGCTGGACTTCACCCGCTACCTCATCAACCTGCGCACCGCGCACCCCGTGCTGCGCCGGCGCCGCTTCTTCCGCGGCGAGACGGTCCGGCGGGCGGACCAGCCGCTGCCCGACCTGGTCTGGCTGGCGCCCGACGCCCGCGAGATGACCGACGACGACTGGCAGCGCGGTGACGCGCACTCGGTGGGGGTGTTCCTCAACGGCGACGCCATCGCCGAGCCCGACCCGCGCGGCCGCCCCGTCGTCGACGACTCCTTCCTGCTGCTGCTCAACAGCCACTGGGAGCCGATCGACTTCCGCATCCCGAACGCCTCCTACGGCGAACGCTGGACGGCCCTGATCGACACGGCCGACCCCGACGGCACTCCGGACGAGGCGGAGCACAAAGCGGGTACCGGCCTCACCGTCGGAGCGCGCAGCCTGGTCCTGTTGTCCCGGCCCTCCCGGGCGAAGCGGGGCGACCGGACGCAGTGACGGCCACGGACGCCGGCCCCGCGGGAGCGCCGCTCCCGCGGGGCCGGCCCATGGCCGAGGAGAATCAGCGCCCGCGTCGGGCGGTGACCGTGAACTGCGCCCCGTCGTGGTCGCGCAGCACCGCCTCGTCGCCGCCCTTGGACATGACGCTGCCGCCGTGCAGCTCCGCGGCGCGGGCGCAGGCCTCCACGTCGTCGACGCTGAAGTGGACCTGCCAGTGGGGGCGGATGGCGGGATCCGGCGCCGCTTCGAGGGCGCCCGACTCGATCCGTGCGACGACGTCGCCGCGGCTGCGCAGCACGACCTCGCCGCCCTCGTAGTGGACCTCGCAGCACCCGGGGCTGTCCGACGCCCAGTCCAGGACCTCGCCGTAGAAGATGGCGGCGTCGAAGGCGTCCCGGGTGTGCAGGGTGATGAAAGCGGGCTGCGCGTTGCGCCAGGTCTCCCAGTCGGTGAACAGGTCGCCCTCCCAGATGCCGAACGCCGCCCCGTCACGGTCGGCCAGCAGCGCGGCCCGACCGGGCGGCAGGGAGATCGGTCCCACCGCGACCGTGCCCATGCGCTCCTGCACCCGGGCCGCCGCCTCGTCCGCGCTGCGCACCGCGAAGTACGGCAGCCACGCCACGGCCATCTGCCACATGGTCGCCACGCCCGCGATCCCGGCCACCGGCGACCCGTCCACCAGGGCGATCCGGAACCGGTCGCCGAGCTTGGCCGGCCGCCACTGCCAGCCCAGCACCGCCCCGTAGAACTCCTCGGTCGCCCGGACGTCGCGGCTGGTCAGGCTCACCCAGCAGGGAGCGCCGAACACGGAGTGCGAGGAGATGATGTCCTTCGTGCCGGAGGGGGTGGGCATGTCGTGGTTCATGGCAGTCGCGTCCTGATCTCGTCGGCCCGGCAGCCACCGGTGGATGGCCACCAGTGTCCGGCCGCGGCCATGGGCTGCGCCTGCCGAGTACCCCGGCGGGCGCACCGAAACGGAACCGGCTGGTCCACCCGGGTGGCACCCGGCGGGCCGGGTGCCGACGATGGACGGGTCGGACACTGCGTCAAGGCACTCAAGCACCCTGTCCGGCCATCCGGACAGCGGCGCACCGGACCCGGAGGTGACCATGCCCACGGACGGGGGCTCGGAGCGGATCCTTCAGATGCAGGAGGAGATCCAGCAGCTGAAGGAGGCGGTCGTCTCCCACGCCGTCGTGGACCAGGCGATCGGGATGGTCGTGGCACTCGGCAGGATCTCGCCCGACCAGGGATGGGCCGTGCTGAAGGAGGTCTCCCAGCACACCAACACCAAGCTGCGCAACGTCGCGGAGACGATCCTCGTGTGGGGGCGCACCGGCCTGATGCCCGAGGAGATCCGGGCGGCACTGGAGGAGGCCCTGGACCGCGCGGGACCGGTCCAGCTGCCCGGCACGCCGCCCGAGCGGTGATCCGCGCGGGGGCGTGGTCCCGGCCTTCCGCTCACCCGGTCTCGGTGAGCAGTTCCTCGCGCAGATGGGCGAAGCAGCTGCTGAGCAGCCGTGAGACGTGCATCTGGGAGATGCCGAGCTGCTCCGCGATGCGGCTCTGGGTCATGCCCTTGAAGAACCGCAGGTACAGGATGACCCGCTCGCGCTCGGGCAGGGCCTCCAGGCAGGGCCGGACGGCCACGCGGTCGACCACGATGTCGAAGGCCGGGTCGGGCCCGCCGATCGCGTCCCCGAGGGCGTAGCCGTCGGTGCCCGGCATCTCCGCCTCCAGCGACAGGGCGGAGAAGCACTCCAGCGCCTCCATCCCGGTGCGCACCTCGCCCTCGGTGAGCTGGGCGTACTCGGCGATCTCGGCCAGGGTGGGGGAGCGGCCCGAGGTGGTCTGGGACAGTTCCTTGACGGCGTGCCGTACGCGGTTGCGCAGGTCCTGGACCCGGCGGGGCACGTGCAGCGTCCACATGTGGTCACGGAAGTGACGCTTGATCTCGCCGGTGACGGTGGGCACCGCGTAGGCCTCGAAGGCGTTGCCGCGGGCCGGGTCGTAGTGGTCGACCGCCTTGACCAGCCCCAGGGCCGCGACCTGGTAGAGGTCCTCCAGGGCCTCGCCGCGGCCACGGAACCGGACGGCGATCCGCTCGGCCATGGGGAGCCAGGCCTCGACCAGTTCGTCGCGCAGGGCCTTGCGCTCGGGCCCCTCGGGCAGTCGCGCCAGCCGCCGGAACGCCTCGGCGGTGTCGGGGGCGTCGTCGTGCGGGTGCGTTCGGGTGCTGCCGGCGATACGCATCTGGTGCGCACCTCCCTGAGCAGGTGCGGAAGGGACGGACACCATGGGAAGCACGGACTCGGACCTCACCGGGCACCGGGGGCCCGGCAGGCCGGCTCCCACGGATGTGCCTCCTGTCCGAAGCACTTCACCGCCCGCGGCCGGGCAGTGAGAACGAAGCAATTCCGACAATACGACATTCGGGGCATCTTGGCCTCGCTGTGGCGAGAAGTGGTCGCCGACGCCGGTGTCCGGGCGGCCCGGGCGCGACCGGGTCGCCCGACCCGTTGATCTTCACTCGTGGAAGTGATGTGCGGCACGCCCGAGCAAGCGCTTTCTCCAGTGGCTTCCGGATAACCGCTGGGCACGGCTTGATCATCGATCAGATGGGGCGAACTGCCTGGCCACAGCGCATTCTGCTCATTTGACAGTGCGCTCGGGCCACAGATAGGAAGCAGCTTCCAGAGGTCGAGAGGGTGCAGCGTGTACGAGCCGAACGTGGTCGGGGACTGGCAGGAGTACGAGGAGCATGCCGGTCTGCGCGTCCGCGTCCACCGTCTGGAACCGGCCGAACCGCCTCGCGGCAGGGACGACGCCGCCGACGGGCTCACCTACTTCCGCCTGCGCGTGACGGTCGAGAACCGCGGCAGCCGGCACCTCGGCATCCATCTGGAGGACGGCCAGATCGACGTGCGCGTCGGCCCGGACGGCGAGAGTGCCTTCATCGACTGGCGCAACTCCCAGTTCATCGAGGGCTTCGACGTCTATCCGCTGCGCCGGGTCACGGCCGTGCTCTACGCGGCCGCGGCCGAGGAGGCCCTGAGCCTGGTGGACGTGCAGGTGCAGCTGCGCGTCGAGGAGGAGTGGACCGGCCGGCGCCTGTGGGCGGGCGGCATCGGGGTGCACGAGGGAGCCCCCGGGGCCCCGCAGGGCCAGTGCCGCGACAGCCTGGCCCATCAGGTGAGCGTCTTCCTGCGGGACCAGGCGGAGGAAGGCACCGCCTGACCCGGTGTCAGGGCGCCGCCGCGCTCAGTGCGGGATGCCGTCGATGATCTCGCGGGCGCCCTGGCGCAGCAGCGCCACCGCGACCGAGGTGCCGAGCGTGGCCGGATCGAGCCGCCCCGCCCACTCGTGGGCGTTCAGCCGCGTCTTGCCGTCCGGAGTGAACACGCAGGCGCGGAGGGAGAGTTCGCCGCCGCGGTCGACCCGCGCGAACCCGGCGATGGGGCTGTTGCAGTGACCCTGCAGCACGTGCAGGAACATCCGCTCGGCCGTCGTCTCCCGGTAGGTGTCCGGGTCGCCGAGACCGCTCACCGCGTCGATCAGGCCGGCGTCGTCCTCGCGGCACTGAAGGGCCAGGACGCCCGCGCCGATGGGCGGCATCATCGTCTCGGTCGAGAGGATCTCGGTGATCACGTCCGTCCGGCCGATGCGCTCCAGGCCCGCGACCGCGAGCAGCAGGGCGTCGGCCTCTCCGGCCTCCAGCTTCGCCAGGCGCCGGTTGGCGTTGCCGCGGAACGGCACGCACTCCAGGTGCGGGTGCGTGGCCGCCAGTTGCGCCACCCGGCGCACCGAGGAGGTGCCGACGCGGGTTCCCGCGGGCAGCTCGTCCAGGGTGAGGCCGCCGGGGTGGATCAGCGCGTCGCGGATGTCGTCCCGCTTGAGGAAGGCGGCGAACACCGTGCCCGCCGGGAGCGGACGGTCGGCGGGCACGTCCTTCACGCAGTGCACCGCGAGGTCGGCCTCCCCGGCCAGCAGTGCCGCGTCGACCTCCTTGGTGAAGGCGCCCTTGCCCTCCACCTGGGACAGGTCGCCGAGCCACTTGTCCCCGGTGGTCTTCACCGGGACGACCTCGGTGCGCACCGAGGGGTGGGCGGCGGCCAGTTCGGCCCGGACGCGCTCCACCTGGGCCAGCGCCATGGGGGAGTCGCGGGAGACGATGCGGATCAGTTCGGGGGCGGACATGCGCCCCACGATAGACCCTCCCGGTGGAGGGGAGGTCGCGTGCCTCCCCCGACTGCCGGGCGGCGTACGTCAGTTCGGGAGGCTCGCCCGTGTGTTCCCGCGCCACCGGTCCGGCCGGAGGGGCGCGCCTCCCGGCCGGACCGGCCGGGTCACGCGTAGGGGTCGAAAGGAATGCCCGAGGGCTTCGCCTTGGCCAGGTGGCTCTCGAAACTGCCGTCCTTCAGACCGAAGTGGGCGCTGCCGAAGTCGTACGAGGACAGCTTGTCGCGCAGCCCGGCCGGGTAGCCGTTCCAGCCGACCAGCGGCGGGTACTGCCAGGTGCCCCGGTGGTTCTCGGGCGGCTCGTCGCCCGAGCCGGCGAGGCGGAAGCAGTGGGTGCCGATCCCGTCCTTGTGATAGACGATCTTGGGGTGCGTGCCGTCGAATCGGACCTGCGCGGCCGCGTGCACGTCGAAGTCACCGTGGGCGGACGTCGAGACGTATCTGACCTGGTCGTCCTGGACGAACACCGCGACGTGCTCGAAGTCGTGCCGGTGCCCGCCGAGGCCGACGCCGGGCAGGGCCTGGTCCTTCTCGAAGTAGAGGGCGTACAGGACCGCGCACCAGCCGTTGTTGCACTTGGCGCGCGCGTAGCCGTTGGTGTTGCCGAGGTCGGAGGCGTCGCGGCAGTTGCCGTTGAGCGCCCCGGTCGGCTTGAGCCCGCTGTTCACACTGCCGTCGGGGCCGATCGCGGCCGAGGAGTAACAGCCGTCGGTGTCGTAGTCGTACGCCGGCTGGTACGTCCGCTCCAGGGGCTCGGCGGCGGCCGGCAGGGCGGGCGGCGGGGCGGCGAAGGCGGTGGCGGGGAGGGCGAGCACGAGGGCGGCGGCCCCGGCGGCCCCGGTGAGCCATCTCCTGCGGCGGGTGTACGGGCGTGACGACACTGCGTCCTCCTCGGGGTCCGGGCGCAGCCCAACGGCTGTGGGGGGAACGGGGGTTCAGCTTCCTGGTTGAACGCGTCCATGCCAAGAGGGGCGGAGGGTCCCGCGGGTGAAGGGCGGATCAACAGGCGGCGTCGGGACGCCGTTTCAGGACGGGTCGTCCGGGATGTCGGCGGCCGACTCCTCGGGGGCGAGGTCCGGCCGCAGCCGCAGCCAGGACGGCTGACGCAGCAGCCCCTCCCGTGTCCGGGTGCTGTAGCGGACCTCGCCGACCAGCCGCGGCACGACCCAGTGCGCGCCGGGTGCCCGGGGAGCCGGGTCGAAGGGGCAGGTGCCGGTGGCGGCGGCCGCCAGCAGTCCGGCCAGCTCCCTGCGTTCGGTCTCGCTCCAGCCGGTGCCCACACTGCCGACGTAGCGCAGCCGTCCGCCCGCGCGCTGCCCCACCAGGACCGCGCCCGGCAGGCCGGTGAGCCGCCCCTTGCCGGGCTGCCAGCCACCGACCAGGACGTCCTCGGTGCGCATGTTGCGGATCTTGATCCAGGCCCTCGAGCGCACGCCCGGCTCGTACACCGAGTCCAGCCGCTTGCAGACCAGGCCCTCCAGGCCGTGCTCCCGGGTGGCGCGCAGCGCCTCGGCGCCGTGGCCGACGAGCGCGGCCGGGGTCGACCAGGACGCTCCGGTCAGGCCGAGGTCCTCCAGGGCGGAGCGGCGGCGTGTGTAGGGCAGCCGCAGCAGGGACTGTCCGGCCAGGTGCAGCACGTCGAACAGCACGAGGTGGGCCGGGACCTCCGCCGCCCGCCGCGCGGCCCGGGCGGGAGCGTGCGCCAGCCCCATCCGGGACTGCAGCAGCTGGAAGCTCGCCCGCCCCTCGGCGTCCAGGGCGAGGATCTCTCCGTCCAGGACGGCGGGGGCGGTGCCGAGGGCGGTGCCCAGCGGGCGCAGCTCGGGGTAGGCGGCCGTGATCTCGTCGCCGGACCGGGCGCGCAGCACCACGCTCCCGTCCCCCGGCAGGTAGACCACCACCCGCTGGCCGTCCTGCTTGGTCTCGTAGGCCCAGCGCGCGTCCTGCCCCGCGGGCGGCAGGGTGCCGGAGGTGGCGAGCATGGGCGGGATCAGCGGCAGACTCACGGGTGAGATGTCGACGCCCCGGGGTGCGGTCACGCGCGTCGGCCGTTCGGTTCCCCTGAACGGCGGCCCACTTTACTTGCGTTACGCAACTATATGGTAGAGTGACGGCATGCCCACCCCACCGCTCCCCGACGGCCCCTCGGCGGAGGTGACCGAGATCGAGCGCGCGCTCTCGCGCATCACCTACCTGAGCACGCGCGCCCGTCAGCACGAGCGGCTGATGGCCCTGGCGGGCGTGCCGCTCGACCGGGCCGCCGTCGCGTTGCTGCGCCAGATCGCCGACGCCGATCCGCTGCGCCCGGGCGAGCTGGCCGCCCGGCTGGGCGTGGAGGCCTCGCACGTCACGCGCACGGTCCAGCAGCTGCACAGGACCGGGTACGTCACGCGCGTCCCCGACCCCGACGACGGCCGCGCCCAGCGCATCGAACTCACCGACGCCGGCCGGGAGGCCATCACCAAGGTGCGCGAGGCGGGGGTCCGCGGTATGCAACGGGCGCTGGCGCACTGGTCCCCGGAGGAGCTGGGGCAGTTGGCCACGCTCTTCCACCGCATGGTCGACGACTTCCTCGCGCACGCCGCCGACGAGGCCCCCGAGCCCCACGGGACCCCGGCGCCCACCGTGTGAAGGCGTCCGGCCGCCCACCCCGCGACCTGCCCCGGCGGTGACCACCCGCGCCTGTGCCGGTCCCGGTGTCGACCGCCTGTGCGGCGACCGTCCTGGCGGGCCCGGCGTCCCCGGCGTGGCGTCCCCGGGCCGGGCGTCCCTGGCTCGGCATGCCCCGGCGGGGCCGCCCGAGCCTGTGCCGCTTTCGGGCCCCGGCATCCCAGGCTCGGTCCGCCCCGGAGTCGACCGCCTGTGCCGCGACCGTCCTGGCAGGCCCGACGCCCCCGGCCGGCGTCCCCGGGCCCGGTATGCACGGCGGGGCCGCATGGCCCTGTGACGGTCCCGAGTCCCGGCGCGGCGGCGGACCGGACGGAGGCCGGGTGATGCTTCCCCAGGTGAGCGGCCGCGGCGCCGTCGTCGCCGGTCGCGCAGTTCCCCGCGCCCCTGAGGCGCGGCCCGCCCTGCCGTCGACCGCCCGCGCCCGGGCCCGGCACGCCTGGGTGTCCCTCAGCGGCAGCGGAGGCGTCCGCAATGGCGTCGCGCAGGCCGGGCGCCCGGGGCCGGAGTCGCGGCCCGAGCTCTCGCCCGGGCCCCGGGAGCTTCCTACCGTCGAGTAATATCGCCCGGCAGGTCATCAGAGGAGGAACCGTGTCCCGGTCCGAACGCTCGCCCCTGCTGCTCGCCGGCCTGCTGGCCACCGCGGGCATCGCCCACTTCGCCGCCCCCCGCCAGTTCGACGCGATCGTGCCCGGCGCCCTGCCGGGCTCGCCCCGGACCTGGACCTATGCCAGCGGTGCCGCCGAACTCGCGCTCGCCGCGGGCCTCGCGCTGCCCCGCACCCGCAGGACGGCCGCGCTCGCCGCCGCGGCGTTCTTCGTCGGCGTCTTCCCGGCCAACGTCAAGATGGCCGCCGACTGGCGGCACCGCCCCGCACCCGAGAAGGCCGCCGCCTTCGGGCGTCTGCCGCTCCAGGTGCCGCTGGTGCTGTGGGCCCGCGGCGTCGCCCGGAACGCCGGGGGCAAGGCGTGAGCACCCGCGTGGAAGTGGGGGACGAGGTCGAGGACTTCTCGCTGCCGGACGAGACCGGCCGTGTCCGCAGCCTGTCCGCGCTGCTCACCGAGGGACCGGTCGTGCTGTTCTTCTACCCGGCCGCCCTGACGCCCGGCTGCACCGCCCAGGCCTGCCACTTCCGCGACCTCGCCGCCGAGTTCGCCGCCGTCGGGGCACGACCCGTCGGCATCAGTGCGGACACCGTCGAGCGGCAGCGCGAGTTCACCGGGCGGCACCAGCTCGGGATGCCCCTGCTGTCCGACGCCGACGGCACGGTCCGCGAGCGGTTCGGCGTGAAGCGCGACTTCTCCCTGGCCCCCACCCGCCGCACGACGTTCGTCATCGCGCAGGACCGCACCGTCCTGGACGTCGTCCGCAGCGAACTGCGCATGAACGCCCACGCCGACCGGGCGCTCGCCGCTCTCCGCGCGCACCGGCCCTGACACCCGTCCCCGCGCCGCCCGCACCCCGCCCCGCGGTTGATGCGGGGCGGCAAAGGGTCAATCCTGGACGAATGGAGGACTCCTCCGCTGCTGCGATCATCGACACCCGGGGCATCGTGACGGGGTGGAGCGAGGGCGCCCGGCAGCTGACCGGCCATCCCGCCGCCGAGGTCGTGGGCCGGTCCGTACGGCACCTGCTCGCCGAGGACGTGTCGCCGCAGACGGTGTCCGCACGGGCGGGCACCGTCATGGTGCGCCACCGCGACGGTTCCCTCGTCGGGCTCCGGGTCCGGGCGTGCGCCGTGGCCGGCGATGACGGGCGACCGGACGGATACGTGCTCACCGCTGCCCCACCCGGCCGCGCCGAGACCTCCCTCGCGGGGCGGGCCTTCCAGCAGGCGTCCATCTCGATGTCCGTGTTCGACACCGGCCAGCGCTATCTGCGCCTCAACGACGCCGCCTGCCAGGTGATGGGCGTGTCCGAGGAGAACCTGGTCGGCCGGCACTTCCCGGAGACCGTGGAGGAGGCCGGCCACAGCCGCGGCTTCGACTGGCACCTGCGGCACGTCGTGGAGACGGGCCGGCCGCTGCGCTACGAGAGCTACACCGGGGCGCCGGCGCTGAACCGGGAGAACGCCTGGGTCACCGAGATGTGGCCGGTACGCGACGCCGACGGCGGCCTCATGGGCACCGCCCTGGCCGCGTACGACAGCACCGAGCACTACTGGGCCCGGCAGCGGCTCGCCCTGCTGAACGAGGCCGCGGCCGCCATCGGTACGACCCTGGACGTCGTCCGCACGGCCGAGGAGCTCATCGGCGTCGTGGTGCCCCGGTTCGCCGACTTCGCGAGCGTGGACCTGTTCGACTGGGTTCTCGGCGCGCAGGAGGCACCGGCCGCCCCGGCCGAGGAGATCGCCCTGCGGCGGGTCGCCCACGGATCGGTCAGCGAGGGCACCCCGGAAGCCGCCGTGGACGTGGGCGACGTGGACGTGTACCCGGCGTTCTCACCGATCGCCCGGGCCATGCGCGAGAGCCGGGCCGTCGTCAGCCAGGCGGGGGAACCGGCCTTCATGCGCTGGGTCGCCGAGCGCAACAGCCGCTCCCCCCAGGGACGCCCGTACCGCCAGGGCGCCCACTCGATGATGGCCGTACCGTTGCGCGCCCGTGGCATCACGCTCGGCGTCGCCGTGGCGGTCAGGGTGGCGCAGCCGGACGACTACGGCGGCGACGACGCCGTCTTCGCCGAGGAACTCGCCAGCCGGGCCGCGATCTGCGTGGACAACGCCCGACGCTTCGCCCGGGAGCGCGGCACGGCCCTCGCCCTCCAGCACAGCCTGCTGCCGCGCGGCATGCCCGGGCAGGCCGCCGTCGAGGTCGCCCACCGCTATCTGCCCTCCGGCTCCGCGGCCGGGATCGGCGGCGACTGGTTCGACGTGATCCCGCTGTCCGGCAGCCGGGTCGCGCTGGTCGTCGGGGACGTCGTCGGGCACGGCATCCCCTCCTCGGCGACCATGGGCCGGCTGGTCACCGCCGTGCGCACCCTGGCCGACGTCGACCTGCCCCCGGACGAGCTGCTGACCCACCTGGACGACCTGGTCACGCACCTGGCCTCCGACGACCTCGGGGACGAGGTGGCCGAAGTGGGGGCGACCTGCCTGTACGCCGTCTACGACCCCGTCGCCCGCCGCCTCCACCTCGCCGCGGCCGGGCACCCCGCGCCCGCCCTGGTGCTGCCCGACGGGTCCGCCCGGATGATCCCGATGAGCGCCGGGCCCCCGCTGGGTGTCGGCGGACTGCCGTTCGAGGCGACGGAACTCCAGTTGCCCGAGGGCTCCTTGGTCGCCCTGTACACCGACGGGCTGGTCGAGGACCGCCACCGCGACGTCGACCACGCGACCGACGAGCTGTGCCGCACCCTGACCGTGCCCGCCGACTCGCTGGACGCCCTGTGCGACTCGGTGCTCAAGGCCGTCCTGCCGGAGGAGCCCTCCGACGACGTCGCCCTGCTGCTGGCCCGCACCCGGGCGCTGGGCGCCGACCAGGTCGCCACCTGGGACATCACCCCGGACCCCGCGCAGGTGGCGGTGATCCGCCAGGCGGTTACCGACCGTCTCACCGCGTGGGGCCTGGAGGAGACGGCCTTCGTCACCGAACTCGTCGTCAGTGAGCTGGTCACCAACGCCCTCCGCTACGGCGCCCCGCCCGTCCAGCTCCGGCTGATCCGAGACCGGACCCTCATCTGCGAGGTCTCCGACGGCAGTTCGACCTCACCGCATCTGCGGCGGGCGCACCAGGACGACGAGGGCGGGCGGGGACTGCTGCTGGTCGCCCAGCTCACCCAGCGCTGGGGGAGCCGGCAGACCAGCCGGGGCAAGACCATCTGGTGCGAGCAGGCCCTCACGCCGCTGTTCTGAGCCGGACGCTCACCCGGCCTTCTCGACGACCTGGGCGAGCGTACGGCCGGACACCGCCGAACGGGCCCGGCGCGGATCCGGGGCGCCCCGTGTGCGGGAGCCGCCGGCCTGCTTCACCAGCAGCCACGCCTCCTGGCCGCCGTTGCCCCCGCGGAAGCGGGTCAGCGCGTAGCCGCCGCGCAGCTTCGAGCCGTGCAGCCGGAACGTGGCGTGCCCGCGCTCCAGCGACGCGCCGAAGTCCACCGGCCGGCCCCGGCGGTCGTGGCTCAGCGGCTCGTACGTGCCGCGGTCCCACACGATGACCGTGCCCCCGCCGTACTCACCGCGGGGGATCACGCCCTCGAAGTCCTCGTACTCCAGCGGATGGTCCTCCGTGGGCACCGCCAGCCGCTTGTCCCCGGGGTCCGCCGAAGGGCCCTTCGGGACCGACCAGGACTTCAGGACGTCACCGACCTGCAGCCGGAAGTCGAAGTGCATGGTGCTCGCGTCGTGGATCTGCACCACGAAGCGCGGGCGCCGACCGGAGGCGGACCCGCTGCCCTCGGGCTCCCCGGTCCGGCCGAAGTCGCGCTTGCCGCGGTAGTCCCGCAGCCGGTCCCGATCGGCCATGTGCGGCTCCCTCCTGTCCGGCCGGCCCGGGTACCCGTCAGAACTCCTCGTGCACCTCGGGGTCCCCACCGACCCGGCGGTGGGCCCGGTCGGCCACGGCGGCCATCTCGTCCGCGCTCAGCTCGAAACCGAACACGTCCAGGTTGGCGCGCCGGCGCTCGGGGTTCGCCGACTTCGGGATGGGCACGGCGCCCAGCTGGGTGTGCCAGCGCAGCACCACCTGCCCGGGCGTCACCCCGTGCGCCCCGGCGATCCGGGCCAGGGCCGGGTCCTCCAGCAGGGACGTCCCCCGGCCGAGCGGGCTCCAGCTCTCCGTGACGATGTTCCGGCCGGCGTGGAAGGCGCGCAGTTCGTCCTGCGGCAGGAACGGGTGCAGCTCGATCTGGTTGACCGACGGCAGGACCCCGGTCTCCTTCTCCAGCCGCTCGATGTGCGCGGGCGTGAAGTTCGAGACGCCGATGGAACGCACCAGCCCGTCGTCACGCAGTTTCACCATGGCCTTCCAGGAGTCGACGTACCGGTCCTGGCGCGGCAGCGGCCAGTGGATCAGGTACAGGTCGACGTACTCCAGGCCGAGGCGGGACCGGGACTCCTCGAAGGAGGCGAGGGTCTCCTCGTAGCCGTGGTGGCGGCCCGGGAGCTTCGTCGTCACGACGATCTCCTCGCGCGGCACCACCCCGGCGGTCACGGCCCGGCCGACCCCCGTCTCGTTGCGGTAGTTCGTCGCCGTGTCGATCAGGCGGTAGCCCGCCTCCAGGGCCGAGACCACCGCGGCCTGCGCCTCGTCGTCGCCGAGCGGCCAGGTGCCCAGGCCCAGGGCCGGGAGCGCCGTGCCGTCGTTGAGCGTGTGCGTCGGGATGCTGATCACCGTCGGACCTTCCCGTTGACTGTGTCGTCCCTCCAGCGTCGCGGACGGGAGGGGCGGTGATCAACCGGGGAACCGGGTACCGGGGGAACGGGGCGGGGACCCGAGGGGGCGTGGTCGCCCTTCGCCGGGATCGCTGTCACGCTCTCCCGGAAGGCAGGACCACGCCCACGACCAGCGGAGCGCTCATGACGACGGACAGCCCGAGGACGGACGAGGCGGCACGTGAGGCCGGCATCGAGGTGCGGCCGGTCGCCGGACACATCGGGGCCGAGATCGGCGGAGTGGACCTGGCCGCCGATCTCGACGACGTGACGATCGCCGCGATCCGGGCGGCGGTGCTGCGGTGGAAGGTGGTGTTCTTCCGCGGTCAGCGGCTCGACCACGCCGGGCACGTGGCGTTCGCCCGGCGGTTCGGCCGGCCGGTGGTGCTGCCGCGGCGCGGCAAGGCCTCACCGCCCGGCGTCCCCGAGATCGAGACCACCGCCGACCGGCTGGAACTGGGCGGGCGGTACGGCATGGAGCACGACGAGTGGCTGCGGCGGCGCCGCCACACCCTGCTGCGCGGCTGGCACTGCGACCACGGAGCCCGTGTCGACCCGCCCGCCGCGACGATCCTGCGGGCGGAGACCGTCCCGCCCTACGGCGGCGACACGACCTGGGCGAACCTGGCGGCCGCGTACGCCGGCCTGTCCGCGCCGCTGCGGGAGTTCGCCGACCGGCTGCGGGCCGAGCACCGGCTCGGCGTCGGCTACCAGCCCCGGCCCGGCGACGACGCCTACGTCCGTCACCTGCTGGAGCGTCAGGTCGCCTCGCTGCATCCGCTGGTGCGGGTCCACCCCGAGACGGGCGAGCGGATCCTGTACGTCAACGGCTACTACGTGGAGCAGATCGAGGGCCTGTCCCGGCCCGAGAGCGCGGCGATCCTGGAGTTGCTGCTGGAGCACGCGGTCCGGCCCGAGTACACGGTCCGCTTCCGCTGGGAACCGGGCAGCGTGGCGTTCTGGGACAACCGCGCCACGATGCACCTC
This sequence comes from Streptomyces sp. NPDC026246, assembly GCF_055567995.1. Classification (NCBI taxonomy): domain Bacteria; kingdom Bacillati; phylum Actinomycetota; class Actinomycetes; order Kitasatosporales; family Streptomycetaceae; genus Streptomyces; species Streptomyces sp. NPDC026246. The sequence goes on along the minus strand of NZ_JBVHPJ010000005.1, from coordinate 479,820 downwards.
GCCCCCGGCGACACCACCCACCTGGACCATCCGCGGATCATGCACCGGGTGATGCTCGCCGGTGACGTCCCCGTCGGCCCCGACGGCCGCCCGTCGCACCCCCTCACGGGAACGGCCCCGGGCCGCTGGTGACCCACGGGGTCACCGCGGCCGGCGGGGCTCAGCCCCTCGGCTGCCGGCCGAGGGCCGGGCCCAGGTGGGTGGCCAGGTCGGTCAGGATCTGCACGTAGTCCTCGTGGGCGAAGGTGAAGGGGAGCGCGAAGGCGACCTCGTCGACCTCGCGGAACGCGGCGTGCGCGTGGAGGCGTTCGGCGATCAGCGCCGACGGGCCCACCAGGTCCGGCGCGAACAGCAGGCGGGCCGGGCCCTGCGGGGACGTGGTGCGCGCAGTGCGCCGGGCGGCGTACTCCTCGTAGCGGGCGCGCTGAGCGGGGGTCGCCGAGTCCGTCGGGATGACCACCAGCCCCTGCGAGACCCGGGCCGCCTCACCGTCGGGGTGGGCGGCGCGGAACGCCCGGATCTGGGCGAGCTGGATCGCCGCGAAGTCGTAAGGACCCTGCGTGTCCCCGGCCTTCACCACGCTGCTGGTGAGGAGGTTCATCCCGTGCTCGCCCGCCCAGCGGGCCGAGCGCAGGCTGCCGCCGCCGTACCACATGCGGCGGCCCAGCCCGGGGGAGTGCGGCTGGACACGGTCGGAGAAGACCTCGAAGCCCTCCACCCCGCTGAAGTCCGTGGCAGGCTTGCCGCGGACGAAGTCCAGCAGCCGCTCCACGCGGCCGTAGCCGAAGTCCTCCGCCTCGGCCGTGTCCGGATACAGGGCGTCCTTGACCTGCTCGAAGTGCGCCGGCGGCCCCACACTGACACCCGGGTTGAGCCGCCCGCCGGACAGCAGGTCGACCGTGGCCAGGTTCTCGGCCAGCCGCAGCGGGTTCTCCCAGGCCAGCGGGATGACCGCCGTGCCCAGCTCGATCCGGCGGGTGCGCTGGGAGGCGGCCGACAGGACGGCGACGGGGGAGGAGATGCCGTACTGCAGGTGGCGGTGGCGCACCCAGGCGCTGTCGAAGCCGAGCCGCTCACCGAGCTCGATGATCTCCAGGGTGGACTCGTGACCCCGGCGCGGGTCCGCCTCGTCGAACAGCCCGATGGTCAAGAAGCCCAGCTTCCGCAGCGGTCGTGAGGTCGGTGGCACGGGCCCTCCGTCGTCGCTCGCTCGATGGCTCACGGCAGTGGCAACCCCGGTCGTCACCACCGTGTTCCCGCCCTCCGCGGATCAGCGCAGCGGGATCGTCACCTCGTCCTCGACCGGCGGGGCGAGTTCCTGCGCCCGGTTGCCCGTCGCCGCGTGGCAGCGCAGGCGGACCGACTCCGGGGAGACGTCCAGGCGCAGGAAGCACTTGAAGAAGGGCGGGCTGTACGTCGCCGAGCCCGGCGAGAACAACGACGTGTAGATCTTGCGCACCGGCAGCCGGAACCGCCGGGCCCGGTCGGGGCGGCGGCCCGTGCCGAGCAGCCCGGCGACCAGCCGCACCCGCCGGGTCACCTTCACCGGGGCGCCCTGCGAGCGCGTGGGCGGGATGCCCAGGCGCTCGGCGATCACGGCCGTCGCCTCTGCCTCGGTGAGGGTGAAGAAGCGCGGCAGGCGCAACCGCCGGCCGTAGAGACGGCTGTAGAAGGCCAGCGAGTCGCCGCGCAGCGGGTAGCAGCGGAAGTCCCGCTCGGTGACGCCGGCGACGTCGACGCGGGGAATGGTGTGGGTGGCGTGCATGAACGCCCCGCCGCCGCCCGCGACGACGTACTGCAGGGTGCGCCCGTCGTCCAGCCGGACCGGATAGCGCTGGTAGTTGTGGATGTCGCCGCCGATCGCCGCGACGTAGTGGTGCGCCGGGTCGCGGACGATGTCGTCGACGGTGCCGCCGCCCTCGACGGCGCACGGCTCGCGCCGCCCGTCGACGTACAGCGGCGAGCCGGTGACCAGGATCTTCGGGCGGGGCCCGCGGGAGACCTCGCGCAGCCAGGCCCCCTGCTCGGCGTCGAGGGTGCCGAGCAGGCCGGTGTCGATGCCGACGATCCGCACCGGTCCCGCGTCGATCGCCCAGTACGGGCCCGGCTGCACGGCCTGCTGGGCGGGTGCGGAGCGCAGCGCCCGCGCCTCGTCCAGCCGTTGGCCGTCCCCGGGGCGCGGCCGGTGCCAGAGCAGGGAGCGCAGCCAGGCGCGGGTCAGCGGACGCGGCCGGGGCTCGGGCGGAAGGGCGGGCGCGTCGTCGCAGAAGACCCGCATGAAGCCGTCGAGGTCCTCGTACCAGTCGTGGTTGCCGGGTATCGCGTAGATCGGCGCCGGGTAGTCGCGGTACGGGCGGAAGAACTTCGGGCCGTAGTCGTCCGCGCTGCCCACCGGGTAGACGACGTCACTGGCCAGGACCGCGAAGCGGGTGTCCCGGCCGGCGCTCAACAGCCCGGGCACGACGGCGTACTGAGGGTCGTCGCCCTCCCCGGTGTCGCCGATGACCAGGAACGAGAAGCGGTCCGGGTCGTCGCGCCGGATCACCTTGTCGGCCGGGGCGCCGGCGGCGGCCCGTTGCGCCACCCAGCGGCTGCGGGTCCGGCCGGTGGGATCGCCGAACCAGGAGGCCAGGACGCCGTTGCGGGCGACCCACAGCATCCTCGGGTCCAGCCAGGAGATCTTCTCCGTCTTCGGCGGCATCAGCTGCTGGTAGGCGCCCCGTTCGGCACTGCCCCAGCCGGCGCCCTCGGCGGTATCGCGTGAGGAGTCGGACACCGGTGCACGGTAACAACCCCGCCGGGAGCGGGAGATGGGCGGGGCGCGACTCCCGCCGCACGCGGCCGGGCCGGGGTCAGAACGTGCGCTTGAGCAGGTCCAGCAGTGCCGACCAGTGCCGCTCGTCGCCCTCCCGGTGGTACGCCGCCGTGTCGGCCTGCGTGAAGCCGTGCGGGGCGCCCGTGTACACCTCGCACCGGTGGCGGACGCCGGCCTCGGTCAGGGCCCGCTCCAGACGGTCGATCTGCTCGGGCGGCAGGGAGTGGTCCTGGTCGGCGTGGCCGAAGTACAGCTCGGCGGTGACGTCGCCGGCCACCAGATGGGGGCTGTCGGGCTTGTCCGTCGCCAGCCGTCCGCCGTGGAAGCCGGCCGCGGCGGCCACCCGCTCCGGGAAGGTCCCGGCGGTGAGCAGGGAGAGGCGGGCGCCCATGCAGTAGCCGGTCAGGGCGACGGGGCCGTAGGCGACCGCGGGCGACGCGGCCAGCCACCGCAGGAAGGCGTCGGCGTCCCGCATGGCCCGCTCGTTGGTCAGGGCCTGCATGACCGGCATGATCTGCTCGAACGTGCCCGGCCGCGCCTGCGGGTCGATGAAGTCGGGCAGGTCGAACAGCGGGGCGCGGCCCGCCCGGTAGAACAGGTTGGGCACCAGCACCGTGTACCCCTCGCCGGCCAGCCGGTCGGCCATGGAGCGCAGTTGCGGACGCAGGCCGAAGGCGTCCATGAAGAGCAGGACCGCCGGGTGGGCGGCCCCGTCGCCGGGCCGGGCCAGGTAGGCGTCGGCGGTGCCGTCCTCGGTGGGGATGTCGACGGCGGTTCCCTGTACGGCGGTCATGGCGGGCTGCCTTTCTGCGGGGGTGGCGGGCCGGAACCCGTCCGCGTGACCGGGCGGATCATGGTCATCGTGGCACGCGCGGTTCCGGGGCAATTCGCCCACCCCCGCCATAAGGTTGAACCGTGAACGGCCCTTGGTTCGCGCTTTACTCGAACCGCGCGGGGTCACCCGCCCCGTACCGCACGATCTCCGCCTCGCCACCGGAGAAGTCGACGACCGTCGTCGGCTCGGTGCCGCAGTCGCCGGAGTCGACGACCCCGTCCAGCACGTGGTCGAGCAGGTCCTTGATCTCCCAGCCCTGCGTCATCGGCTCGTCCTCGCCGGGCAGCAGCAGGGTGCTCGACAGCAGCGGCTCACCGAGCTCGGCGAGCAGCGCCTGCGTGACGACGTGGTCGGGGATGCGCACGCCCACCGTCTTCTTCTTGGGGTGCTGCAGCATCCGCGGCACCTCCCTCGTCGCGGGCAGGATGAACGTGTAGCTGCCCGGCGTGGACGCCTTGATCGCGCGGAACACGTCGTTGTCGATCCGCACGAACTGCCCGAGCTGCGCGAAGTCCTGGCACACCAGCGTGAAGTGGTGCCGGTCGTCCAGCTTGCGGATCGAGCGGATCCGGTCGATGCCGTCGCGGCTGCCCAGACGGCAGCCCAGTGCGTAACAGGAGTCCGTGGGGTAGGCGACAAGGGCGTCCGCGCGGATGCTGTCGGCGATCTGGCCGATGGTGCGCGGCTGGGGGTTGTCGGGGTGCACGTCGTAGTACTTCGCCATCTGCCGAGCTTAAGCCGCGCGCACGGGCCGCAGGCGCAGGGGCCGGAGCCGGACCCGCGGGGGCCGGGCCCGCCGGCGCCGCCGGGACGGCCCGGCACCCGTCGGGTAACGTCCGCGGCCGGTGTGCCGGACGGCGGCACGAGCAGCGAGGGGAGGGCCGAGGTGACCGGCCGTGAGAACGGGACGGGAGGGACGGCGACCGGCGCCGAGGGGGCGTGGGCGGCGCAGCTCCTGGAGCATCTGCGACCCGCCGGCCGCGACGTGCGCAGGGTCGTCGCCTGGCTCTCCGGCACGCTGGACGCCGCTGTCGCCCTCCAGGACGACGCCGGGAACCTGATGGCCGGCGACCGGCTGCCGCTCGACGGCGGCCTCGTCGCGGACGTCGTCGCCGGCCGGATCGCCTCCGCCGCCTGGCAGAGCCGGGAGCGTCATCTGCGCCTGGTCCGGGTGGAGCACGCCGCACGGTCCTGTGTCCTGGCCGTCTCCCGCGCGGCGCCCTTCGACCGGCGGGCCTCCGACGCCGTCACGCACACCGCCCAGGTGATCGGCCTGCTGCTGACCGCGCACGAGTCGGCCGCGGCCGGACAGCGGCTCCGGAGGGCCACCTCCGACCTGCGTCTGGCGATCCTTCAGCTGCTCATGGTGGAGGACACCGTCGCCGCCCGCCGCGTCGCCGCCGGTCTGTGGCCGGGGCTGCTCGACGCCGACACGGCGTGCGTCTACGTCGTGGAGTCCGCGCCCTCCGCCCGCGACCGCGTCGCCCAGGAGTGCCTGGACCGCACCGGCGAGAAGGCCCTCGTCGTCCGGTGCCCCGCCATGTCGGGCCACGTCATCGTCGTCAGCCCCCGGGACACCGCCGCCGGTGCGCTGCGGTCCCTGGTCGCCGGGCACCGCGACCTGTTCCTCGGCGGCAGCGTCCGCCAGAGCCTCGCCCGGACCGCGACCGCCTACGGGCAGGCCGTCAGCGCCCTGGCGGTGGCGCACTTCCGACCGGACAAGACGGCCGTCTACGCCGAGCGCACCCACCCCGAGCGCCTGATGGACCCCGAGCTGCTGCGCGGCTGGACGGCCCGGGCACTGCGCCCGCTGGACGCGCTGCCGCACCACACCCGCGCCGAGCTCCTCGCCACCAACCGGCTGGGCCTGGAGTTCACCGCCGTCAACGCCGCCAAGGTCCTCGGCGTGAGCCGCAACACCGTCCGTGCCCGCATGGAACGGGTGGAGAACCTGCTCGGCGCGGACTTCACCGGCCTCGCGGCCCGGGCCGTCGTCCACCTGGCGGTCAACACGCGGATCGGCCTGCCCGACAGCCACACGGCCGACGGCTCCCGGGGGCGCGCAGCGCTGCTCGCCGACCTGCTGTCCGGCCCCGCCCTGCGCACCTGGGCGCGGGACCTGCTCGGACGGCTGGACGCCGACGCCCGCAACCCGCGCCGCACCCTGCGCGCCTGGATCGCCGCGGGCGGCAACGCCGAGCGGGCCGCCCAGGCGCTCGGCATGCACGCGCAGACCGTGCGCGAGCACGTCCGCAGCGCCGAACCGGTCCTGGAGCGCCGGCTGCTCACCTCGGGCACGGACCTGTACGAGGTCGTCCTCGCCCACCTGGCCGTGGGCGAGCTCGAGCTGCCGGTGTTCGGGGCGTCCGCCTGAGCGGCGTGCCCGGCGGGCGGGCAGCAGGCCGGACCGGCGCCCGGCGAAGCCGTGCAAAACGGGCGCGGCTGTGCACAGGTGAGTCCGCTGCGGTGCTCGATGGGCACCGCGACGATTCACAAGGCCGCCGTCCGGCACGTAGGTTCGGGGCACCGCGGGGGCACGACCGGAACGGGGGACCGGTCGCGCTCCCGCGAGGCGCGATCCGACTCTCGCGGCGCGGTCTTCGGTCCCGCGGCGCGATCGTCAGTCCCCGGGCCGTACCGGGATCTCCTGCCAGCCGAAGGCGATGAACGGCGGCGCCGTCGCGGCTCCTCGTCGCCCGGCGCGAGCCGCAGGCAGGGCAAGCGGCCGAACAGGGCGGGCATCGCGACCGGCGGGCGCTTCTGTGGCCAACGCCGGAATTGCCGTGCTGACGGGGGGAGTTGGTGTTCCGTGCCGGTCTGCACGTGGCCGCGGCCGTCCCGGGGGGGCGATGACCGGAACATGCCCCTGAGTCCGGGCTGCGGTCCGTGTGCACTCCCGGTGGCCGGGTACCCGGTCGCCCCGAAGAGGTCCGCTCCACGGAGAAGGAGGTCCGCATGACCAGCGAGTCGGAGACCGGCGGTGCGACCGGTACGCAGGACAAGGACTACAACCTGATCTGGTACGTCGAGGCGTGCCTGAGCAACGCCCTGCGGCTGGAGAGCTACATCCAGGACGCGGAGCGTGCCAAGGACACCGAGGTCGCGGATCTGTTCCGCAAGGCGCAGGCGGACAGCCGCAAGGGAGCCGAGCTGGGCAAGCAGCTGCTGCGCAGCCGCCTGGCCGAAGGCTGAGTCACGACGCGCGCGAGAAGGCCCGGACCTCTCGAGGGTCCGGGCCTTCTCATGGGCGCGGGCGGGCTCAGCCCGCGAGGACCCGGCCGTCCTGCACGACGTAGTGCGCGGGCTCGGAGCAGCCGAGGGAGGGGGTCAGCAGCAGGCTGACCGTCAGCGGCGCCGGCTCGGTGCCCGCGGTCGAGAACGCGCACACGGCGCCCCTGCCCGTCAGCGGGTACCAGAACCAGCCGTCGGTCTCGCCGACGGTCACGCGGTCCGACTCCTTCCAGGTGCCCCCGGACTGCGTGTAGACCTGCAGCCGCACCGAGGCGGCGTACTCGTCCTGCGTCGAGCGCAGCGCGGTGAGAGTGATCTTGTAGTCGGACCCGACGACGGACGAGGCGATCTGCTGCGCTTGCTGCTTCTGCTTCTGCTTCTGTTGCTGCTGCTGGACGGCGGTGCCGGCGGTGGAGGCACCGGCCCCGGCGGCACTGAGAGCGGCCGCCATCAGGACGGTGAGGCCGACGGCCGTGCCGCGGCGCAGACGAGTACGGTCCGAGCTCATGTGTTCCCCCGTGGAACGAGTTGGGACGAAGGCGGTCGTTCGGTCAGGAAGACACCAGGCACCGGCCGAAGGTTGTACGGACCCGGTCGGTTCACCCGAAAAGAGGACGTGAGTGACCCGCCGACGGCGGGTACCCGGCCCGTCCCGCCATGATCGGCGGCGGCCGCCCCCGGGCACGACCCGGCCGCCCCGGTCTCCAGCCGAAGGAGCCCCACCACATGACGGACGTATCCGGGACCGGCCCCGCACCGGGCGACGACCGCAAGGTACTGACCAACCGGCAGGGCCATCCGGTCTACGACAACCAGAACCAGCGCACCGTCGGCGCCCGTGGCCCGGCCACGCTGGAGAACTACCAGTTCCTCGAGAAGATCAGCCACTTCGACCGCGAACGCATCCCCGAGCGGGTCGTCCACGCGCGCGGCGTCACCGCCTACGGCTACTTCGAGGCGTACGGGACGTGGGGCGACGAGCCGATCTCCCGCTACACCCGCGCCAAGCTCTTCCAGGAGCAGGGCAAGCGCACCGACCTCGCCGTCCGCTTCTCCACCGTCATCGGCGGGCGGGACTCCTCCGAGGCGGCGCGCGACCCGCGCGGCTTCGCGGTGAAGTTCTACACCGAGGACGGCAACTGGGACCTGGTCGGCAACAACCTCGGCGTCTTCTTCATCCGCGACGCCATCAAGTTCCCGGACGTCATCCACGCCCTCAAGCCCGACCCGGTGACCTTCGAGCAGCAGCCCCGGCGCATCTTCGACTTCATGTCGCAGACGCCCGAGGCCATGCACATGCTGGTCAACCTGTTCAGCCCGCGTGGCATCCCGGCCGACTACCGGCACATGCAGGGCTTCGGCGTGAACACCTACAAGTGGGTCAACGCCGAGGGTGAGACCAAGCTCGTCAAGTACCACTGGATGCCCAAGCAGGGCGTGCGCAGCATGACCGAGGAGGACGCGGCCAACGTCCAGGCCGACTCCCTCGGTCACGCCACCAAGGACCTGTACGAGGCGGTGGAGCGCGGTGAGTACCCCGAGTGGGAGCTGCTCGTCCAGATGATGGACGACCACGACCACCCCGAGCTGGACTTCGACCCGCTGGACGACACCAAGACCTGGCCCGAGCAGGACTTCCCGCCGAAGCCGGTCGGCCGGATGGTGCTCGACCGCATGCCGAAGGACTTCTTCGCCGAGAACGAGCAGATCTCCTTCGGCACCGGTGTCCTCGTCGACGGGCTGGACTTCTCCGACGACAAGATGCTCGTCGGCCGGACCTTCTCGTACAGCGACACCCAGCGCTACCGGGTCGGGCCGAACTACCTGCAACTGCCCGTCAACCAGGCCAGGAACGCCGAGGTGCGCACCAACCAGCGCGACGGGCAGATGGCGTACCACCAGGACGGCGGCGGCGAGAACCCCCACGTCAACTACGAGCCGTCGATCACCGGCGGCCTGCGCGAGGCGCAGTACCCGACCCACGACGAGCAGGGCCCCGAGATCGTCGGCCGGCTGACCCGCAAGCGCATCCCGCGCACGAACGACTACCTGCAGGCCGGTCAGCGCTACCTGCTCCTGGAGGACTGGGAGCGCGACGACCTGGTGAAGAACTTCGTCAACCAGCTGTCGCAGTGCGACCGGGCGGTGCAGGAGCGCATGGTCTGGCACTTCCTGCTGGTCGAGAACGACCTCGGTCTGCGGGTCGGCGAGGGACTGGGCATCGGCCCGGAGGACGTGGCGGACCTGGAGCCGCTGGCGAGCCAGGACCTCACCGACGAGGACCGCGAGCGCCTGTCCAACCTCGGCAAGAACAAGCCGCGGGACGTCGAGGGGCTCACGATGACCCACTGCGTCCCGGACGAGCGGCATGTCGTGACGCGGTGACCGGTCAGCCCGCGAGGGCCGCGCGGGCCGCGGACAGGGCCTGCTCCGCGTAGCCCCGGCCGAACAGCACGGCGTGCACCAGCAGCGGGAACAGCTGGTGCACGCCGACGCGCGCCGTCCAGCCCTCCGCGAGCGGTGCCACCTGCTGGTAACCGGCCAGCACCGCGTCCAGGTGCGGGCAGCCGAACAGGCGCAGCATCGCCAGATCGGTCTCACGGTGCCCGCCGTGCGCGGCCGGGTCGATCAGCCGGACGTGCCCGTCGGCCCCCCAGAGCACGTTGCCGTTCCACAGGTCGCCGTGCAGTCGCGCGGGTGGCTCGGCGGGGCCCGCCAGCGCGGGCAGCCGCTCGCACAGCCGCTCCACGACGGCCGCCTCCCCGGACCGGACCGTGCCCTCGTCGACGGCCCGGCGCAGGTACGGCAGCACACGCTGCCCGGCGTACCAGCGGGGCCAGTCGTCATCGGGGTCGTTGCGCATCGGGGCGAGCCCGATGAACGCCTCCGCCGGACCGCCCGGCGGCGGCGCGCCGAACGCCGGCGCCCCGGCGGCGTGCAGCCGGGCCAGCCCCTGCCCGAAGCGGACGGCCGCCTCCCGGCTCGGCAGGCCCTCGGCGACCCGGTCGACGACCAGCCGGTCGCCCTCGTAGCCGTGCACCACCGGCACGCGCACGCCGCCCGCGTCGGCGAGCCAGCGCAGCCCCGCCGCCTCGGCCCGTGCCGCGCCGGGTCCCGGCGCCCGCTTCACGACCACCACCCGCCCGTCGTCGAGGGTGGCCTCGGTGAGATCCCCCGACATCGGCCGCCACGCGCTCACGGCCCGGCCGGTGAGCCGGGCCACGACATCGGTCCGGGCGGTCATCCGCGCTCCTCCTGCTCCTCGCGACGCGGTGCAAGATCGCCACCCAGCGTACGACCCCGACGCCACCCCGGCCTTGCGGCGTCGCCCCGCCTTCCGGCTCCGCCGCCGGCTCCCGGCCTCGCCCCGGCCTTGCGGCCTCGCCTCGCCCTCCGGCCTCGCCCCGGCCTTGCGGCCTCGCCTCGCCCTCCGGCCTCGCCCTGGCTTTGCGGCCTCGCCTCGCCCTCCGGCTCCGCCGCCGGCTCCCGGCCTCGCCCCGGCCTAACGGCACCGCCGCCGGCTCCTAACGGCACTGCCGCCGGTTCCCGGCCTCGCCCCGGCCTTGCGGCCTCGCCGCGGCTCCCGGCCTCGCCGCTGGCTCCCCGCCTCGCCCCGGCTTTGCGGCCTTGCCCCGTCCTCCGGCACCGCCGCTGGCTCTCGGCCGCCCCGGCCTAACGGCACTGCCGCCGGTTCCCGGCCTCGCCCCGGCCTTGCGGCCTCGCCGCGGCTCCCGGCCTCGCCGCTGGCTCCCCGCCTCGCCCCGGCTTTGCGGCCTTGCCCCGTCCTCCGGCACCGCCGCTGGCTCTCGGCCGCCCCGGCCTAACGGCACTGCCGCCGGTTCCCGGCCTCGCCCCGGCCTTGCGGCCTTGCTCCGTCCTCCGGCACTGCCGCCGGCTCCCGGCCTCGCCCCGGCTTTGCGGCCTCGCCCCGCCCTCCGGCACCCCCGCCGGCTCCCGGCCTCGCCCCGGCTCCCGGCCTCGCCCCGGCTTTGCGGCCTCGCCCCGGCTTTGCGGCCTCGCCCCGGCCTAGCGGCACCGCCGTCAGCCCCCGGCAGCCGAGCCCCGGGCGCCAGGCCGTTCATGGCCACCGCGACGCGTCCGGCCCACCGGCCCGCCGCCGCACTCGACTTGGCGGTGTCGCGCGGCGCGGGGACATTCGCCACGCGGCGTCACGCGGGACGGTGAAAAGCCGCCGCGCGCCGACAGAGCCGGCCGCCGCCGGGGGAGCAGTGGCTCATGACGAGTTCACCGTTCCAGCGCACCATCGCCCTGCCCGCCCCGGTGTGCGAACAGGCCGCCCAGTACCTGGAGCAGGCCGCGCAGCGGACCATCGACGGCGCGGCGGTTCCCCTGAAGGCGTTCCGCGCGGCGGCCGACAGCGACTTCATCCTGCCGCTCTCGGTGGTCGAGCAGGCGGCGGCCTGCCTGCTGGTGCTGGCCACCGAGACCGCCCAGAGCGTCCCGTCCTCCGCGCTGCGCGCCACCATCAGCGTCGCCCTGCGGCTGCGTGACGCCGTGGACCTGGCCCACCAACCCGCCCTGAGCAGCCGCTTCTGGTGAACGGCACGGCGCCCACTCGCGCCGGGCCGGTGGCCGGCGGTGCCGTCACGGGGCCGCTGCCGCCGCCCCGCCGTCGTCCGCCACCGCCACCTGGGTGGTGACCCGGACCAGGCAGGGCCCCCGGGGCGCCGAGCCCGGGCCGAACCGTACGGGAGGCTCCACCGGAGCGAGCGGGCCGAGGTCCACTCCGTCGTAGTCGGCGCTCGCCGAGGTGATCCGGTGGAGGTCGCGGGCGCCGTACCACTGGTGCCGTCCGGCCCGGACGCTGCCATGGGTGCCCGCCCCCAGCAGCAGGCGGGCGGGCCGGTCCCACAGGGCGATCCACCCCCGCCGTACGGCAAGAGCGGGCGGCACCGCGCGCAGCGCGAGGCCCGGCAGGCCCCGGCGTCCGGTGCCGAACCGCAGGGCGAGCGGCGGGGCGGTCACCGACCAGTGCCGCCGACCGGTCACGCGTACGTCCACCGGCACCACGCGCACCTCGTCGAAGACGTACAGGCCGGCGATGAAGTCGGCCGTCTCCCGCGTGGGCGCCAGCAGCAGCCGCCGCCCGTCGGCCCCCTCGAACATCACGTCGCTGAACGGCCCGAACGGCGAGTCCGCCCAATGGCCGAGCACCGCACGCGCCCCGGACGTCGTACCGACCCCCGCGATCCAGCCGTCGAAACGCAACAGGCGCGTCGACGGCCGGGCGCGGCCCGCGGTTGTCTCGCTGGACACGGCGGCCGGGTGCCCGGGCCCCGCCGCGCCGAAACGGACCGCGCGGCCGGAGGGCCCTGTGCCTCGCCCGGCGGCCCGGTACGACCCCCGCGCTGTGGCCGAGACCACAGCACGGAGGAGGCCCGCGTCACGTCCCGGCGCGGGAGGCGGCGGCTACCGTCGACGACCAGTTCCCGCCCCCTTCGTCCGGACGGCCGCAGTGCACGCAGATCTCTCCCCCGTCATAGCGGCGACCGCGCAGTGGCTGCGCCGCGCCTTCCCCGCCTCCGGCGGCGCGCTGGCGTCCGCCCTGTGCGAGGTCCAGGCCCGCCAGGCCGTCACGGTCGCGGCCTGGCTGAGGTACCCCACCGAGATGGACGTCGCCCTCGTCGGCATCGCCGGCCCCGGCGGCTCCGCCCGGCTGGACCGGGTGACCGGCGCGCACACCGTCCTGGACGACGACGAGGACGCGCACGCCTGGCGCACCTGGGTGGACGAGGTCGTCGCCAGCTGGGCGGCCTGCCTGCTCGCCGACCCGGAGCTGGCGGGCCGGGCGGTCGCCGCCCTCGCCGGCGGCATGCACGCCGACGGCTCACCGGCCGCGTTCCGGCGGCTCGTCGCCCCCGACGAGGGTGACCGCAGCGCCGCCGCGCTGTTGCGCCATCCCGACCTGGTCGCGCCCGTGGCCGAACTGCACCAGGCGCAGCTGACCGACCGTCTCGCCCCGGGCCGCACCCTGATCGGCTGAACCGTCCGCCGCCACCACCGCCCGGGGGCGCCGCACACCGGTGCTCCCCACTGAGCCGCCGCGCACCGGCTGCTCCCACTGGACCGCCGCGCGCCCCGGCCACCCGGCGCGAGCTGCGCCGACGCCCGGACGGGCGCCCCTCCTCACTCCGCGTGATTCACCGGTTCGCCGTAAGCGACCGTGCCGGACGCCGACCGCCGACGGACGCTGGTCACAGGCTCGACGGCCCCGGACCCCACGGCCCCGGGCGCGATGTCGCGCCGGGCAGTGCCGCCGCTGACGGAGGGAACCGACCCATGACCACCGCCTTCTCACGGAACTGGAAACACGCCGTCGTGACCGGCGGTGCCGGGTTCGTCGGCTCCCACCTGTGCGCCGCCCTGCTGGACGCGGGCGCGGAGGTCACCTGCGTGGACGACTTCAGCACCGGCCGTCCCGAGAACATCACGCCGCTGCTCGACCGGCCCGGCTTCACCCTGGTGCAGGCGAACGTCGCCGAGGGCCTGCGCATCAAACGCCCGCCGGACCTCGTCCTGCACTTCGCCTCCCCGGCGTCCCCGGCGGACTACCTGCGGCTGCCGCTGCACACCATGGAGACGGGCAGTTCCGGCACCCGCAACGCCCTGGAGCTCGCCCACTCCTGCGAGGCCCGCTTCGTCCTCGCCTCGACCTCCGAGGTGTACGGCGACCCGCAGCAGAACCCGCAGGACGAGCGCTACTGGGGCAACGTCAACCCCGTCGGCCCGCGCAGCGTCTACGACGAGGCCAAACGCTTCGGCGAGGCGCTGACCACCGCCCACGCCGAGACCCACGGCACCGACACCTGCATCGTGCGGCTGTTCAACACCTACGGCCCCCGGATGCGCGGCCACGACGGCCGCGCCGTGCCGACGTTCGTCCGGCAGGCCTTGGCCGGCGAGCCCCTCACCGTGACCGGCGACGGCCGGCAGACCCGGTCGCTGTGCTTCGTCGACGACACCGTGCGCGGCATCCTCGCCGCGGCCGCCCACGGCATGCGCGGCCCGGTCAACATCGGCAACCCCGGCGAGATCGCCATGCTCGACCTGGCGCGTCTGGTCGTCGAACTCGCCGGATCCCCCTCGGAGATCCGCTACATCGAACGCCCGGTGGACGACCCGGCCGTGCGCTGCCCGGACATCACCCTGGCCCGCGACAAGCTGGGCTGGGAGCCGCAGGTGCGCGCCGAGGAAGGACTGCGGCGCACCATCGCCTGGTTCCGCGAGCACGAAGCGGACGCCTGAGCCCGCGGCCCCTGTCGCCCCGCCGCGTCCGGATCCGTCGTCACGACCGCCGAAAGGCCCGCCTGTCATGCGCATCCTCGGCATCAACGCCCTCTTCCACGACCCCGCCGCCGCCCTGGTGATCGACGGGCGGACCGTCGCCGCCGCGGAGGAAGAGCGGTTCTCCCGGCGCAAGCACGGCAAGCGGCCCCTGCCGTTCTCCGCGTGGGAGCTGCCCGAGCAGGCCGCCGCCTGGTGTCTGAGACGGGCCGGGCTGCGTCCGCAGGACCTCGACGCGGTCGCCTACTCCTTCGACCCCGAACTGGCCCGTCCCGCCGCCGACATGGGCCTGGACGACCCCTGGGACCACCTGCGGCTGACCTACGCCCGCGAGGCGCCGGGCTTCCTGAGCAGCGCGCTGCCCGGCCTCGACGCAGGGCGGGTCCGTTTCGTGCCGCACCACATGGCCCACGCCGCCTCCGGCGCCTTCGCCGCCCCCGACGCCGGCGACTCCTCCGTGCTGGTCCTCGACGGCCGCGGCGAGCGCGCCTCCCACCTGGCCGCGCGCCGCGTGGGCGACCGGCTCGAGGCCCTGTACGCGCAGGACCTGCCGCACTCGCTCGGCCTGGTCTACGAGGAACTCACCGAGCACCTCGGTTTCCTGCGCTCCTCCGACGAGTTCAAGGTGATGGCCCTGGCCTCGCACGGCAGGCCCCGCATGCTCGCCGAACTGCGCCGCCACGTGTACCCGACCGGCGACGGCGGGTTCCACGCCTCGGGTGTGCCCTGGCACGAGCTGTGCGCCCCCCGCGGGGCCGACGAGCCGTGGACCCAGGACCACGCCGACGTCGCCGCCAGTGCCCAGGCCGTCCTGGAGGAGACCCTGCTCGACCTGGTGCGCTGGCTGCACGGCCGAACCCACGACCGGGTGCTCACCCTGGCCGGCGGCGTCGCCCTGAACTGCGTCGCCAACTCCCGGATCGCCCGCGAGGGGCCGTTCTCCCGCGTGTGGGTGCAACCCGCCGCCGGTGACGCGGGCACCGCCCTGGGCGGCGCCCTGCTGCTGTCCGCGCGCGAGGGGGACATGCCCGAGGCCATGGACGGCGCCGACCTCGGCCGCGACTGGTCCGACGCGGAACTCGGCGCCTGGCTGAAGACCGCGGCCGTCCCCTTCGAGCGCCCCGCGGACATCGCCGCCACCGTCGCCCGGGCCCTCGCCGACAACGGGATCGTCGCCTGGTTCCAGGGCCGCTCCGAGTACGGCCCGCGCGCCCTCGGCCACCGCTCCCTGCTGGCCCACCCGGGGCACGCCGGGAACCTGGAGCGGCTCAACGACGTCAAGGGACGCGAGCAGTTCCGGCCCGTCGCCCCGATGGTGCTGGCCGACCGGGCCGCCGGCATCTTCGACGGCCCGCTGCCCAGCCCGTACATGCTGTTCGTGCACGACGTGGACCCGGCGTGGCGGGACCGTATCCCCGCCGTCGTGCACGTCGACGGAACGGCCCGCATCCAGACCGTCGACCGCGGCCGCGAACCGCTGGTCGCCCGCATGCTCGAGGAGTTCGAGCGGCTCACCGGACTGCCCGTCGTCGTCAACACCAGCCTGAACACGGCCGGCCGGCCCATGGTCGACGACCCGCGCGACGCCCTGGAGTGCTTCGGCTCCTCGCCCGTGGACCTGCTGGCCATCGGCCCGTACGCGATCCGGCGCGGCGACCTGTTCCGCACCGGCTCCCGCGGCGACGACGCCGGAGGCCCGCGATGACCGACTTCGGCGCACCGGCCCGGGACGCCGCCTACGCCGTGGTGATCCCGACCCTGGGCCGGCCCAGCCTGGGCAAGTGCCTGCACGCACTCGCCGAGGCGACCGGGCCGGGTCCGGTACGGGTCGTCCTCGTCGACGACCGGCCCGACGCGTCCCGGGTGCCTCTCACCGCCGACGTCCCGCCGGCCCTGCGCGCGCGCACGATCGTCGTACCCGGCGGGGCGCGCGGACCCGCGGCCGCACGCAACCTCGGCTGGCGCGCGGCGGGCGACGTGCCCTGGATCGTGTTCCTCGACGACGACGTCGTCCCCGGCCCCACCTGGGGCGACGACCTCACGCTGGACCTTGCGGCCGCCACCGGGCGGACCGCCGCGATCACCGCCCGCATCGAGGTGCCCCTGCCGCCCGACCGCCGCCCCACCGACTGGGAACGCAACACCGCCGGACTCGCCGGGGCCCGCTGGATCACCGCCGACATGGCGTACCGCCGGGCCGCGCTGGTGACCGTCGGCGGATTCGACGAACGCTTCCGGCGCGCGTTCCGCGAGGACGCCGACCTGGCCCTGCGCGTACTGGACGCGGGCTGGACCCTCACCACGGGCCGGCGCGCCACCACCCACCCGGTGCGGCCGGCCGGGCGCTGGATCTCCGTCCGCCTCCAGGCCGGCAACGCCGACGACGTGCTGATGACCCGGCTGCACGGCCGTCACTGGTGGCGCCGGGCCGGAGCCCCCCGCGGACGGCTGCCGCTGCACCTGGCGGTGACGGGGGCCGCCGTGACCGCGCTCGGCTGCGCCCTGCTGGGCAGGCACCGCGCGGCCGCGGTGTGCGCCGGGGCATGGCTCGCGGGGACCACCGAGTTCGCGCTCGCCCGGATCCTGCCCGGTCCGGCCACCCGCGACGAGGTCCTCACCATGGCCGCGACCAGCGTCCTCGTGCCGCCCGCCGCGACCTGGCACTGGCTGCGCGGCCGGATCGAGCACCGCAACGCCGGTCCGCTCGCCCTCCCCGGCGCAGGGGAGGGCGCGCCCCCGTCCCGCCCCCCGGTCAGGGAACGGCAGCGGTCGTGACCCGTACCGCGGGCCCCTGGCTGCTCACCGCTCCGCACCAAGCACCCGTGCGGCGGCCCCCGCGCGGCCCGGGCCACCCGCTCCCGGCGGCCGTCCTCTTCGACCGTGACGGCACGCTCGTCGCCGACGTCCCCTACAACGGCGACCCCGCCCGCGTCACGCCGATGCCCGGAGCGCGCGAGGCGCTGGACGCCCTGCGCGCCGCCGGGGTGCCCGTCGGCGTCGTCACCAACCAGTCGGGGGTCGCCCGGGGGCTGCTGACCCGCCGCCAGGTGGCGGACGTCCGCCTGCGCGTGGAGCACCTGCTGGGGCCGTTCGCCGTCTGGGCCGTGTGCCCGCACGGGCCGGGGGAGGGCTGCGGCTGCCGCAAGCCGGCCCCCGGCCTGATCGTGGCCGCGTGCCGCCACCTCGGCGTCCCCCCGCGGCACACGGTCGTCGTCGGCGACATCGGCGCCGACGTCCGGGCCGCGCGGGCCGCGGGCGCCCGCGGGGTCCTGGTCCCCACGCCCGTCACCCTGGCCGGGGAGATCGAGGACGCCGAACACACCGCGCCGGACCTGCGCACGGCGGTGCGCCTCGTGCTCGACCCGGACGGTCCCCTGCACCGAGCGGCGGATCACCCCGCGGGCCTGCCGGCCGAGGAGGCGCGATGACCCCCCTGCCGTCGCGCGACCGCCGCCCCCGCACCCTCGTGGTGCGCCTGGACAGTGCCGGGGACGTACTGCTGGCGGGCCCCGCCGTGCGCGCCGTCGCCGCCGGGTCGTCCCACACCGCGCTGCTGTGCGGACCCCAGGGCGCGGCGGCCGCACGGATGCTGCCCGGCGTGGACGACGTGCTGGTGCACGACGCCCCCTGGGTCGGGCTGGAACCGGCGCCGGTCAGCCGGGCGGCGACCCGTGAGCTGATGCGCGCGCTCACCGCCGGCCGCTTCGACCGGGCCCTGGTGCTCGTGTCCTACCACCAGAGCCCCCTGCCCGTCGCCCTGCTGCTGAAGCTGGCCGGCATCGGCTGGACCGGCGCGGACAGCGAGGACTATCCCGGGGCCCTGCTCGACCTCAGGCACCGCAGGCGGCCGCACCGTCACGAGGTGCTCGCCGCCCTCGACCTGGCGCACGCCGCCGGTTTCGCACTGCCCGACGGCGACGACGGCGCCCTCGCGGTGACACCGCCACCGCGCACGACCCACCTCACCGGACCCGAGCCGTACGTCGTCGTCCACCCGGGCGCCGCCGTGCCCGCCCGCGCCTGGACGCCCGGACGGGCCGCGCAGGCCGTGGCCGCGCTGTCCGCCGCCGGGCACCGGGTCGTCGTCACCGGCGGGCGCGCCGAGGGCGAGCTGACCGCACGGGTCGCGGGCCGGCACGCCCTCGACCTGGGCGGCGCCACCGATCTGGCGGAGCTCGCCGGGGTGCTGGCCGGGGCGCGGGCGGTCGTGGCCGGCAACACCGGTCCGGCCCACCTCGCCGCGGCCGTGGGCACGCCCGTGGTCAGCCTCTTCGCGCCGGTCGTCCCGGCCGAACGGTGGTCCCCCTATGGCGTGCCGCACATCCTGCTGGGCGACCGGCGGGCCCCGTGCGCGGACACCCGGGCGCGGCACTGCCCCGTGCCCGGACACCCCTGCCTGGACGCGATCGGCGACGCCGAGGTGCTCGCGGCCGTCGCGGCTCTCACCGACCACCCCGCCGGCCAGGGAGAACAGACGGAGCGAGGAGCGACCGTATGAACATCCTGCTGTGGCACGTGCACGGTTCCTGGACCACCGCCTTCGTCCAGGGGCCGCACACCTACCTCGTCCCCGTCACCCCGGGCCGCGACCCGGACGGGCTCGGGCGGGCCCGGACCTTCTCCTGGCCCGCGTCGGTGCGCGAGGTCACCCCCGAGCAGCTCCGGGACACACCGGTCGACCTCGTGCTGCTGCAACGCCCGCACGAGAGCGAGCTGGCCGAACGGTGGCTCGGTGGCCGCCGTCCCGGCCGGGACGTGCCCGCCGTGTACCTGGAGCACAACGCGCCCGACGGTGACGTGCCCGACACCCGCCACCCGTGCGCCGACCGCGCCGACCTGACGCTCGTGCACGTCACCCACTTCAACCGGCTGTTCTGGGACTGCGGTCGCACCCGCACCGAGGTCATCGAGCACGGCATCGTCGACCCCGGCCACCGCTACACGGGCCGGCTCGCCCGTGCCGCGGTCGTCGTCAACGAACCCGTGCGGCGCGGCCGGTACACCGGCACCGACCTGCTGCCCGGACTGGCCGAGGCGGTGCCGCTCGACGTGTTCGGCATGGGCACCGCGGACCT
Source organism: Streptomyces sp. NPDC026246 (assembly GCF_055567995.1). NCBI lineage: Bacteria > Bacillati > Actinomycetota > Actinomycetes > Kitasatosporales > Streptomycetaceae > Streptomyces > Streptomyces sp. NPDC026246. The sequence continues at coordinate 460,559 of NZ_JBVHPJ010000005.1, read as the reverse complement.
GGCCGCCCACCTCGGCCTGCCGCCCGACCGGTGCAGCGCGGCAGACCTGCCCCAGAGCGAGCTGCACCCGGCCATGGCCGAACGCCGCATGTACCTGCACCCGGTGCGCTGGACCTCCCTGGGGCTGTCGCTGCTGGAGGCCATGCACCTGGGCATGCCCGTCCTCGCGCTCGCCACCACCGAGGCGGTGGAGGCCGTCCCGGCCGGCGCAGGAGCCCTGTCCACCCGGCCCGAGGCCCTGGCCCGGGCCGCCCGCCACTACCTGCACGAGCCCGAGGCCGCGGCGGCGGACGGGGCCCGCGCCCGCCAGGCGGCCCTCGAACGCTACGGGCTCAAGCGCTTCCTGGCCGACTGGGAGCGACTGATCACGGAGGTGTGCTCATGACCCCGTCCCTCAGCCCCTTCCCCGCCGGGCCCCTCGGCGGTGACGGTCTCGACCCGGGCGCCCTCGCGATCGCCCTGGTCTCCGAGCACGCCAGCCCCCTCGCCGCGCTCGGCGGGGTCGACGCCGGAGGCCAGAACGTCCACGTGGCGAGCCTCGCGGCCGCCCTCGCCGACCGGGGCCACCTCGTCACCGTCTACACCCGCCGCGACGCGCCCGACCTGCCCGCCCGGGTGCGGCTGTGCGACGGCGTGGAGGTGCACCACGTGCCCGCCGGACCCGCCGAGGCCCTGCCCAAGGACGAACTCCTGCCGCACATGGACGCGTTCGGCCGCTACCTCGCCCGCAGCTGGCGCACCCGCGCCCCGGACGTGGTGCACTCGCACTACTGGATGTCCGGCCTCGCCGCGATGCACGCCGCCCGCGAGCACGGGCTGCCGCTGCTGCACACCTACCACGCCCTCGGCACGGTGAAGCGACGGCACCAGCGGCTGGCCGACACCAGTCCGCCCGAGCGCATCCCGGGCGAGATCGAGATCGGGCTCGGCTGCGACCGGGTCGTCGCCACCTGCCGCGACGAGGTGCACGAGCTGGCCCGCATGGGTGTTCCGCCGCAGAAGGTCACCGTCGTGCCGTGCGGCGTCGACACCGAACGGTTCACCCCCCAGGGGCCGGCCGTGCCCCGCGGACCCCACCGGTACCGGCTGCTGCAGCTGGGCCGGCTGGTGCCCCGCAAGGGCGCCGCGGTGACCGTCACCGCCCTCGCCCGGCTCCCCGAGACCGAGCTGGTCGTCATCGGCGGACCGCCGGCGGACCGGCTCGACGACGACCCGGAGGTGCGGCGGCTGCGCGGCATCGCCCGGGACGCGGGGGTGGCCGACCGGGTCCGCTTCGCCGGCGCCGTCGCCAGCCAGGACGTCCCGGCGCTGCTGCGCTCGGCCGACGTGGTGGTGTGCCCCGCCGACTACGAGCCATTCGGCATCGTCCCGCTGGAGGCCATGGCCTGCGGGGTGCCCGTGGTGGCCAGCGCGGTCGGCGGGCAGCTCGACACCGTCGCCGACCCCGCCACCGGCCGGCTGGTTCCCCCCGGCGACCCCGAGGCCCTGGCCCGCGCCGTCGCCGACCTGCTCGCCGACCCCGCGGCCCGGGCCGCCTGCGGCGCGGCCGGCCGCCGCCGGGTGCTGAGCCGGTTCGGCTGGGGCCGGGTCGCCGCGGCGACCGAGGCCGCCTACTGCGCGGTCCTCGACACCGAGTCCGCCGCCACCGGCGCCGGCTGAGCCCCGCCCGTCCCGCCCACCGCCCGAAGGAGGTGTGGGTCCCCGCCGTCACCGCACGGCGGTGCGCCCGATCCGCATGAGCGAATCCCCCGCACAGTCCGGCCTCGACGCCGCCCGCCTGCACTGCCGGTCGCTGGAGGAGGCCCTCGGCCGGTTCCGCCGGGACGGCCTGGACCGCGTCGCCGACTGGGGCGGCCGGCTCGCCGGCGTCCTCGGCGGCGGCGGCCGGCTGCTCGCCGCGGGCAACGGCGGCAGCGCCGCCCAGGCCCAGCACCTCACCGCCGAGCTCGTCGGCCGCTACCGCCGCGAGCGCCGCGCCTACTCGGCGATCGCCCTGCACGCCGAGACCTCCAGCGTGACCGCCATCGGCAACGACTACGGCTTCGACCAGGTCTACGCCCGGCAGGTCGCCGCCCACGGCCGTCCCGGCGACGTCCTGATGCTGCTGTCCACGTCGGGCCGCAGCACCAACCTCATCGCCGCCGCCGTCACCGCCCGCCAGGCCGGACTGCGCGTCTGGGCCCTCACCGGCCGCGGGCCGAACCCGCTGGCGGAGGCCGCCGACGAGGCGCTGTGCATCGACGCCGACAGCACCGCGAACGTCCAGGAGACCCACCTGGTCGCCGTGCACCTGCTCTGCGAATGCTTCGACACGGCCGTGTCCACGTCCCTGGCCCGGCGCACGGTCCTCACCCGCGGGAGCACCTCATGACCGGTCCGAAGCCCCTCGCCGTCGTCGGTGACGTCCTGCTCGACGAGGACATCGAGGGCGTCGCGACCCGCCTCGCGCCCGACGCCCCCGCCCCCGTCGTCGACGTCACCGGCGACCGGCGCCACCCCGGCGGTGCGGGGCTGGCCGCCGCGCTGGCCGCACGCGGCGGCCGGGACGTGGTCCTGGTGACCGCCCTGGGTGACGACGAGGCCAGCGAGGCCGTGCGCCGCGACCTGCGCGACCGGGTCCGCCTGCTGGAGATCCCGCTGAACGGCACCCTGCCGGTCAAGACCCGGGTCCTCGCGGACGGCCGGCCCGTCGTCCGCATCGACCGGGGCGGCGGCACCCCCGGCGAGCCCGACGAGGCCGTCCGCGAGGCGCTCGCGAACGCCCGTGCCGTCCTGGTAGCCGACTACGGCCGCCGCACCGCGGGTGCCCTGCGCCCGCTCCTGGAGGACGTGGCGCGGCGCACGCCCCTGGTGTGGGACCCGCACCCCAAGGGCGACCCGCCCGTGCCCGGGGCCCGCCTGGTCACCCCCAACGCGGCGGAGGCACGGGCCCTGCACCCCGGCTCCGGCGACACGTCCCTGGGCGCCTACGCCGAGCGCGGGACGCACCTCGCCGAGCTGTGGCGCGCCGCCGGTGTCGCCGTCACCCTCGGCGAACGCGGCGTCCTGCTCACCCGCCCCGGCTCCGCCACGCCGATGCTCGTGCCGGTCCCCTTCCGGGCCGACGGCGACCCGTGCGGGGCGGGCGACTGCTTCGCGGCGACCACGGCGGCGGCCCTCGCCGACGGCCTGCTCCCCGAGGAGGCCCTGCAGCGGGCCGTCGCCGAGGCGGCCGCGTTCGTCGCCGCGGGCGGGGCCGGCAACCCCGACCTGTGGCGCACCGAGCCGGCGCCCGGTCCCGCCGGTGACCCCGTCTCCGACGCCTTCGCCCTCGCGGAGAGCGTCCGGGCGCGCGGCGGCACCGTCGTCGCCACCGGCGGCTGCTTCGACCTGGTCCACGCCGGTCACGTCGGGCTGCTGGAGAGCGCCCGGCGCATCGGTGACTGCCTCATCGTGTGCCTGAACTCCGACGCGTCCGTCACCCGCCGCAAGGGCCCGGGCCGTCCGTTCAACCCGGCCGCCGACCGGGCCCGGGTCCTGGCGGCCCTCGGCAGCGTGGACGCGGTCGCAGTGTTCGAGGAGGACACCCCCGAGGCGGTCCTGGCCCGGCTGCGCCCCGACGTCTGGGTCAAGGGCGGCGACTACTCGGTGCAGGACCTGCCCGAGGCGGAGGTCCTGCGCACCTGGGGCGGCCAGGCGGTGGTGCTGCCGTACCTGGACGGCCGCTCCACGACCCTGCTGGCCCGCAGGGCGGCGAAGGCAGCCTCGACAGCCCTCGGGCGGTCCGGGGCATGACCGGGCGGTCCGGGCCCTGACCGGCTCGCCGGCGGGCATCGGTCGCCCGGGCCCACAGCGGCGATGGGGTTCCCGGCCCGCAACGGTGTCCGCGTGTCGTGCCCGGCGGACCGGGCTTAGCCGCCGCGACGGCGGCCGCGTCACCCGGAACCGTGGGGCCCGCCGCCGTGCCGGGTCCGGCGGCAGCGAGGGGCGGCGCGCGGCCGGGGGCGCGCGGACCGCTGACGAGCCCCTGGGGGAGCTGCGGGCCCGGCGAGGTCAGCCGGGCTCGCGCCGGCGTGCTGCCGGACCTCGGGCGCCTGGCCGGGCAGGTCCGGGCCCGCCCGCCCACCAGGGGTCCGACGGCAGTGGGCGCGACGGTCCGGCCCGCCGGCCCTGGCGTTCTCAGGCCGCCGCGCTCAGGGCCGGGCGGCCCGGCAGGTCGTCCTGCTCCTTGCGCAGCAGCACCGGCGTCAGGGCCCGGCGCCGGCGCAGCACGTACCCGGCGCCGATCGAACCGGCGATGATCAGCCCGCCGGTGACGAGGGCGCCGCGTGCCCCGGCCAGCTCCATCAGCAGTCCCAGGGCGGGCGGGCCGCCCAGGCCCCAGACGGTGCCGATGCTGCCCCACACGCCCAGCACGCGCCCGCGCAGATGGGCGGGCGGGTCCGTCTGGAGCACGGACGTGCCGGCGGTGTCGGAGACGGACTCCACGACGGCCATCGGCAGCACCAGCACGATCAGGACCGCCAGCGAGGGTGACAGGCCCGCCACCACCTGCAGCAGCGCACCGGCCGCCGCGAGGGCGCCCACCAGCCGGACGGACGGACGCCGCAGCCGGGCACCGAGCACCGCGCCGAGGATGCCGCCGACGGCGAGCACGGTCGACACCGTGCCGAACGAACCGGCGCCCCCGGCGAGCGGCCCGGTCACCAGCACGGCCAGGGTGAGCCCGTAGTTGCGGCCGAACACCGCGCTGATCCCGGTCACCCCGGCCAGGGCGACCAGCCGCGGCCGGCGCGCGAAGAACGCCAGCCCCTCCCGCACGGTGAGGGAGGCCGGGCGCTTGTCCCCGGCACCCGGATCCGGGACCTCCTGCCGCACCGCACCCGGCGCCGGGCGCAGGAAGGGGATCACCGAGGCCACGAACAGGAAGGACAGGCCGTTGGCGAAGTACGCGGCCGACGTGCCGAGGAACCCGACCGCCACGCCGGCCAGGGCCGCGCCGACGAGCCGGCCCGCCTGGTGCACCAGCGCCCCGACCCCGATGGCCGAGGGGACGTCCTCCGGCGGGACGAGGTCGTTGCCGAGCAGGGCGCACGCCGGGTTGTCGACGGTCGCGACGACACCGGTGAGCGCGGCCAGCACCATCAGCGAGGTCATGTCGATCCGGTCCAGCGCCACGAGCACGGCCGTGGTGAACGCGATCGTCCCGAGCAGCGCCTGGCTCACGGCTGCCGTCAGCTTCCGGGGCCAGCGGTCGACGGCGGCGCCGCCGAAGACGCTGATCAGCAGCGCGGGCGCGGCCTGCACGGACATGGACAGCCCGGTCGCGGCGGCGGAGCCGGTGATCTGCAGGACCAGCAGGTTCTGCACGGTGAGCTGCATCCAGGTGCCGGCGTTCGACACGAAGTTCGCGACGGACCACCAGCGCATGCTGCGGTACCTCAGCGAACGCCAGGGCGAACGGGAGGCGGACTGGGCAGGGGAGGACGACGAAGACACAGGACGGCACTCGCAAGACGAGTCGGGAGACTCAGCAGAGGAAGGGCGGGGGGAACGAGAGCACCGGCCGCGCTGCGCGGTGGCTCCCCTCGCCGGGTGACGGCGCGGACCATCGTGACAGAGGGCGACCCCCGCACCGTTCGCCCGGCACCGCACACCCTGCCCGGTGACGTCCCAACGCCCCACCGCTCGACGCGCCTTGACGGCCCGCGTGGGGTTGATCACAGTGGATGATCATGGAGCCCCGGGACATCACTCCACGTGACGGCGGCCACAGGCACGGCGAAGGGCCCGTCGCCGGGGCGACGGGCCCTTCGGGATGCGGACGCGCTACTCGAACGTGCCCCGGCCGGACAGGGCGTCCCGCAGCCGGTCGACCATGCCGGCGCCCGGGTTCAGGAGCTTGTTCGCCGGAGGCTTGTCGGGGCTTGCCGGGTGGGGCCGGGTCGGGGCGGTCTTCTTCGCCCTGCGGACCTTCTCGCCCAGCTCGTCCAGCGCGTCCGGCGGGCAGGCCGCGCGCAGGGCGGGGAAGAGGTTGCCCTCCTCGTCGGCGATGTGCGAGCGGATCTCGCTCATCAGCATGCCGACGAGCCGGTCGAACTCGGCGTCACCCGCGTCGCAGCCCTCCAGGTCCTTCATGATCTGCTCGGCCGTGGCGTGGTCCCGCAGTTCCCGGTCGGCGAGGGCGTCCCCGCCGGTCACGTGCTCCCGCACGGCCGGGTAGAGGTAGGCCTCCTCGGCCACCGAGTGCCGGACGAGTTCCATGGTGACCTGGTCCGCGTAGACCTTGCGGTCCTCGTGGCCGGGCGGCAGGGCCTCGATCCTGCCGAACATCTCCTCGACCTCGCGGTGGTCGGTGACCAGCTCGTCGATGACGTTGCCTCCGTGTCCCATGTCCTTCACCTCCTGCCCCCGGGTCCCCCCCGGCCCTCACGGGCTAACGGGCGGTTCCGCCGCCCGGTGCGGGCGGCTCAGACGGGGAGCTTCCCGGTGCGGGCGGCTCAGACGGGGAGCTTGGCCCGGACCCGGCCGGCCGTGGCGGCCGGGCGGGCGGTGGCGCGCACCGAGCGCCGCACCAGGCCCGCGTCGCGCCGCGCGCCGCGAGCGGCGTGGGTACCGCGCCACAGCAGCGAGGGGCGGGAGCCGGTGTCGTCGGCCGCGATCAGCAGACCGCCCAGCATGGACAGGTTCTTCAGGAAGTGGATGCGCTGCTGGGCCCGCTCCCCGGGGTCGTCCGCCTCCCAGAAGCGGTGCCCGGCCAGCGTCGTCGGAACCAGCGTGGCCGCGATGGCCAGGGCGGCAGGCCGCGGCATGCGCCCGGTGGCCAGCATCAGCCCGGCCACCACCTGCACGGCGCCGTTCAGCCGGACCGCCTGTTCGGTGCGGTCCGGCAGCGCGGACACGCGGTCGGTGACCGGTTTGACGACCGGCTCGGCGGCCTCGGCGACCTGCTTGGGGTTGCGGACGGAGTTCACCCCGCCCGCCAGGAACATCGAGGCCAGCATGGGGCGGCCGAGCACGCGCAACAGACTCATGGCCCTCTCCAGGGTGTCGGTGGCATCACTGCACGCCGGGTTCCCCGGGCGGGAGGGACCACGCACGCCGCGCGGTGCGCGGCCCACGCCCGCGCGCGCAGCTCCCCGCAGAGCAGCACGCCGACGGCGGCGCACGCGAGCGCCCGCGTCACGGCGAGCAGCGCCCCGGTGCTCCGTCGGGTTGGCCGTTGGGTGGGCGGCGCGGCCGTGGAAGGCCACCCAGTACTGCACCTGGGCGGTCAGCGGCGCCCGCGCCCAGTCGCGCTGGAACGCAGCGCGGCGTCGGCGTCGAGCACGGCGTCCTCATCCGGACGCGGCCGACCCGGAGGTGCGCACGCTGCGGGTCGTGGCACGCGAGGCGGTTCCTCACGGGTGAGATGTTGAAGATGTTACTGAAGTGAATTCTGAGAAATTTGGCATGCTTTGTCCGATTCCGGAGATCCGGAAGGTGAAGGTACCCGCTTCAGCTCAAGGAGATGGTGCTATGCCTTCCACCGAAAAGGTCACCAAGGAACTGACCGGTGTCCCGAGCGTCGACATCGAGGCGGCACTCGACCCGGCAGAACTCGACGGCGTCTACCGCGACAGCCGTCAGTGCGCAGCGCTCGCGCTGCAGTCGGGCGCGACGAAGCTCCTGCTGTCGCCGCCCACCCCGCGCCCGAAGAAGGGCTGACGGAGACAGGAGTAGTAGTCAATGGAACTGTCTGGCACCTCGACCCTCCTGCAGGGCGCGGTGCGGGACCTCGCTTCCGGTGTGGTCTCCGCTCTTCGGAGCGGGGACCACACCCCGTCGGCCGCCCCCGCGGCGGCCGGCGGGGAAGCCGAGGGACTGGCCGTCGCGGCCGTGCGCGTGCTGGGATCCGACGCGCTGCTGCCGAGCGTCCTCCTGCACACTCCGCCCCTGCCCGACGAACTGGCCGTGTTCCGCAAGGCGGTGGAGGCCTACCCGCCCCGTGCGGACGCCGCACCGACCGTCGTGTGGAGCCACTGGGCGATGCGGCGCACGATGAGCCGGCTCGACCCCTCCTTCGTCGACGCCACCACCCACGGTGCGGAGACGGAACCCGACGTGGACGCCCTCGCCGACGCGAGCTGGCAGTCCCTCACCCACCAACTCGCCGTCCTGGCCCCGCTCGCCCTGCCCGGCGAGGACAGCGCGGTCGCCCGCACGGCCCAGCGCCGGGCGCTCGACGTGGCCCGCGGGTTCGTCCGCGCCGTGCGCCGCCGGGACTGGCGGCAGGCGGCCGGCGCCGGGCGCTGGCTCACCCTGCTCGACGGCGTCCCGGACACGCTCGGACTCGACGCCGGCCTCGACTTCACGGAGCTGATGGGCGGTGCGGACCCGCTCGTGGCCCTGCAGGTGCAGGCGGCACGGCTCACCCGCGCGGGAGCCCCCGCGTGACGGCGCCGCTCGACCCGGCGGTGGTCCGCCGGCCGGCCGAGGCCGCGCTGGCCTGGATCTGCGACCGCCGGGCCGACTTCGCGCTCGGCGAGGACGCGCTCGCCGCCGACGGCGAGGTCAACCGCAGCTGGAAACCGCTCGGCGAACTCGCCCTGATGTGTGCGGCGGTGTCCCGCAACACCCCGCCCTCCGACCCGCTGCACGCACGCGCGGCCGACCTCCTGGAGTACGCCTGGCAGGAGGCCGGCCGCGGCGAACTCCTGGTGCGCCTGCAGCACCTGGAGCCCTTCGCCACCTACCCGCTGGAGGTGTACGCCGCCTTCGCCTCCACCGGGCTGCGCCACCCCGGCTACGAGGCGGCCGCCACCCTCGTGGCCCGCACCCGCGGCTGGCAGCTCACCGAACAGCCCGCCACCCGCCGGCTCGGCGTCCTCAACGCCGAGGAGACCACCGGCGTCCGCCGCTCGGGCGGCATGCCGCAGGCCCTGCGCACCACCTGGCTGGGCGGACTGCCGGAGCCGTGGACCTTCGAGCGCGACTCCGGGTACGCCCTGACGCACGTGGTCTTCCACCTCACCGACTGGGGACGGCTCGGACCCGCGGGACTGCCCACGGACCTGGCGGCCTATCTGGCCGACTGGCTGCCGCCCTGGCTCGACACCTGCCTGGACGCGCAGATGTGGGACCTCGGCTGCGAGCTGCTGGCCGTTGCGGCGAGCCTGCCCGAACTGCCCGCGCCCGCCCTGCTGCGGGACGCCTGGGAACGGATCGCGGCCGCGCAGCACCCCTCGGGCGCGCTGCGCGAGGCCGGGCACAGCGACGGCGAACCGGACTTCACCGTCCACTACCACTCGACCCTCATGACCGTCTTCGCGGCGGCCCTGACCACCGGGCGGCTGGACGACGCGGCCCCGGCCGGTCCGCACGACCGGCCCGGCGCACAAGGAGTGCTGGGATGACCGACACCCGCCTGATCCACAACGTCGGGGTCCGTGCCCTGGAATGGCTGTGGGCGCACCGCGACGGATTCCGGCTGGAGACCGACGTCGACCCGGAGACGGGCTTCCTCGAACGGTTCAAGCCCATCGGTGAACTCGCCCTCATCTGCCGTGTGCTCTTCCGCGAGGGCGTGGCCGGCTCGCGCCAGGCGCAGCTGGCCCGGCAGCTCCTCGACCACGCCTGGCGCGACACCCTGGACGGCGGCCGGATGCTGGTGCGCGGACAGCGCACCGAGCCCGCCTCGCCGATCCCCTTCGAGGTGTACCTGCCCTTCAAGGAACTCGGCTACCGCCAGCCCGAGGTCGAGCGGGCCACCGAGCTGAACCACCGGCTGGAGAGCTGGGTGGCCTTCGAGACCACCCCCACCCGCCGCCTGGGCCTGTCCGCCTTCCAGCGCCGCTTCGGACTGGCACCCCGCCCGCCGGAGGCGGACCTGGTGGACGCCACCTGGCTGGCCCGCACCCCCGAGCCCTGGACGGTGGAGGGCCACACCGCCTACGACGTCACGCACACGGTGTTCCACCTCACCGACTGGGGCGAGAACCCGGACGGCCTGCCGCCCCGCATCGCCGACTACCTCGCCACCTGGCTGCCGGTGTGGATCGACGACTGGCTGGACCTGCGGCGCTGGGACCTGCTCGGTGAGCTGCTGGTGGTCGACGCCTGTCTGCCCCGGCCCACGCTGGACCCCCCGGCCTGGGAGGCGTTCGCGGCCGCCCAGCAGCCCGACGGCGCGATGCCCGCCATCCGCACGATGCCCGAGGGCGAGCCGGACGAGGTGTTCGACATCGTCTACCACCCCACACTGGTGGCCGCGTTCGCCTCGTTCCTGGCCACGTCCCGGTCCCTGTCCGCGCTCTCCCACGCCTCATGACGGGGTCCGGATCCCTTCTCGCACCCGGCTCGCCCCACGTGTTCTGGCCGGGCGAGCCCTGCGACGACGAGGAGACGCGGCCCCCGCACCCCGCCCTCGCGGACGACGCCCCCGACCCGCGCGGACCGGCGACCGAGCCCCTCGCCCGGCGGCTCGCCGAGGCCGTCGACGCGGCCGACGCCCCCGACGTCGTCCTCGCCGTCTCCCGCCGCGGCCGGCGCACGGTCATGAGCGGCGGCACCGCCGGCCGCCGGTCCCTGCCCCGTGAGGCACTGCGCTACGAGGTCGGCTCGGCGGGCAAGACCTTCACCGGGCTGCTCCTGGCCCGGCTCATCCACGGCGGCACGGTGACCGGAGGCGAACCGGCCGCCGCGCTCCTCGACGCGGGGCGTCCCCCCGGCGCCCACCCGGTCACGCTCGCCCACCTGATCACGCACACCTCCGGACTGCCCGCCCTGCCGCCCGGCTTCCTGCGGCGCGCGCTGCCCGCCTGGCACACCAACCCCTACGCCTGCTTCCCGGCCGAACTGGTCGTCCGGGCGTTCCTGCGCCACCGGCCCCGCCACCGCCCCGGCACCCGGTGGTGCTACTCCAACTACGGCGTCGCCGTGCTCGGACACGCCCTGGCGGCCACCACCGGAACCCCCTGGGAGAGGCTGGTCGCCGAGCAGGTCCTGCGTCCGCTCGGCCTGACCGGCACCACCCTGCACGCGGACGGCCCGGAACTCGACGCCCCGGGGCACGACAAGGACGGCCGGACCCCCGTACCCGCCTTCGACGCGGGCGGATTCCAGGCGGCCGGCGCGCTCCGGGCCACCCCGGGGGACCTGCTCACCTTCCTCGAGGCCCACCTCGACCCCGCAGGCGCTCAGGAAGACTCACCGACCCTCGCGGCCGCATTGCGTGCGGTGCGCCGCCCGGTGCTGCGCCGCGGACTGACGCACCGGCACGTGCACACCATCGCGTGGTTCCGTCACCCCACCGACGGGGGACCGATGTACTTCCACAGCGGCGCCACCCTCGGCCAGCAGGCGTTCCTGGGCTTCCGTCCCGACACCGGCACGGCACTGGCCGCCGTCTGCACACGGCGCTTCCGGGCCCACGACCCGTTCGTGGCCCGGGCGTACGAGCTGCTCGCCGAGGCGTGACGGAGCGCGCCCGGCGCCGGTGACCACCGCACCGGCGCCGGGCAGCCCTGACCCTGTGTCACACCCGCTGCCACAGCGCCGGGGTGCCCACCGGGGACCAGGGCCCCTGTGCCTGATGGGTCTGCAGGCACTGGTAGCGCACACCCGCGTGGGTCACCGTCGCACCGGCCTCGTACACCCGCCCGGCGGCCCAGGTCTGCGCGGTGCCGTCCTGCGGCGCCGGCTCCTCCGCCTCGGCGGTGGTCAGGGTGAGGCCGAACGCCTCGAGCAGGGCGTTGACCGGCTGGTAGAAGGTCGTGCCGCCGGAGGTGCAGTCGCCGGAGCCGCCGGAGGTGACGCCCTGCGCCTGCGCACCCGAGACGTACGGACCGCCCGAGTCGCCCGGCTCGGCGCACACGGTCGTCTGGGTCAGCCCGTCGACCTTGCCCTCGGCGTAGCTGACGCTCGTGTCGTGCTGCTCGATCTTCCCGCAGTGCCAGCCGGTGGTGGAGCCCGAGCGGCAGACCGCAGCCCCCACCAGCGCCTGCACCGAGCCGGTGATCTGCAGGTCCTGCCCGCCCTCGCCCTTGACGTTCGGCGTGACCGTCCACTGGTCGTTGACGGCCACCCACGACATGTCCTTGCCGGGGAAGGTGGACGCCTGGAACGTGCCCTGCTCCGCCTGGTTGTGCCCGGTGGTCTTCGAACCCGGCTTGCCGCAGTGGCCCGCCGAGGCGAATCCCTGCTGCTCGCCCTTGGTGACGGAGAACCCGACCGAGCAGCGGGCCGTGCCGTCGATGTAGTAGGCGTCGCCGCCGGTGATGTCCTCCAGCAGCCGCGGCCGGTTCGCCGTGACCTTCACGCCCACGTTCCCGGCGTCCAGACCCGCGGCCTCCAGGAACGCGGCGGCGGCGCTCTTGCTCGTGGCCTGCACCATCACCCGGTTGGCCGGCACGTCGACGTACCACAGGGGCGTGTTCGCGGTGCCCACCCGGGCCGCCGCGGCGTCGAGCTTCTCCTTCGCGGCGCGCAGGTCGCGCAGCGGCTGCTTCACGACCGCGGCCTCGGCGCCCTGGGCCTCGATCGCGGACACGTCCGCGGCGTCCGTGGTGGCCACCACGAGCTCCTGCGAGGTGGCGCCGCGCAGCCACGCCCCGGCGAACCGCTCGCCCAGCGCGTTGCGCAGCAGTCCGGCGCGGGTGCCGGCCTCCGCCTCGTTCACCAGCCGCCGGGACGCCTGGGCCGGGGTCAGCCCGAGGTCGCGCTCCATGGCGCGCAGCAGCCCGGCCGACGGCCGGTCGGCGCCGAGGGTCCGGGCGGCCGAGGGCAGGGGGCCGGGCGCGGGCGTCGGCTCGGCCGCCGCGGCGGGGATGCCGGTGGCGACGAGCGCGCCGAGTGCGGCCAGGGCCGCCCGGCGGCCGGTCACGGCGTGTCTGTGGGCCATGCGATGTGTCTCCTTCGGTCACGGTGTGCGCTGCGGGCGTGCGCCGCAGGGGTCTCGCCACGCGGGGTCCGGTCGCGGCGAAGCCGTTCGCTGAGGCCTTGCCGGACGGGGGCGGCCTGATGCCCGAGGCCGCCCCGGTTCGCGCTTTGGTGCCGGGAAGGGCGCCATGTGCAGTACGGGAGGGCGTCAGGCGGACTTCAGTCCGGGCGAGCCCACCTCCGTGACGAAGGACGCCGTCGTCGCGATCGACGCGCCGGGCGTCGTGATGGCCGGGACGATCCGGAAGTCGACCTGCGCCTCGTCCCGGCCCAGTTCCACCCGGACGTAGCCGCGCCGGCCGTCGTAGTACTTCATGTGCGGGTTGGCCTCCATGTACGTGTTCCAGTCGGCGGGCTTCTCGGTGCCGTCGCCGCCGCTGGCGATGGAGGTGCAGGTGAACTCCGTGCCGACCGTCCTGGACGCCGGGTCGTCGAAGTCCTCCTTGATGTCGAAGGCGTATCCGACGTGGACGTCCCCGGTGAGGACCATCCAGTTGTCGATGCCCGCGGCCTTCGCGCCCGCCATGACGCGCTCGCGCGAGGCGCGGTAGCCGTCCCAGGCGTCCATGGAGACCCGGGCGGGCGCGGTCAGGTCGAACTTGCGCTGCGAGAAGCAGACCTGCTGCGGCATCACGTTCCACAGCGCGTCGGAGTTCCGCCAGCCGTCCAGCAGCCAGCGTTCCTGGGCGTCCCCCGTCAGCGTGCGGGCCGGGTCGTCCGACTCGGGTCCCGGCGCGTGCGGCCGGTCGTCGTAGGCCTGGTCGGAGCGGTACTGGCGGGTGTCGAGGATGTCGAACTGCGCGAGGGACCCCCAGGTGAGCCTGCGGTACAGCCGGGCGTCGGGCCCCTGCGGCAGCTGGTCGGCGCGCAGGGGCTGGTTCTCCCAGTACGCCCGGTAGGCGGCGGCACGGCGCACCAGGAACTGGTCCTGGGGGCTGCCCTTCTCGTCGTAGGGCCCGGCGTAGTTGTTCTCGGTCTCGTGGTCGTCCCAGGTCACCACGAACGGGTGCTGGGCGTGCGCGGCCTGGAGATCCGGGTCGTTCTTGTACAGCGCGTAGCGCAGCCGGTAGTCCGCGAGCGTGGTCGCCTCGTGGTTGAAGACGTCCGGCAGCTTGCGGTCGGTGTAGCGGCGCGCCCCGCCCGCGGAGTTCACGCCGTACTCGTAGAGGTAGTCGCCGAGGTGGAACACCACGTCGATGTCCTCCTGCGCCAGGTGCCGGTGGGCGGTGTAGTAGCCGTCCTGGTAGGCCTGGCAGGCGACCGCGGCCAGCCGCAGGGTGTCGGCGTCGCTGCCCGGGGCGGGCGCCGTGCGGGTGCGGCCGACGGGGCTGATCCAGGCACCCACCCGGAACCGGTAGTAGTAGGTGCTGTCCGGCGACAGGCCCTTGACGTCGACGTGCACGCTGTGGGCGTACTCCGGATGGGCCGTGGCGGCTCCCTGCTGCTCGACGAGGGCGAACCACTCGTCGATCGCCACTTCCCAGTAGACGACGACCCGTTCCTGGCCCAGACCCCCGTCCTCGGCGAAGGGCTCGGGCGCCAGCCGGGTCCACAGCAGCACCGAGTCGGGCAGCGGGTCACCGGAGGCCACGCCGAGGGTGAACGGGTCGTCGGTGATGCGGGCCGCGTCGCGTTCCCGCGCGGCGGTGGCGCCGCGGGCCGGCCGGTTGGTGGAGAAGGCGAGCATCGCGGCCGCCGCGGTGACGGTCAGGAAGCGGCGGCGGGCGAGGTGCGGCGCCGCCGAGCGCAGTACGGCGTCGTGCGGGGAGAAGGCATGCTCGGACGGTGTTCCTTGACGGCCCGTCAGCGCCATCCTGGGGTCCTCTCGTACGGGGCAGGGGCGCCCCGGGCGAACGCGTGGGGACATCGCCGACGTGCGGAGCGCGGAGCTCGCATGCTAAGCAGACAAAATGCCTGAAACGGGCACGACGTGCGGGGCGTTCACACCACAGGCGGTACGAGGGTGGGCCGGCGGCGGGCAACGCGAACCGCCGCCGGCGGGCGCCGGCGGCGGTTCGGGGAACGCGGGGGGTCAGTGGGTGTGCTGGGCGGCGGCGCCGGTCGCGGCGCGCTCCTTGACCGGCAGGTGGTAGACGTGGAAGGCCCGTCCGATGACCGGCTGGGCGACGTTGCGCACCCGGACGCCGCCGGTGGTCATGCCGTGCTCGGTGCCGGCGTGCGCGTGCCCGTGCACGGCGAGGTCCGCGCCCGCGGTGTCGATCGCCTCGGCCAGCAGGTAACTGCCCAGGAACGGGTAGATCTCCAGCGGCTCGCCCGCCAGCGTGTCGGCGACGGGGGAGTAGTGGGTCAGGGCGATCCGCGCGTCGCAGCCCTCCTCGCCCAGCTGCTCCAGCGCGGTCCGCAGCCCGTCCGCGCTGCGGCGCGAGTACCGCACGAACTCCTTCATCACCGGCTCGCCGAACTCCCCGGCGCAGCGGCCGACGAAGCCGCCGCCGAAACCCTTGGTGCCGGCCACGCCGATGCGCGCCCCGCCGCTCTCCACCACCGTCCCCTGTCCTTCCAGGACGTGGGCCCCGGCGTCCCGCAGGATCTGCGCGCACTCCTCGGGGCGGTCGTCGTGGTGGTCGTGGTTGCCCAGGACGGCGACCACCGGCACGCCCAGGCCGTGGATCTCCCGCGCCACGACCCGCATCTCCTCGGGCGTGCCGTGCCGGGTGAGGTCCCCGGCGAGCAGCAGGAGGTCGGCGCACTCGGGCAGGGTCTCGAACGCCGGGCGCAGGACGCCCTGGCTGTCGGGCCCCATGTGGATGTCCCCGACGGCTGCGATGCGGATCATGAGAGCTCCTCCGCGTGGTCGGGGGAGGACGCCTCGGTGACCACGAGGTCGCTGTGGACCGGGAAGCCGGCCAGCTCCTCGTGGACGGTGCGCAGGATCTCGTCGCGGCAGGGCGCCGAGGGGACGGTGCCGGTGAGCAGCACCGTGTGGCCGCGGGCCTCGACCCGGACGCCGAGTTCACCGAGGTCGCCCGAGGCGAGCCGGTCCTGGAGGTGGGCGATGCGGTAGTCCAGGTTGTCGGGCGGCGCGGTGCCGCCGGTGTCCTGGGAACCGTGGGTGCTCATGGGGGTGCTCCTTCAGATGACGTTCAGGCGCTCCAGGAGGAAGAAGAAGGCCGCGGGCATGGGTTCGTCGCCGCACGCGCCGCGCACCCGCTCCCAGTCGACCTTCTCGCGCAGGGCCCGCGCGATGGGCAGGACCGCGCCGAAGTCGCAGTGGTGCTCGGAGAACGCGGCGAGCAGGCTCCACAGCAGATCGGTCGGGGCCAGCACCGGCATGCGCACCGAGTCGACCGACAGTTCCTCGGCCCGCTCCAGCATGTCGGCACCGACCGGGCGGTGCGCCAGCTCGAAGATGACGTCGACCGGCTGGCCGAAACAGGTGGCCTTGATCAGCCAGTCCTCCGGCGGGGTGTACACGTTCAGGCCGGCCTCGCGCAGAGTGGCGGCGACGGCGTCCGCGTCCTCGGGACGGATCGCGAAGTCGACGTCGTGCTGGAGGTTCTTCTCACCGCCATGGGCGTACGCGGCGACGCTGCCGGCCAGCGCGAACAGGTGCCCCTTGCGCTTGAGCAGGGCACCGACCTGCTTGGCCGCCTCCAGAATCGCCTGGTTGCGGTCCAGGGGCAGCTCGTGGGGCGGTTCGTCCGCGGCGAGGTCGGGTGGGGGCGGCGGGGAGTCGGACCCACCCGGTGCCGGCCGGAGATCCGGGACCTCCGGCCCCCGGACGAGCGTCGCGTCATCCCCGTTGTGCGTCATGACCACTCCTTCGCGCCGAACCGGACACCGCTCCCGTGCGGCGCCGGACCGAGACGGCCTGCGTGTGTCTGCATCAAGTACCCGGCGCGCCCGGCCCGACACGGAAGGCTTCCGGCCGCGGGCGACCCCCGCGGCCGCCGGCCCACCTGTCCGGCGGGCTCGGCACCTCGTTCAGGGGTGTCCCGGTCAAGCTGCCGCCGTACCCGGGGCGTGGCGCGCCTGCGGCGGTTGCCGGACTCCGGTTGCGGTGTCCCGCCGGCGGTCGCGGTGCCCCGCCGGGTGCTCCCTTCCGGCGGCCGTCGTACCCGGGCCCGCGGCTCGCGCTCCGGTGGCGGCGCGCGTATCTCCTGGTCAGGCTGGGAGCGGCCCGGAGCGCCCGGGTCCGTCCAGCCGACAAGGAGCACCCATGCGCACGTTGCCCCACGCCGTGATCGCCGCCCTGGCCCTGTCCGCGCTCGCGCTGCCCGCCCGCGCCGCCGCCCTTCCTGCGGACGTCACTCCCAGTCAGTGCATCGCCGGCGGCGGCATGATCATCATCTCCGCCGTGGGGCAGGGCGACGACGGATACACCAAGCGCTGCGAGGGCGGCATCCACGACGGCCAGACCGTGACCTGAGGCCCCCGGCCGAACAAGACAAGCGCGCTGACCCCCGACAGCGGAGTATGGGGGCAAAGGCCGTAAATCTGCCGAAACCACCGGGCACGCTTCCGTGGAGGTCGACATGAACCACCCAGCACCAGCGGCCGCTCTCCCGCAGCCCCTGCGAGCCGTCGCCTCCGGCCTGAAGCACCTGCCCGGCGCTGAACAGGTCGGCAGGGTCGCGACGCAGACCCTGGACAGGATCGGCGCCGTGTCGCCCCGCGGCCGCCGGATGGCCGTCTACGCGGGTGCCGGGGTGCTCGGCGTCGCCGGCGTCGTGGAGTGGCCGGTCGCACTGACCGGCGCCGCCGTCGCCTGGCTGACCCAGCCCCGGCCCGGACCGCGGCCCGACGGCGCCGCCCCCGACGGCGCCACCACGGCCGGCACCACCGCCGGAGAGCCGTCCGCCCCGGAGGAGTCCGGCACCTCCTCCTACGGCCCCGGCGACCGGCTCGCCCCCTCCCGCCACCGGCGCGAGCGGTCCGAACGGCACGTCCACGAGCAGCCCGCCAAGGTCGGGGACACCGCCACCGCCTCCGCCCTGAAGCAGGTGCACGAAGCCGCCGCCCACGGCGAGGACCACGGCCACCGGCAGGACACCGACACCAGCCGCTCCACCGGCTGACCCGAAAGACGGCAGCAGATGCTCACTCGCTTCGACGCCGCCCCGCTCGTCGGGGCCCTGGCCGGCGCTGCCGCCGGCGCCGCCCGCGGCACCGCGCGCACGGCCGCCTCCGCCTACGGCACCACACGCCGCGTCCGCAACGTCGCCCGCAACGCCCTTCGCGGCGGACGGCACTGGACGGCGGGAGGGCGCGTCCACCTCGCCCTGCGGCACCCGGAAGGGGAGACCGCCGCGTTCGCCCGCCGGGCGGCGGACGAACTCCTCGACCACCCCGACGTGCTCGCGGCCTACTGGGACGAGGGACTGGCACGCCTGGTGATCACCGTCGCCGAGGACGCCGCCACCGACACCGTCACCGAGCACGCCACCGCCCTGGCCGCGCGTCTCGGCCTGAGCGAGGACGCCGACCCGGTCGCCCGGGAGACCACCCACCCGGGGGACCCCCGTGAGGTACGGGTGACGGCCGCCGCGATCCTGATGGACGCCGCCGGAGCGGCCGGGGCCATGGCCGGCCGCTCCCTGCGCCTGCCACCGACCTCGCGCATGGTCACCGCCACCGTCACGCTGCTCCGCGAGAACCCGCGCTTCCGGGCCGTGCTGCGCCGCCGCTTCGGCACCTCCGGCATGGAACTGATCCTGGCCGCCGCCAACGCCGCCGCCCACGGCGCCGGCCAGACCCCCCTGGCCCTCGTCCTCGACGGCGTGCTGCGCGGCAGCCAGCTCACCGAGGCCGTGGCCCGCGCCGCCGCCTTCGAGGCCCTGCACGACGACATCTGCCACGACCGCCGCACCAGCCTGCCGGCCCCGCCGGACACCCGCCCGCCGCTCAAGGTGACACCGGCCCAGGAGTACGCCTCCCACGCCAGCACCGGCAGTCTCGTCGGCGCCGCCGCCACCCTCCTCGTCACCCACGACACGGGCGAGGCGGCCGAAGCCGTCCTCGCCGGATCGCCCAAGGCGGCCCGCTACGGTCCGGTCGCCTTCAACTCCCTTCTCGGCACCCACCTCGCCCGCGCCGGGATCCTCCTGCGCAGCGGGGAGCGGATGCGGCAACTGGAGATCGCCGACGCCCTGGTCCTGCACGCCGGCGCCCTGCGCAGCCGCCGCACGGAGACCGGTGACGACGCCGACGGCTTCCCCGACGACCCCGTGCACCCCTTCGCCGAGGCCGTCCTGGACGCCGCCCGCCGCGCCGGACTGCACGTGGTGATCGCCGGCGGTTCCGACCTGAAGGACATCACCCGGCTCGCCGACGAGGTCGCCCCGGGCGCCAAGCCGTTCGGCGACGTCGTACGGGCCCTGCAGGGCGACGGGCACGTGGTGGTCGCCGTCGCCCGCCTCGACGGCTCCGGCGGCGGCGACCTCGCGGCCGGTCTGCCGGCCGCCGACGTGGCCATCGCCCTCACCGACGGCCGCGCCGCCGTCCCCTGGGGCGCCGACGCCCTCGCGCCCGGCGGCCTCGCCGACGTCTGGCGACTGCTCTCCGCCATCCCCGCGGCCCGTCGCGTCGGGCGCCGCTCGCAGACCCTGGCCCGCGCCGGGGCCGCCCTGTCGGGGCTCCTGGTGGCCCGCGGCGGACGGCCCCCCGGCGGGCGGTTCCTGTGGCCCCTCACCCGGCACGCCCCCGTCAACATCGCCGCCGCGAACGCCCTGGTGACCGGCTGGCTGGAGGCGACCCGGATCGCCAGGGCCACCCCGCCCCCGCCGCGGTTGCACATCCCCTGGCACGCCCTGGAGCCCGACGAGGCCCGCGACCGGATCGGCCGCACCCGCCGGGACGACGAACCCCAGGGCCTCGCCGTGCTCACCGACCGTTCACGGCGGCAGGCCACGCGCGTGGGCCGGCACCCCGCCCTCGCCCCGGCCCGCTGGACGTGGCAGGCCGCCGGGGCGGTCCGCCGCGAACTCGACGACCCCCTCACCCCCGTCCTCGCCACCGGCGCCGTCGCCTCCGCGCTGCTCGGCTCGATGGTCGACGCGCTGCTCGTCGTCGGCGCCATGGACCTCAACGCCGTCACGGGCGGACTCCAGCGGCTGCGCGCCGAGCAGGCCCTCGCCCGGCTCGCGGCCCGCCAGCAGCCCAAGGCCCGCAGGCAGGAGGGCCGCC
This sequence comes from Streptomyces sp. NPDC026246, assembly GCF_055567995.1. Taxonomy (NCBI): domain Bacteria; kingdom Bacillati; phylum Actinomycetota; class Actinomycetes; order Kitasatosporales; family Streptomycetaceae; genus Streptomyces; species Streptomyces sp. NPDC026246. The sequence continues at coordinate 440,516 of NZ_JBVHPJ010000005.1, read as the reverse complement.
ACCGCACCGTCACCGTCGACGCCACCCGGCTGCGGCCCGGCGACGAGATCAGCCTCGGCGCCGGCGACGTCGTCCCGGCCGACGCGCGACTGCTCGACGTCGACGGCCTGGAGGTCGACGAGTCCGCCCTCACCGGCGAGTCCCTGCCGGTGACCAAGTCCGTGGAGTCCACGCCCGGCCTGCCGGTGGCTCAGCGCACCTGCATGGTCTTCGAGGGAACGACCGTCGTGGCCGGACACGCCACCGCCCTCGTCGTCGACACCGGCGAACGCACCGAGGCCGGACGGGCCGTCACCCTCGCCGCCCGCACCCCGCCACCCGCCGGAGTGCAGGCACGGCTGCAGGAACTGACCCGCAAGGCCCTGCCCGTGACCTTCACCGGCGGCGCCGCCGTGACCGGACTGTCCCTGCTGCGCGGCAGCCCCGTCCGGCGTGCTGTCAGCGGTGGCGTCGCCGTCGCCGTCGCGGCCGTGCCGGAAGGGCTCCCGCTCGTCGCGACGGTCGCCCAGATGGCCGCCGCCCGGCGGCTGTCCCGGCGGGGCGTGCTGGTCCGCACCCCGCGCACGCTGGAGGCGCTCGGGCGGGTCGACACCGTCTGCTTCGACAAGACCGGCACCCTCACCGAGAACAAGCTGCGTCTGGTCAAGGTCGCCACCGCCGACGGCACCGTCCTGGACACCGGCAGCGACCATGCCGCCCCCGTCGTACGCCTGGCCGCCCGCGCCTGCCCGCAGGAGGACACCGGGCAGGGCCGCCGCATCGCCCACGCCACCGACGAGGCCGTCCTGGACGTGGCCCCGCCCGACCCCGGCTGGACCCCGGCCGGCGAACTGCCCTTCGAGACCCGCCGGGGCTACGCGGCGGCGGTCGGCCGGGGCGGCGACCCCGACCTCGGCGAACTCCTGGTCGTCAAGGGCGCCCCCGAGACGATCCTGCCCGCCTGCCGCGACCTGCCCGCCCACGCCACCGGCACCGCCCACGAACTGGCCGGGCAGGGCCTGCGGCTCCTCGCCGTCGCCCGGCGCCCCTGCCGGGCCGACGACGCCCAGGCCGAACTCGACGCGCCCCTGGCCGACCTGGAGTTCAGCGGCTTCGTCGCGCTGGCCGACGTGCCCCGCGACACCTCGCACGCCCTGCTGGCGGAGCTGCGCCGCTCCGGCATCCTGCCCGTCATGCTCACCGGCGACCACCCGGAGACCGCCCGCGCCATCGCCCTGCAGCTGGGCTGGCCGGAGGAGACCGAGGTCGTCACCGGCGACGAACTGGTGGCCATGGAGCGCCGCGAGCGCGTCCGGGCCCTGCACGGAGCCGGTGTCGTCGCCCGGGTCGCCCCCGAGCAGAAGCTGCACGTCGTCGAAGCCCTGCAACAGGCCGGCCGGGTCGTGGCCATGGCCGGCGACGGCGCCAACGACGCCGCGGCCATCCGCGCCGCCGACGTCGGGGTCGGCGTCGAGTCCCGCGGCTCCGCCGCCGCCCGCAACGCGGCCGACCTCGTCCTGACCACCGGAGACCTGTCCGTCCTGGTCGACGCGGTCGCCGAGGGCCGTGCCCTGTGGCGCAGCGTCGCCGACGCGGTCAGCATCCTCATCGGCGGCAACGCCGGCGAGGTCGGCTTCAGCGTCCTCGGCACCCTGCTGGCCGGCGCCTCCCCCCTGTCGACCCGTCAGCTGCTGCTGGTGAACCTGCTCACCGACATGTTCCCGGCCATGGCCGTCGCGGTCACCCCGAGCAACGACCCCTCGACCGCCGAGCACGCGGCAGCCGGACCCATGGGTCTCGACGTCCTCGGCGCGCCGCTGCTGCGCTCGATCCGCCGCCGCGGCATCACCACCTGCCTCGGCGCGGTCACGGCGTACCTGATCGGCCGTCTCACCCCGGGCACGGAACGCCGGGCCACCACGATGGCCCTGTGCGGTGTGGTCGGCGCGCAGCTGGTGCAGACCCTGTCGGGGCGGCGGCACAGTCCGCTGGTGTGGGCCACCGCCCTCGGGTCCGCCGCCGTGCTAGCCGCCCTCGTCCAGACACCCGGCGTCAGCCACTTCTTCGGCTGCACGCCGCTCGGACCCGTGGCGTGGGCGGGTGTCGCCGCCGCGATCGCCCTCTCCGCGCTGGCCCCCCGCCTGGAACGCCTGCCGGCCGTGCACGCCCTCTACGGCGTCACCGCGCACCTCGCCCTGCGGCTCGGCGAACTGCTGCGTCAGGCGCGGCAGGTGATGCGCAGCGGCGTCGCGGCCCCGGTGCCCGAGTGAGCACGCCGAAGCGGCCGCCGCCCCCCGCGCCCGGGGGGGCGGGCCCCGGCGCGGGGCGGGGGGGCGCCGTGGGGGCCGCGGCCCGGCCGGCGGCGGGGCCCCGGCCCGGGGGCCCCCGGG